>NZ_JAOYTK010000007.1:0-143739 GCF_025846885.2 Brucella sp. HL-2 | reverse complement strand
CACCTATGACGAGCTGTGGAGAGCCCTCGGCTCCGTCTGCGATCTGTTTTCGCCACAAGAGTGCCGAAACTTCTTCAAAGCAGCTCAATGTGTTGCATGATTAGCGCCCGACGCTCTAAAACAGATAATTAGAGCGGCCTTTGTGTTCCCAAGAGAGCGCATGGCGCTCGCTCTAGATTCTTTTAACTGTCGCATGTTCGCGAACGTTAAATGAATGCATTTGAGTGCGACATGCTTTAATCACTATCGAAAAGCCCGGCATTTTGCCGGGCTTTTTTATGCTCGTGCAGTCGGTGCTTTTGAGAGAAGCACCGTGCGGATTGCAAAGCTTGAATGAATGCGCGCAACGCCGGGCAGACGTGATAGAATTTCCTTGTGAATGATTTCATAGGAGGCCGCGTTTTCTGCTTCGACCCGCAGGATGTAATCAGCATCCCCGGTCATCAGGTAGCATTCCTGCACTTCCGGATGGCGGCGCACAGCTTCTTCAAAACGATTGAGATATTCTTCCGTTTGGCGATCCAACGTGATGCGAACGATTGCAACCAGCCGCTCATCGCCCCCAGAAGAACCGACAATTGCGGTATAACCGCGAATAACACCGCTTTCCTCAAGTATCTGCACGCGCCTGAGACAGGCCGACTGCGAAAGGCCAACTTCGCTGGCAAGCTGGCTGTTTGTCATACGGCCATCGCGTCTTAAAGAACGGATGATATTCCGGTCTATGCTGTCCAGTGTCGCCATGAATATTCTTCGAACAATGAGCTAATAAGTGCGTAAATCATGCAAAAATTCGCATAATCTACGACAAAATGCAAAAACATTCGAATAGTCTTCGACTATCATGGTTACTATTGCTTTGGGGGCAAGGAATAGCGACCAGTCAGCCGCAAAAGCCCGACACCTAAACAATGTGCTTTTGGGAGGAAGCGGATTAAATTCCAGGCATCCCACTAACAAACCGAGCGCACTGGAAATGACCGATATGTCGATGCATTTTTCTCAAACGGAACGAGACCTCGCCGCAGGCGGTGTTCTCACCATCGACTTGGCAGCCCTGCGTCACAATTACTCGACGATTGCAAAGCGCATCGCGCCAACCCGCGCAGCTGCTGTTGTCAAAGCTGACGCTTATGGCTTGGGCGCCGACCGCGTAGCGCCAGCTTTCTATGACGCAGGCTGCCGCGATTTCTTCGTCGCCCATCTTGGCGAAGCAATTACGCTCCGCCCTTTTCTCAATCCTGATGCCACGCTTTATGTGTTGAACGGCCTTCAGCCCGGCACGGAAGCTGCCTGCGCACGTGAGAACATCCTGCCTGTTCTCAACTCACTGGAGCAGATTGAAAACTGGTCGGCACTTGCCGCAAGCCTCGACGAAAAACTGCCCGCTCTGCTGCAAATCGATACCGGCATGTCGCGCCTTGGTCTGTCGGCCAAAGAACTTGATCAACTGGTCGATGACCAGCATCTGCTTGACCATATCGATGTAAAATTCGTCATCAGCCATCTTGCAAGCGGCGATGAACCGGAAAACCCGGCAAATGCCCGCCAGCTTGCGGCCATGAATACAGCTCTCGCACGTTTGCCAAATCTGCCTGTGGCCTTTTCAAATTCCGGCGGCTGTTTCCTTGACAACACCTATCACTACAATCTCGCCCGTCCCGGCGTAGCCCTCTATGGCGTCGGTCCTGAAAGGGGCGAGAACCCTATGAAGCCGGTCCTTGAGCTATCAGCGCGTGTTATCCAGGTGCGTGACATCGATAAGGGTGCGGCAGTCGGTTATGGCGGCACTTTCGTAGCAAGCAAGCCTATGCGGATTGCAACCATTGCGGTCGGTTATGCCGATGGTTGGTTCCGCGCTTTGAGCAACAAAGGCTCGGCTTTCTATGGCGACACGCGCCTGCCGATTGTTGGTCGTGTTTCGATGGATTCGATCACGCTCGATGTAACAGCACTTCCAGAAGACACGCTCAAGCTCGGCAGTCTGGTCGAACTCGTCGGACCACATCAGCGGCTCGAAGATGTAGCGCGGGATTGTGACACCATTCCTTATGAAATCCTGACTTCGTTAGGCCACCGCTATACCCGCGTTTACGTCGATAGCGAAACTGGCACACACGCATAATAATAAGAGGCGAACATGCAGATCACCATTCTCGGCAGCGGCGTCATCGGCGTCACCAGCGCCTACTATCTGGCCAAGCTTGGCCATGAAGTCACTGTCGTTGACCGCGAGGAAGGTCCTGCACTGGAAACCAGCTTCGCCAATGCCGGGCAGGTTTCGCCGGGCTATGCATCGCCATGGGCAGCACCCGGCGTTCCTATGAAAGCCGCCAAGTGGCTTTTCCAGAAACATGCACCGCTGGTTCTCCGCCTGACCACAGATCCAAAGCAATATAGCTGGCTGTTGCAGATGCTCGCGAACTGCACCGAGAGTCGCTACAAGATCAATAAAACCCGCATGGTTCGTGTGGCCGAATATAGCCGCGATTGCCTTGTCGCACTGCGCGAGGAAACAGGCATTCAATATGACCAGCGCACACAGGGCACTTTGCAGCTGTTCCGCGAGCAGTATCAGCTCGACGGCATCGGCAAGGATATTGAAGTTCTGCGTCAGGATGGCGTGCCGTTTGAAGTGCTCGACCGCGAAGATTGCGTGCGGGTTGAGCCTGCTCTGGCCCGCGCCAGAGACAAGTTCGTCGGTGGTCTGCGCCTGCCCCATGACGAAACCGGCGATTGCTTCAAATTCACCAATGAACTGGCCAAAATCGCCGAAGGCCTTGGCGTCAAATTCCGCTTCGGCGTCGACATCAAATCGCTGCTGATCTCTGGCGGCAAGGTTTCCGGCGTTGAGACTTCAGAAGGTGTTCTGACGGCTGATCGCTATGTCGTGGCACTTGGCAGCTACACGCCCGCTCTGGTCAAGTCGCTTGGCCTGAACGCTCCGATCTATCCGGTCAAAGGCTATTCGATCACGGCTCCGATCATCAATGAAGAACTGGCTCCGGTCTCGACCGTGCTTGATGAAAGCTACAAGATTGCCATCACCCGCCTTGGCGACCGCATCCGTGTGGGTGGCATGGCCGAAGTCTCCGGCTTTACCAAAGACCTGCCCGCTGCACGTCGCGCAACGCTCGATCTGTCGGTGAGCGACCTGTTCCCTGGTGGCGATCTCAAGGCTGCAACCTTCTGGTCTGGACTGCGTCCGATGACCCCGGATTCAACGCCGATCATCGGTGCAACACGCTACGACAACGTGTTCATCAATGCGGGCCATGGCACACTTGGCTGGACCATGGGACCAGGCTCAGGCAAGCTGCTTGCTGACCTCATATCCGGCAACACACCGGATATACGCGCCGACGACCTTAGCATTGCGCGATATAATTGAGCTGTTCACTCAGCCAATCATATGGCGCAGCAATCCGGCCGATGCAATTGCCACAACGACCGTAACGAGCATCGGAAACCGTGTTGCGGCGGCAATTGTCAGCGCAAGTGCAATCATATCGGCTGGATTACCGGTGAAAAACTCTGGCGCAATAACGCTGATCAGCACGCAGCCGGGCGCGCTTTCCAGCAGCATCTGCGCTCGCGGGCTCAAAGTGCGATTTCGAAGGAAAATGTAGCCGCCGATGCGGGTCATGTAAGTGACCGACGCCATCAGCAATATGGTCAGAGCGTGGATAGGATCGATCATCATTCTGGCTTTGCCTGCTTCCAGGCCACGATCAGGCCAGCAGCGACACCCGCGGGCACATACCAGGCGCCAGGAATGCTCAGATAGGTTATGCCCGCAACAATAAGGCTCACGAGCCATGGCAGAGCGGCAACCGGCCCCTTCCACATGCTGGCAAGAATAACGATAAAGACCGCTGGAAACGCCATATCGAAACCGAAGCGCTTCACGTCACCAAGAACCGGACCAACCAGCGCGCCGACAGTCGTGAAGAAAATCCAGGTTGCGTAAAGGCCGAGTGCGGCGCCAAAATAATAGCGAATGCTGAAACGGTTGCCCGACTTGCGCGCATCAGCAAGTCCCATGGCCCAGCTCTCGTCACACATGAAGAACAGCGTCAGAAAAGCCTTGCGCTTCGGCAGATGCTTGATAAGCGGCGCAAGCGCTGCACCCATCAGGAAATGCCGACTATTGACCAGAAATGTGATCGCGACAATCAGCAGGATATGCGGCGGCGAGGTCCAAAGACCAATGGCAGCAAATTCCGAACCGCCACCAAAATTAAGACCTGTCATCATCGGCACTTCAACCGGACTCAGACCCTTTTGTGTGGCCTGTGCGCCCAAGAGCAGTGCGAACGGAACAAAACTCAGACAGACGGGAATGGCTTCCCGCAGGCCGCGCAGGCCTTCAGATCGCCGGGAGACGCCGCTTTGCCCCTCGACAAAATCCATACTACGCATCGACTATTTCCTTTTTGAAGAGCAACAATGCGCTCATTCCGAACCGGGAAAATACGTCAATTCGTGCAGATTATTGTTGCTTTTACGCTCTTAATACACAAAATATTGGCTGTAAATATCAACAATATGTCATTAGGCGCATTATAATGCCAACATCAATTGATGCAATTGATCGTGCCATCCTCCGGGTACTCCAACAGGAAGGTAAGATTAACAACACCGAACTTGCCGAGCGTGTTGGCCTTTCCCCTTCCCCGTGCCTTCGCCGGGTGAAGCAGCTGGAAGATGCTGGCTTCATCGAACGCTATGTCGCTCTGGTCGATGCTGCGAAGCTCGGAATGGGCTTCACCGTTTATGTGCGCATATGGCTGACAGGCCAAGATGAAGAGACTGTCACAAGCTTTGTGAAGGCGATTGAAAAGCTGCCGCAGATTGTCGAATGCCATTTGATGGCGGGTGATTGCGATTTTCTGCTGCGCGTCATTACGCCTGATCTGGAAGGTTTCAGGAAATTCCAGATGGAATATATCGGCAAGATAAAAGGCGTTCGGAATATAAAATCCGAGATCCCGATGCAGCAGATAAAGCGCTCATGGGTCGTGCCGCTATAGGCACTTTGGGCAACGGATTAGAAACTTGGTGGTGTGCAGGCGCTTACCACCTCGCAGGCCACCGGCCCCACGCATTTGAACCGATGCGGCAGCTTGCTTGAGAAGTAATAGGCATCGCCCGGCCCCAAGATTCGGCGCTCGCTGCCGACCGTCACTTCGATGCGACCGGAAATGACGATGCCCCCCTCTTCACCTTCATGCATGAGCAGAACTTTGCCGGTATCCGATCCCGGCTCGTAGCGCTCTTTGAGGATTTGCAACGAGCGCGAAAACAGATGATCCCCCACCTGCCGATAGGAAATTGGCCCCTTGCCGATCTCCACCAGTTCATCCGCCTGATAGAAGACCTTGTGCGGCGCATCCGGCTCAAGTGCAAAAAACTCGGCCATTCCGATAGGAATTCCATCCAGAATGCGCTTTAATGCACCAACCGACGGATTGGACTGATTGGCCTCGATCAGCGATATGGTGGAATTGGTCACGCCAGCACGTTTTGCAAGTTCTCGCTGAGACAGATTCTGCCGCATTCGCACATAGCGTAGCCTGCCTCCGATATCGATGCTCATCGACGGTTCCCCTTATTGTTTATGATGTTCGATATATCACAAAATTTTATTTCAAAGCACGTAGTTTCAATAAGTTAAATTTATAGAGAAAAGGACTTGTTGCCTTCGATAATGCATGGCCTCCTGTTCTGAAAATAGGAGGTCTTAATGCTTAACAACACCAACGCGCCAAGTCTTGATAACTTCTGGATGCCGTTCACGGCGAACCGCCAGTTCAAGGCCGCCCCACGCCTGCTCGCAAGCGCTTCGGGCATGTATTACACCGATGTCGACGGCCATCAGGTTCTGGATGGCACGGCTGGCCTTTGGTGCTGCAATGCCGGTCATGGCCGCAAGCAGATCACTCAGGCCGTTGAACGCCAGATCTCGACCATGGACTTTGCGCCGACCTTCCAGATGGGCCACAACGTCGCTTTCGACTTTGCCGAAAAGCTCGCAGCCATTGCGCCCGGCGGCCCGGACGCCAAGCTTGATCGCGTGTTCTTCACCAATTCCGGCTCGGAATCGGTCGATACCGCACTGAAGATCGCCATCGCCTATCAGCGCGCCATTGGTCAGGGCACCCGTACCCTCATCATCGGCCGTGAAAAAGGTTATCACGGCGTTGGCTTCGGCGGCATTTCTGTCGGTGGCCTCGTCAACAACCGCCGCGTCTTCCCGCAGATTCCTGCCGATCACATGCGCCATACGCTCGATATTGGCCGCAATGCATTCTCCAAGGGCTTGCCAGAACACGGCATTGAACTTGCCGACGATCTGGAACGTCTGGTTCAGCTGCACGGCGCAGAAAAGATTGCCGCCGTCATCGTTGAGCCAATGTCCGGCTCTGCCGGTGTTGTGCTTCCGCCAAAGGGCTATCTCGAACGCATTCGCGCGACCGCTGACAAGCACGGCATTCTGGTGATCTATGACGAAGTCATCACCGGCTTCGGACGCCTCGGCACACCATTTGCCGTTGATTATTTCGGCGTTGTTCCTGATCTCGTCACCACCGCCAAAGGCCTCACCAACGGCGCCATTCCGATGGGTGCAGTTTTCGCCAGCCGCACAGTGCATGATGCGCTGATGACTGGCCCGGAAAACGCCATCGAGCTCTTCCACGGCTACACCTATTCCGGCCATCCGGTTGCCTGTGCTGCCGGTCTTGCCACGCTTGAAATCTACGCCGAAGAAGGTCTTCTGACCCGCGGCGCAGAACTGGCCGAGCATTGGCAGAACGCACTTCATTCGCTGAAGGGCGCGCCAAATGTCATCGACATCCGCAACTTGGGCCTCGTTGGCGCAATCGAACTGTCGTCACGCGAAGGCGCCATCGGCGCACGCGCTTACGATGTCTTTGTCGATTGCTTCAAGAAGGGTCTTCTGATCCGTGTGACCGGCGATGTGATCGCGCTTTCGCCACCGCTCATCGTGGAAAAGGAACAGATCGACACCATCGTTTCCATGATCGGAGATGCGCTTAAACGCGCGGCCTGATCACCACCCAGATCGAGCCGCAACTTGGCCGCCGCTTTCCTCTGCGGCGGCTTTTTTCATGAGCATTTCTAACAAAACTGCGAAGCAATTTCACAATATTGCTTGCAAAAACAACTAGATAGAGAATTTGCGGCCTTGTACGTAACCAGAACTGCTCTATGAATCACATTCTGCGGAAAGTGGTCCAAGGGATTCTGCACATTATCATTTTAGCGGCCACTAAGTGCGAAGCCACCAAAAGCGTAATAACGTTACATTACATTACTCAAACTAACTCTGAGAAGGCGTAAACTTCGCCACAAGCGCATGACTATCACCGGGATAGGTGAAGCGCACATGCGTCACCGGTTGATCGGCATTCCATGTCTGGCGCTCGACGACAAGACAGGGCGAACCGGCAGGCACGCCAAGCGTCGCAGCGTTTTCCTCGGTTGAGACAACCGCGCGGATGGAATGCTGCGCATTGCTCCACGGCACGCAGGAAACAAGCCATGGACCGGGTGACTGCTCCGCAAAATTAGTACTGGCTGCACTTGGCACAGCATCGAGACTGATGAAGCGTTCTTCCAGCGCAAAGACCCGCTTCCCTGCATAATGACGGCAGACAAGTTCGATCAGCGGCGTGTGTCGCGGCATGTCGATATGGCGTGCATCGGCGGGGCCACTCAACCGCTCGTTTCGTTTCAGCAGCTCAAAACGATAAGGCACGCCAAGCGCTGCAACCTCGTCGCGAATATCATGGATTTCAAGAATCGCGGCTTGCGACTGCGGGAAGGAAACAAAGCTGCCCGAACGGCGCTTTCGCTCAATCAGACCGGCTTTTGCCAGCTGCGTCAGCGCCTTGTTCACGGTCATGCGCGAGCAATTATAATACTCGGTCAGCTCGTGCTCAAACGGGATGCGATGACCGGGCTGCCATTCGCCAGAAATAATGCGCGTTTCAATATCATCCAGAATACGCTGATGCAGCGATATCGTAGCTTCGCTTTGTCTGGATGAAATATCCTGCACTTTGTTCCCTTTAATTAGTTCAGCAATTCGCCGATTGCTCTCTGGAAAGCACGCTCTGCCGCATCGCGCAAGCGGTGATGTCCACGCTCCACCTGTTTCACGCCGCGCACCCACACATCAGAGGCACGCGCACGACCGGCAAAAATCCAGCCATCGAGAACCGCATCCCCTTTCGCATGGGGCAAACGCTCAACATCAAGCGATACAAAATCTGCCGAAGCACCCTGTTTCAAGCCATCGCCTTCGCGACCCATGGCAACATTGCCGCCTGCCAATGCACCATCAAACAAGGCTCGTCCGGTTGAGCCTTCATTTTTCGCCAGAACATTGCGCGCGCGATGCAGCAAACGCTGCGAATATTCATACTGCCGCAACTCATCGCCAATGCCGATCAGCACGTTCGAATCCGACCCGATGCCAAACTTGCCGCTCGCGGCAGCAAACGCTGCAGCATTGAAAGTGCCGTCGCCGAGATTGGCCTCCGTCACCGGACAAAGACCCGCAATCGCACCAGCCTCGGCCATGCGCACGGTTTCCGCATCGGTCATGTGCGTTGCGTGAATGAGGCACCAGCGCGACGACAATTCCTGATGGTCAAGCAGCCATTCGACAGGTCGCTGCCCAGACCACGCAATGCAGTCCTCAACTTCCTTTACCTGCTCGGCAATGTGAATATGCACCGGCGCGTCGGGCAAAAGCTTCGCTGCAAATGTCAGCTCATCCGGGGTGACCGCACGCAGGCTGTGGGGCGCCACGCCAAGCACAGCACCGTCGAAGCCAGAAAGAGCCCTCTCGCAGCCCTCGATCAGCCGCGCAAAACTCTGCTGATCGTTGATGAAACGGCGCTGCCCCTCATTGGGATCGGCACCGCCAAAACTTGAATGCGCATAAAGCACCGGCAACAAGGTCAGACCGATGCCAGCAGTTTGCGCTGCCGAGACAATGCGATCCGCCATTTCCGAGATATTGCTGTAAGGCGTGCCGTCGCGATCATGATGCAGATAATGAAACTCACCAACGCGGGTAAACCCGGCTTCCAGCATATCGACATAGAGCCGCAATGCGACTGCTTCCGCCTGTTCCGGCGTCATGGTCAGCGCGAACTTATACATGATCTCGCGCCAGCTCCAGAAACTGTCAGCCGATGGGCCGCGCCGTTCAGCAAGGCCAGCCATGCCATATTGAAACGCGTGGCTGTGAAGGTTTGGCATCCCCGCTACGACCACCTCATAGCGCTCGTCTCCCGTTTTGGCTTCAACGCCAATCTCGACAGAAGCAATTTTTCCCTGAACTAAGCCAAGCCGCACATCCTCTGCCCAGCCCGTATGCAAAAGTGCCTGACCAGCGTGGATAAATTGTGTTTTGGGGACTGCGGCTGACATTCGGCGAAGCTCCTCATTCCGCCCAATTTACCCACCCATTTTTCAACAGATAGCAATTGGATGCATTTTTTCTCTTGGCGGTTCCGTTAATATGTATATACATTATTGAAAACTAGGGGAAGCGAGAAAACGCTCATGACACAGAAATCGAACTTCGTTTTAACGCAGGCACGCATCGCCACTCTATCGGAAAAGGCAGATGGACTTGGTTTGATCGAAGCTGCAGCAATTGCCGTCAAAGATGGCAAAATCGCTTATGTCGGCGCAGAAATTGATCTTCCCGCTGAATATGCCTCACTTGAGAAGATTGACTGCGAAAACCGCCTGATCACGCCCGGCTTGATCGACTGTCACACGCATCTGATCCACACAGGCAATCGCGCGCATGAATTTGAGCTGCGCCTGAATGGTGCCACTTACGAAGAAGTTGCGCGCGCGGGCGGCGGCATTGTTTCCTCTGTTAAAAACCTGCGTGCGGCCAACGAAGATGATCTGGTCCGTGAAACCCTGCCCCGCCTCGATGCGCTGATTGCTGAAGGCGTGACGACGGTTGAAGTCAAATCGGGTTATGGTCTCGATACGGACAGCGAAGCAAAGTCATTGCGTGCGGCTCGCCGTCTTGGGCATGAACGCGATGTCGCTATTCGCACCACCTTTCTGGGCGCGCACGCTCTGCCGCCGGAAATGAATGGTGATAAAACGGCTTTCATCGACAAGATCGTCAACGAAATGCTGCCAGCTATTGCGAGCGAAAATCTCGCCGATGCGGTGGACGGGTTCTGCGAAGGCATCGCCTTCCTGCCGGATGAAATCGCCCGCGTTTTCGATGCTGCAAAGGCGCACGGCCTTCAGGTCAAACTCCACGCAGACCAGCTTTCCAATCTGCATGGCGCAGCTCTTGCCGCTTCATATGATGCGCTTTCCGCCGATCATCTCGAATATACCGATGCGGAAGGTGCAGCTGCCATGGCAAAGGCCGGAACTGTCGCAGTTCTGCTTCCCGGCGCTTATTATTTCATTCGTGAAACCCAAAAGCCCCCCGTCGATCTTTTCCGCGCGGCTGGCACAAAGATGGCGCTTGCAACCGACAACAATCCCGGCACTTCGCCGCTCACCTCGCTTCTGCTCACCATGAACATGGGCGCAACCCTGTTCCGCATGACTGTCGATGAATGCATTGCAGGCGTTACGCGAGAAGCAGCGCGTGCGCTTGGTGTGCTCGACAAAACCGGCACGCTTGAAGTCGGCAAGGATGCGGATCTCGCCATCTGGAACGTCGAGCGTCCGGCAGAGCTTGTTTACCGCATTGGCTTCAACCCGCTCTGGAAGCGGGTTTTCAAAGGCCAAATTTAATCAGAGTTTATTTCAACGCGCATCTTGTCCGAAAACCGCTTCACACTTTTCGGGATGCGCTCTTATGGAGCTTTCCATGTCCCTCGTTCTTCGTCCCGGCAGCGTTTCGCTTGGCATACTTGAACAAATCTATCGCGGCAATCTCGCCGCCCGCATTGATCCGTCCTTTCATAAGGGCGTTGAAAAGGCAGCGGCACGCATCGCCCAAATCACCGCGGGCGATGCGCCGGTTTATGGCATCAATACTGGCTTTGGTAAGCTTGCCTCTATCCGTATTGCTCCCGAAGACGTGGCAACACTTCAGCGCAATCTGATCCTGTCGCATTGCTGTGGCGTGGGTGAACCGCTGAGCGAAGACATCGTGCGCCTCATCATGGCGCTGAAACTCATTTCGCTTGGCCGTGGTGCATCGGGCGTGCGGCTCGAACTCATCACCCTCATCGAGGCCATGCTTGAAAAAGGCGTGATACCAATGATCCCGGCCAAGGGTTCGGTTGGTGCTTCTGGCGATCTCGCACCGCTCGCTCATATGGCAGCGGCCATGATCGGCGAAGGTGAAGCCTTCTATCAGGGCGAACGCCTGCCATCTGCTGAGGCACTGAAGAAAGCAGGCCTCAAGCCCGTCGTTCTGGCTGCGAAGGAAGGTCTCGCCCTCATCAACGGCACACAAACCTCGACTGCACTGGCTTTGGCCGGCCTGTTCCGCGCACATCGTGCATTGCAGGCAGCCCTCATCACCGGCGCGCTTTCGACCGATGCGGCGATGGGTTCAACTGCCCCGTTCCATCCGGATATTCACACCCTGCGCGGACATCAGGGCCAGATCGATACGGCCGCAGCACTGCGCAATCTCCTTTCCGGTTCGGTCATTCGCGAGAGCCATCTTGAAGGAGACCAACGCGTGCAGGACCCTTATTGCATCCGCTGCCAGCCACAAGTTGACGGTGCCTGTCTCGATATTCTGCGTCAGGCCGCTCGCACGCTGGAAATCGAAGCCAATGCCGTTACTGATAACCCGCTGGTTCTCTCCGATAACAGTGTTGTCTCAGGTGGTAATTTCCATGCCGAACCTGTTGCTTTCGCAGCCGACCAGATCGCGCTTGCCGTCTGTGAAATTGGCGCAATTGCCCAGCGCCGTATTGCACTTCTGGTCGATCCAGCGCTGTCCTTTGGTCTGCCCGCCTTCCTTGCCAAAAAGCCGGGCCTCAATTCCGGCCTGATGATTGCGGAGGTAACCTCCGCAGCACTGATGAGCGAAAACAAGCAGATGGCGCATCCGGCATCGGTTGATTCCACACCAACCTCCGCCAATCAGGAAGACCATGTTTCCATGGCCTGCCATGGGGCGCGCCGCCTGCTGCAGATGACTGAAAACCTCAACGCCATTATTGGCATTGAAGCACTGACCGGCGCGCTCGGCGCTGAACTGCGCGGCCCGCTGGAAACTAGTCCAGAACTGAAAAACGCCATCGCCGTTCTGCGCGCGCATGTGCCTACGCTCGACGTTGATCGCTACATGGCAAACGATCTCGCCGCCGCAAGCGCCATCATCGCCGATGGCTCTTTTACCGGCAGCATCAGCGCAAACATCCTGCCTGCACTGGAGGCCTGATATGAGCGCCTTTGAACTCCATCAGGGTTCATCACCCGTCATTCTCGGCCTGCCCCACACCGGAACAGATGTGCCGGAAGACATCTGGGCACGGCTCAATGACAATGGCCGCATTCTCGCCGACACCGACTGGCATATCCATCAGCTCTATGACGGGCTGCTGGACAATGTCACGACCGTCCGCGCCACCTTTCATCGCTATTGCATCGATGCCAATCGCGATCCGGCAGGCGTCAGCCTCTATCCGGGTCAAAACACCACGACACTGATCCCGACGACAGATTTCGACGGCCTTGCAATCTGGAAAGACAGAGAAGCGCCTAACGAAGCAGATATTGCTGACCGTATCAGTCGCTTTCACAAGCCTTATCACGATGCGCTTGCTGCCGAGATTGAACGCGTGAAGGCGATCCATGGCGTGGCGATCCTTTATGATTGCCACTCGATCCGCTCGCATATTCCGTTTCTGTTTGAAGGCAAACTGCCTGATTTCAACATCGGCACGGATTTAGGCAAAACCTGCGACCCGAAAATCGAAGCGGCAGCCGTGGAAGTGACCGCAGGTGCCAGCGGCTACACGTCCATTCTCAATGGCCGCTTCAAGGGCGGCTGGACGACGCGCCATTACGGCAAACCCGAAACCGGTGTCCATGCCATCCAGATGGAACTGGCGCAATCAACCCATCTCGCAACGGAAGCAGTGCCCTTCGCCTATGATACCGCCAAGGCCGAGCCGCTGCGTATTCATCTCAAAGCCCTTTTGCAACGGCTGCAAACAATAGCCGTCCAACTATAATTTCGAGGAGAACACCATGTCCAACCCACGTCATAATGAACGCGACGTTCGTGCTCCACGCGGCACCGAACTCAATGCCAAGAGCTGGCTCACCGAAGCGCCGCTGCGTATGCTTATGAACAATCTCGACCCCGATGTTGCGGAACGCCCGCATGAGCTGGTTGTCTATGGCGGCATTGGTCGCGCTGCCCGCACATGGGACGATTTCGACCGTATCGTTGCAACGCTGAAGACGCTCAACGACGACGAAACCCTGCTTGTGCAGTCGGGCAAGCCGGTCGGCGTGTTCCGCACCCACAAGGATGCGCCGCGCGTTCTGATCGCCAATTCCAACCTCGTGCCGCATTGGGCGACTTGGGATCACTTCAACGAACTGGATAAGAAGGGTCTCGCCATGTATGGCCAGATGACCGCCGGTTCGTGGATTTACATCGGCGCACAGGGCATTGTTCAGGGCACCTATGAAACCTTCGTGGAAGCCGGTCGCCAGCATTATGACGGCAACCTCAAGGGCAAGTGGATTCTGACCGGCGGCTTAGGCGGTATGGGCGGCGCTCAGCCGCTCGCAGCCGTTATGGCTGGCGCTTGCTGCCTCGCGGTCGAGTGCGACGAAACTCGCGCTGATTTCCGCCTGCGCACCCGCTATGTCGATGAAAAGACCCACAGCCTCGATGAAGCCCTCGCCAAGATCGACGAATGGACCAAAGCAGGCGAAGCCAAGTCTATTGCACTGATCGGCAATGCCGCTGATGTTTTCCCGGAACTCGTCAAGCGCGGCGTGCGCCCAGACATCGTCACAGACCAGACCTCGGCGCATGATCCGGTGCATGGCTATCTGCCAATCGGCTGGAGCGTTGCTGAATGGCGCGCCAAGCAGGAGAGCGATCCGAAGGGCGTCGCAAAAGCCGCCCGCGCTTCGATGAAGGTGCAGGTTCAGGCCATGCTCGACTTCTGGAATGCAGGCATTCCAACGGTCGATTACGGCAACAATATCCGCCAGATGGCGCTCGAAGAAGGTCTGGAAGACGCCTTCGCCTTCCCGGGCTTCGTACCTGCCTATATCCGCCCGCTGTTCTGCCGCGGCATTGGACCTTTCCGCTGGGCAGCCCTTTCCGGCGATCCGGAAGATATTGCAAAGACCGATGCCAAGGTGAAGGAACTGCTGCCAGACAACAAGCATCTGCACAACTGGCTCGACATGGCGAAGGAACGCATCGCGTTTCAGGGCCTGCCAGCGCGCATCTGCTGGGTTGGTCTCGGTGATCGTCACCGCCTCGGCCTCGCCTTCAACGAAATGGTCCGCAACGGCGAACTGAAAGCACCTATCGTCATTGGCCGCGATCACCTCGATTCAGGCTCGGTTGCTTCGCCAAACCGCGAAACCGAATCCATGAAAGACGGCTCGGACGCCGTATCCGACTGGCCGCTGCTCAATGCACTGCTCAACACGGCATCGGGCGCGACATGGGTATCGCTCCATCATGGCGGTGGCGTCGGCATGGGCTTCTCTCAGCATTCGGGCATGGTCATCTGCTGTGACGGCTCCGAAGATGCCGACCAGCGCATCGGACGCGTATTGTGGAACGATCCTGCAACCGGCGTCATGCGTCATGCCGATGCGGGCTATGAAGAAGCGCTCGATTGGGCAAAGCAGCAGGGTCTGCGTCTGCCGGCCATCCTGGGTAATTAATCCATGCACATCTTACGCAGCACCGACCACAAACACATGCCGTGGAAAAACGGCGGCGGTGTAACGGTTGAAATTGCGATCAGTCCTGAAAATGCGTCAGTCGATAATTTCGACTGGCGCATTTCCACAGCAACCGTTGCCAATGACGGCCCGTTTTCGGTTTTCTCTGGCATTGATCGCACATTGTCGGTGCTGGAAGGCAACGGCATTGTTCTCGATGTTGAAGGTGTGGAAACCACCCTCACCCGCGAGACAGCGCCCTTCGCTTTTGCCGCCGATGCCAGCTCTGGTGCCCGCCTCATCGACGGAACAATCACCGATCTCAACGTCATGACGCGACGCGGACGCTTCACGCATCACGTCGAACGCATCGTCATTGATGATTCGAGAATTGTTGCATCCAATCGCGGCACCATGCTTATTTTCTGTGCAGAAGGCAATTTCGATCTAAAAACAGACAGCAGAATCGCGCATCTGAGCCTGCATGATTGCTTGGTCATGTCGGGAGAGGCTCAGTTTTCTCTAGAACTTATTGGTAAGGGGATCGTCTATCGGATTTCGATTATAGAAGTATAATCAACAATCTACGGGAAATTTGAACAGTTTGGCGGCCAAAGGATTCTTTACGCGCCTCTCTGGACAGAAATCTCCGCCCTGCTAATTTGTCCGCAACCGATATGTATATGCTTAAAACACTATAAAAGGGGTACTCGCATATGAAAACATCCTGGTTGGCTGGCGCTGCGGTTGCAGCGCTCACCTTCGCTTCTGCCGCACAGGCAGAAACAAATGTTTCGATTGGTTTTTCCGGCTGGACCGGCTTTGGTCCGCTGACGCTCGCCAAGGAAGCAGGCATCTTCAAGAAGAACGGCCTCAACGTCACGCTGAACAAGATCCCACAGGCAAGCCGCCATCTGGCTCTGGCTTCCGGCGATATTCAGTGCGCTGCAACCACTGTTGAAACATGGATCATCTGGAACTCGGCAGGCGTGAAGTCCAAGCAGATTTTCCAGATGGACAAATCCTATGGCGCTGACGGCATCGCCGTGCGTGGTGATGTCAATTCCTTTGCTGATCTCAAAGGCAAAACGGTTGCGGCGTCGGCTCCCGGCACTTCACCGTACTTCTTCCTTGCCTTCATGCTGGCCAAGAATGGCATGACCACCAAGGACGTGAAGATCGTCAACATGGAGCCGGGACCGGCTGCACAGGCTTTCGTTGCAGGGCAGAACGACGCTGCCCTGACCTACGAACCATATCTGTCGACGGTACGTGCAGCACCCGACAAAGGCAAAATTCTTGCCACAACACTCGAATATCCGGCTGTCATGGACACCGTTGGCTGCACCCCGGATTTCCTTGAAAAGAACCCGGAAGCCGCAAAGGCACTCGCCAACAGCTATTTCGAAGCGCTTGAAATGATCGCAGCCGATCAGGCTAAGTCCTACGAAATCATGGGCAAGGACGTGAAGCAGTCGGGCGAAGAATTCGGTAAATCCGCAGCTTATCTGCGCTGGCAGGACAAGGCCGCTAACCAGAAGTTCTTTGAAGGCGAGTTCAAGGAGTTTTCGGAAGAAGCCACCAAGCTCCTGCTTGACGCTGGCGTGATCAAGAACAAGCCGAACCTCGACGATATTGTCGATACAAGCTTCATCAAGTAATCACATCGAGAAAGCAGGCTCGGAGTTCGCTCCGGGTCTGTTTCATTTCCGCTCCATTCTGAGGAGCGACCGTCTCACTAAACGGATATGTCTATGCAGCCTATGCAACCGATTGGAAACGGAGCCCGAATTCTTCTGGGAATTCTGTTCTTCGTGCTTTTCTTTGCTTTCTGGGGCGTCGCCACGCTCGGAGGCTTCGTTTCCCCCACCTTCCTCGCCGATCCGATCACCATGGTTCAAGACGGATGGGATCTCATCGCCAATCAGGGCTTCCTTTCGGATATCGGTATGACTGTCTGGCGCGTGCTGGGTGGCTTCATCATGGCAAGCATCGTTGCCATTCCGCTAGGCATAGCCATGGGTGCATATAAACCCATTGAAGCGCTGCTCGAACCGTTCGTCTCCTTCGCACGCTATTTGCCTGCATCGGCTTTCGTACCGCTTCTCATTCTGTGGTCGGGCATTGGCGAAACGCAGAAGCTGCTCGTCATCTTCATCGGCGCAGTCTTCCAGCTCATTCTGATGATCGCTGTCATTGTTTCCAACACGCGCCGCGATCTGGTTGAAGCAGCCTATACGCTTGGCGCTAAAGACCGTGGCGTTATTCGTCGCGTATTGATGCCTGCAAGCGCACCCGATATCGCAGAAACGCTGCGTCTCGTGCTTGGCTGGGCCTGGACTTACGTGATCGTTGCAGAACTGATCGGCGCATCATCGGGCATCGGCTACATGATTATCAATTCGCAGGCGCTTATGGCCACCGGACAGATCATTTTCGGTATCATTGTGATCGGCGTTATTGGCCTGATTTCCGATCTGGCCTTCAAATATTTCAACCGCTGGCTCTTTGCCTGGAGGTTCGCATAATGGTTACGGCATCCCAGCAGGAACTTGTTATCAAAGGTGTGAGCCGCACATTCCCAGGTGTTCATGGCGGCGGACCTACTTTGGCATTGCAGCCAACAGACCTGATCATTCCCAAGAATGATTTTGTCACCATTCTCGGCCCTTCGGGCTGTGGCAAGTCCACGCTTCTGCGCATCATTGCCGGTCTCGACAAGCCAAGCACCGGCACGGTGACACTGGAAGGTCAGCCCGTCAAAGGGCCGGGTGCCGATCGCGGCATGGTGTTCCAGTCCTATACACTGTTTCCATGGCTCACCATTCGGCAGAATGTTGGTTTCGGCCTGCGCGAAAAAGGTATGCCGGAAAAACAGGCGCGCGAAATTGTCGATAATTATATCGACAAGGTTGGCCTGCGCGGGTTTGAAAACCATTGGCCGAAGCAGCTTTCAGGCGGGATGCAGCAGCGCACGGCAATTGCCCGTGCGCTTGCCAACGATCCGAAGATTCTGCTGCTCGACGAGCCTTTCGGCGCGCTCGACAACCAGACCCGCGGGCTGATGCAGGAACTGCTGCTCGGTATCTGGGAGCGTGAGCAGAAGACAGTCGTCTTCGTCACCCACGATATTGAAGAAGCCATCTTCATGGCGACCCGCGTGGTCACGATGACGGCTCGTCCCGGCAAGATCAAATCGATCACCCCGGTCGATATCGAGCATCCGCGCTCCTACCATGTGAAGGCTAGCCCGGAATTTTCAGAACTACGTCTGAAGCTCACCGAAGAAATCCGCAGCGAAGCAATCACAGCCGCCAAGCAGGCCGCCTGAAAATAGATGTTTCGCTTCACGCGTTGAAGGCATAAGAAAAGGCTGCGATGTTCTTCGCAGCCTTTTTCTTTTTAGCGTTTGCGCGCATCTATTCCGAAAATCGCTTCACACTTTTCGGGATGCGCTATTTTCAGGACCGTTCCAACATGGCCGTTTCAGCAGAACTTGAAGAACGCATCGTTTACGTGAATGGCGAATATGTCGCCGCGCGCGATGCCAAAATCTCGATCTTTGATCGTGGTTTTCTCTTTGGTGACGGAATTTACGAAGTAACCGCAGTCCTTGACGGCAAGCTGGTCGATAGCAATCCGCATATGAAGCGCCTGCGTCGTTCGACAGGTGAAATCGGCATTCCGATGCCGATGAGCGAAGATGAGATTGTCGAGATCGAGCGCGAACTGATCCGCCGCAACAATCTGACCGAAGGTCTGGTCTATCTTCAGGTGACGCGCGGCAACGGTCGCGACCGTGATTTCGTTCCTAAAAAGGACATGAAGCCTTCTGTGGTGCTTTTCACGCAGTCGGTATCACTGATCGAGAAACCTGTATTGAAAACCGGCGCACGGGTACTCTCCCTTGAAGACCTGCGCTGGAAACGCCGCGACATCAAGACCGTTTGCCTTTTGCCGCAGGCTCTCGCCAAGGAAATCGCCAAGGGTTCCGGTTGCGATGAAGCCTGGATGTTAGAGGACGGCTATGTCACGGAAGGCGCATCTTCGACCGGCTATATTGTCACGCAGGATGATGTCATCGTCACCCGCCCAAACAGCAACGCGGTCCTGCCGGGCTGCACGCGCCTGTCGCTGTTGCAACTGATTGCTGAAACCGGCATGAAGCTTGAAGAGCGTCTTTTCACGATTGATGAAGCCTATGCTGCGAAAGAAGCTTTCATGACCAGCGCGGGTACTTTTGTAACGCCGATTTCGTTTATCGACGACAAGCCTATCGGCGGCGGCAAGCCCGGTCCGGTTGCGCTGAAGCTACGCGAGATTTATCTCGACCACGCGCGCCGTACGGCGATCTAAAAAATACAAACTGAGCTAAAAATACAAATCGGGCCGGAACAATGTTCCGGCCCGAATGGCTTCTGCCTCCCTCTCCCAAAAGGCGAAGCACCAGCGCGATAACGCGCCGATAGTGAGCTTTTTTCCGCAAAAACGGCCTCTGAAACACGTTAAATCGTGTTAAACTCGCGTCAGGAATATGGCCATTCCATGGCCAAACCCCGTTTAGCGGCGCTGGTTGTAGACATCGATGCAGACAGCACCCAGCAGAACGATGCCCTTAATGACCTGCTGATAATCAATCCCGATCCCGAGGATCGACATGCCGTTGTTCATCACGCCCATGATGAGCGCGCCGATCACCGCACCCGTCACACGCCCCACACCACCATAAGCCGATGCACCACCGATGAAGCAGGCGGCAATCACATCAAGCTCAAAACCAAGGCCAGCTTTTGGTGTTGCCGTGTTGAGACGAGCCGCGAAAACCAGACCGGCAAGCGCTGCCAGCACGCCCATATTCACGAAGACGAGGAAGGTCAGCCGCTCGGTCTTGACGCCCGAAAGCTTCGCCGCATGACGATTGCCACCAACAGCATAAATCTGACGACCGATTACTGTGCGATTGGTTAGGAACGCATAGGCAGCGATCAAAACGGCCATGATAATCAATACGTTAGGCATACCGCGATGCGATGAAATCAGCAGCGCGAGATAGGCAATACCAGCGAAGAACAGAATATTCTTGGCCACAAACAGGCCAAACGGTTCTGTCTCCACCTCATGCGCGATATGGCGCGCGCGCGATCTTGTGTTCTGCCAGACGATGAAACCCGCAATTGCCACACCAAGTATCAGCGATGTGAGATAGATACCGCCTGATGTTGTGCCAATAAACTCCGGAATGAAGCCGGACGAAAGCTTCTGGAAAACCTGCGGGAATGGCCCGACCGACTGCCCACCAAGAACAGCAAGCATCAGCCCCTTGAAAACCAGCATCCCCGCGAGCGTTACGATGAAGGACGGAATGTTGAAATAGGCGACCCAGAAACCCTGCATCGCACCGATAACCCCCCCGGCAATCAAGCACAGAATGGCTGCAACAGGAAACGGAATACCCCATTTCACCATCATGACAGCTGCCAGTGCGCCGATGAAACCGCAGACCGATCCGACAGACAAATCGATGTGCCCGGTCACAATGACCAGCAGCATTCCGAGCGCCATAATGACGATATAACTGTTCTGCAGTACGAGATTGGTGAGGTTCAGCGGCTTCATCAGCACGCCGCCGGTCACGATCTGGAAAAAGATCATGATCGCGATGAGCGAAAGCAACATTCCCGATTCGCGCAGATTGTTTTTGAGATAACGCCCCACACCGCTTGGCGCTTTCTGGCCGCTCTGGATGACATTGTCGCTCATTGTTGTTTTCCCTTATTCCGCATGATGGCGCGCATGATGTTTTCCTGCGTCGCGCCCTCGCCAGCCACTTCGCCAACGAAAGCGCCTTCATGCATAACGACGATGCGATCGCACATTCCGATGAGCTCGGGCATTTCCGAAGAAATGACGACCACGCCCTTGCCGCTGTCGGCCAGTGAATTGATGATTGTGTAAATGTCATATTTGGCACCGACATCGATGCCGCGCGTCGGTTCATCGAGGATCAGCACATCCGGCCCCGTGAACAGCCATTTCGACAGCACCACCTTCTGCTGGTTGCCGCCTGAAAGCGTGCCCGTTTCCTGATAGACGTTGTGGCAGCGGATGCTCATCTGATCGCGATAGCTGTTCGCGACCTTCATTTCGCGAATACTGTCGATCACACCCTTGGGGCTGACGCCGCGCAAATGTGCAAGCGATATGTTGCGCGAGATATTTTCGCCGAGAACAAGGCCCAGCTTTTTGCGGTCCTCAGTCACATAGGCGAGCCCCGATTTGATGGCGCGGGCGACCGTGGAAATATCAACCGGAGTGCCATTCATACGAGCTTCACCGGAAATATTCGTACCCCATGAACGCCCGAAGAGGCTCATGGCAAACTCGGTACGACCAGCGCCCATCAGGCCTGCAATACCGACGATCTCACCGGCTCGCACCTTAAACGAAACGTTCTTGACGGAGTGGCGCTCCGGATGCAGCGGATGATAAACGGACCAGTCATCCACCTCGAAAATCACATCGCCAATCTTCGGGTCGCGCTTGGGATAGCGGCTTTCCAGATCACGATCGACCATCTTGCGGATGATATCGTCTTCCTCGACCTCGCCCGCATTGCAATCAAGCGTTGCTACAGCGCGACCATCGCGCAGCACCGTGATCTTGTCAGCTACTTCACGAATTTCATTGAGCTTGTGCGAAATCAGGATCGAAGTGATGCCCTGCGCGCGAAACTCGCGCAGCAATGCCAGCAAGGCCGCACTATCAGTTTCGTTGAGGCTTGCCGTCGGCTCATCAAGGATCAGAAGGCGCACACGCTTGGAAAGCGCCTTGGCAATTTCAACAAGCTGCTGTTTGCCGACACCAATATCCGTCACCAGAGTATCCGGCGATTCCGTCAGGCCAACCTTCTTCAAAAGCGCCTTTGTGCGGCTATGCACCTCGCTGCGGTCAATAACACCATAGCTTGCAGGCGGATTGACGAGAAAAATATTCTCGGCAATCGTCATGAGCGGCACCAACGCCAGCTCCTGATGGATGATGACAATGCCGAGCGCTTCGGAATCGTTGATATCGCGGAAGTGGCGCTCTTCTCCGTCGAAGAAGATCGAACCTCCATAGCTGCCAGAGGGATAAACACCCGACAGCACTTTCATCAGCGTTGATTTGCCCGCGCCATTTTCGCCGACAAATGCGTGAATTTCTCCCGGCATCACGGTAAAATTGACATCGCTCAACGCCTTCACGACACCGAAGGATTTGCTGATACCGCGCATCTCAAGCAGGGGTTTACCGGCAATATCCGGCTGACCGCTGTTCTGCTCAAGCGGGACAGGATTGGCTACGTTCATCGCTCGCTCCCATTACTAGAGCGCCGCGTGCCCTCTGGGGCGCACAAATGTCGCTCTAACATTCTATATTTACAGCATAATTTTACCTTAACTTACTCAAGTTGAAGGAATTAAGCTGTGGCCTGCCATGCCATCATTCTGCGAGCCCTCAGCTCTCAAAAAGACAACGCTGTCAATCTGTTAGCCTAACCCAGTTCGAAAACTGGGCGGCGGGGATGATGGCAATGAGCAGGCATTCCGGACGCGTTCTAAACATTTGTTTTCACGCGCATCTTTGTCCGAAAACCGTTTCACACTTTTCGGGATGCGCTTTTCAGCACGCGTCCGGGCACAAATTTACTGGATCTGGTCTTCTTTGTAATAACCGCTATCGACCAGAACCTGCTTCCAGTTCGACTTGTCGACAATAACCGGCTTGAGCAGATAGGACGGCACAACCTTGACGCCATTGTCATAGGTCTTGGTGTCGTTCACTTCTGGCTCTTTTCCGGTCATCAGCGCATCAACCATATCGACGGTGACTTTGGCGAGTTCGCGGGTGTCCTTGAAGATTGTAGAATTCTGCTCGCCAGCAAGGATCGACTTGACCGAAGGTACTTCAGCATCCTGACCGGAAACCGCAGGCATCGGCATGTCGCCGCTGCCATAGCCAACGCCCTTCAGCGAAGACAGGATACCGATGGAAATGCCGTCGTAAGGCGAAAGCACAGCGTCTAGCTTCTTGTCGGAATAGAAGGCCGAAAGGATTGAATCCATACGTGCCTGAGCCGTCGCACCATCCCAACGCAGGGTTGCTACCTTGTCCATGCCCGTCTGGCCACTGGCAACGACGACCTTGCCGCTGTCGATATATGGCTGCAGAACGGACATAGCGCCGTTGTAGAAGAAGTAGGCATTGTTATCGTCAGGCGAACCACCGAAAAGCTCGATATTGAACGGGCCTTCCTTGTTCTTGAGATCAAGAGCGGTCTCAATGGACTGCGCCTGAAGCACACCGACCTGGAAATTGTCGAAAGTCGCATAATAGGACACGTTTGGCGTGTCGCGGATCAGGCGGTCATACGCGATGACCTTGATGCCTTCTTCATTGGCTTTTGCCAGAACATCGGAAAGCGTGGTGCCGTCGATGGATGCAACCACGAGAACCTTGGCACCTTTGGTGACCATGTTTTCAATCTGTGCAAGCTGGTTCGGCACATCGTCTTCAGCATATTGAAGGTCGGTCTGATAACCGCGCTCCTGAAGCACCTTTACCATGTTGTCGCCGTCCGCAATCCAGCGCGCCGACGACTTGGTTGGCATTGCTACACCCACAAGACCTTTGTCCTCTGCCTGTGCAAAGCCGGTAAAGGCAAAGGCGGCCATCGCCACTGCCAGTGTTAATGATTTTATGCCTGCCATTGTCTCACTCCCAAATTGGGACAGGCTCTATAAGCCTGCCGTTCTCCCAAAATTTCCGCCCCCGCCGTTAGGCCCTGCGGAATTCCTCCAAAACAAGATGCTAAGCCTTCGTTTTTACGCATGTCTTTGTCCCAAAACCGGTTCCCACTTTTGGGAGACATGCTCTAGCCTGCGATCTTGTCCCATGCCTCAACCGCACGCTGCGCGCGTTCACGCACGTCAGCGACCGTCAAACCAGCCTTGTAAAGACTGGAACCAAGCCCGAAACAGCTCACTCCCGCTGCCCGATAAGTCGCAAAATCAACTTCCGAGACGCCACCCACGGCACCCACAGGAATATCCTTCGGCAAGACCGCGCAAATGGCCTTGATGCCGTCAGCACCCAGCACACTTGCCGGGAAAAACTTGAGCGCCGATGCGCCTGCATGAATGGCGCTGAAAGCCTCCGTCGGTGTGAACACTCCGGGCATCGTCACCATGCCATGCTTGGTCGCACGGCGAATGACATCGGGTTCGACATTGGGGCTGACCAGAAGTCGGCCACCAACATCATTGAGCCGATCCACATTCTCGACCGAAAGCACTGTGCCAGCACCAATCAGCACATTGTCTGGCGCGAGTTTCGCAGCCTTTTCAATGGATACAAACGGCTCCGGCGAATTGAGTGGAATTTCAATCGCCTCAAAACCCACCTCGATCAGAGCGGAGACAACACCTTCCGTTTCTTCTGGCCGAATGCCGCGCAGGATTGCCACCAGCGGATAGCGAAGCTTTGGCCATGCGATACGTTCGCTCATCGCGCTCCTCCCGCAAATGCGTGTTTTGCCGCCATAAACAGCCCATCGCGCACCAGCTCATCGGCTTCGATGCGGTTCACTTTCACACCAGTAATCTCAAGCGCAGAAGCATAAAGCGCGCCCATCATGCCGTCGGAAAGCAGCAGAACCTCGCTTGGTTTACCAAACAATGTGCGGCCACCGGCAAGTTCCAATCCGATCAGCAGTCCCGACAGACGTGCAAGCTGATCTGTCGGCTTATAGTTATGCACCAGCCAGCCAGCACGCACCGTAAAGAGCGCATTGGCGATAAGCTCAGGTGTCTCAAGCGAAGCTTTGACACCTGCTGCAAAGGCAGCGCTTGTCAGATCGACCGGCCCAGCTCCTTCAAGCGCACCAGCCAGAACCGACTTGTCTTTCAGGAGTGCAAACAATTCGCCCGTCATGAAAGAGCGGTAATCGTTGAGCTTGCCGTCTGCGATATGTACCCATTTGGCGTGCGTTCCGGGCATCACCACCACGGCATCACGCGTGCCGCGATGCACCAGACCAAGCAGCTTGGTTTCCTCGCCGCGCATTACGTCCGGCGCATCCTCGCTGCGCCGCGCAACACCTGGCAGCATGATGACATGGCGTTTTGCAGGCACCCGGACCGCAGCAGCAACAACGCCTGTCAGCCCCGCAGGCAAGCTCATATAGGGCGCTTCGATCCAGCCGGTCCGCGAACCGGCCATACCGCAGATCACCACCGGCAGATCATCGGGCGCATTGACCTGAGCCAGATGCTGTTCAAGCAGCGTCTCAAAACCCGCTTCTTTGGCGTGCAGCAGCCCGTCATCGCCACGGCTTTCCTTGAGCACAGTGCCATCGACATCCAGCGTCCAGAGGCGAAACCGGGTCGTTCCCCAGTCCGCAACTGCCGCAAATGGCTTCTGAACCTCCGACATCAGTGGTTATCCCGCGGCAGGCCACGCGTATGCGCAATATCCTGATACTTGACCGCGTTTTCGAGAACGGCACCCGTTTCCATCTGACCAACAACCGCGCGCTGGATTTCCTGCCACGGAGTCTGGCTTTCCGGGTATTTGTAGCCGCCCGCAGCTTCCAGAGCTTTGCGACGCTCTGCCAGTTCTTCATCGGAAATCAGAATATCCGCCGTACCACGACCGATATCAATGCGAACCCGATCACCCGTCTTGAGGATGGCAAGGCCACCGCCAGCCGCAGCTTCAGGCGATGCGTTGAGGATCGAAGGCGAACCCGACGTGCCCGACTGGCGACCATCACCGATGCAAGGCAAGGAGCTGATGCCCTTCTTCAAAAGATAGTCAGGCGCGCGCATGTTCACGACTTCTGCGGCACCCGGATAACCGATTGGCCCTGCACCACGCATGAACAGCACGGTATGCTCGTCGATTTCCAGCGACGGATCATCAATGCGGTGATGATAATCTTCCGGGCCGTCAAACACGACAGCCTTGCCTTCAAAGGCATTCGGGTCTTTTTCGTCCGTCAGATAGCGATTGCGGAATTCTTCCGAAATAACGCTGAGCTTCATGATTGCCGACGAGAAGAGATTGCCGCGAAGCACACGGAAACCAGCATGTTTCTTCAATGGATCATCATAAGTCTTGATGACATTGCTGTCTTCAATCGTGGCATTCTTGCAGTTTTCACCGATGGTCTTGCCATTAACAGTGATCGCATCTTCATGAATGAGGCCCTGCCCCATCAGCTGATTGACGACTGCTGGCACACCGCCCGCATGGTAATAATCTTCACCGAGATATTCACCCGCTGGCTGAAGGTTGACCAGAAGTGGAATTTCCTCGCCATATTTCTGCCAGTCATCGACAGTCAGCTCCACGCCAACGTGACGCGCCAAAGCGTTCAAATGGATCGGCGCATTGGTCGAACCACCAATCGCAGAATTGACGCGGATTGCGTTGATGAAGGCTTCCTTCGTCATGATGTCAGTTGGCTTCAGATCTTCATAGACCATCTCAACAATGCGGCGGCCGGTCAGATAGGAAACTTCCTGACGATCACGATAAGGCGCCGGAATTGCCGCCGAACCCGGCAACTGCATGCCGAGTGCTTCGGCAAGCGAATTCATCGTCGTGGCCGTGCCCATCGTATTGCAATAGCCAGTCGATGGGGCCGAAGAAGCAACCAGCTTCACGAACCCCTGATAGTCGATCTCGCCCTTGGCAAGCAACTCGCGTGCCTTCCAGACGATTGTGCCCGAACCGGTACGCTCGCCACGGAACCAGCCATTGAGCATTGGGCCAACCGACAGCGCAATCGCCGGAATATTGACGGTCGCAGCAGCCATCAGGCAGGCAGGTGTAGTCTTGTCACAGCCAATGGTCAGCACAACGCCGTCAAGCGGATAGCCATAAAGCACTTCCACGAGGCCGAGATAAGCAAGGTTACGGTCCAGACCCGCCGTCGGACGCTTACCGGTTTCCTGGATAGGATGAACCGGAAATTCGATCACGATGCCGCCCGCTTCACGCACACCTTCACGAACGCGATTGGCCAGCTCCAGATGATGACGGTTGCACGGTGAAAGGTCAGAGCCCGTCTGCGCAATGCCGATGATCGGTCGACCGGATTGCAGCTCTTCCTGACTGAGACCGTAATTCATGTAACGCTCAAGATAGAGCGCAGTCATGTCGACATTGTCCGGATTATCGAACCATGCGCGCGAGCGGAATCTTGGTGCCTTTGGCGTAACGGGCTTATTCATTTCACTGTCCTGCGTGGGTAAGAGACCGTCGGGCGGTCCCAATTCCTTCGACACCGATCCTCAAAGTCAGATCGGCGTGCTGAATGTTTGTTTCATCGCGCATCTTGTTCCGAAAACCGTTTCACACTTTTCGGGATGCGCTTTAATCTTCAAAAGCTTCAACCACATGCCGCTGCCCCAGAAGGAAGGCATCGGCAACATGGGTCAGAGGTGCCAGGTCAACATCACTCTGCCCTTCGCCAACCAGCTTCACAAAATTCTGGTAAAGGCGCTGATATTCACGATCCGGCTCGGCCATTTTCTCCGTACCTGCGATGGTCAACCGACTACCGCCATGGCTCAACAGCAGCGTTCCTTTATCGGTCTCGACACGAATATCCCATGTCTGCGGACCCGTCTGTCGCCAGTCGAGCTCAAACGAGACCGGCACGCCGCTTTCCGTCTCAAACTTTAGATCAGCAGCAATCGGTGCCGCTCTATTTTCGGGGAAAAACAGGTCGGATTTCGTCAGGAAAAACCTTTCCGGCATAATATGCGTGACAATAGACAGCGCATTGATGCCCGGGTCGAAAACGCCAAGACCGCCTGGCTCCCAGATCCACTGCTGGCCGGGATGCCAATGGCGCACGTCTTCTTTCCACGAAACCGCAACAGACTTGATTGCAGCGTCTTTCAGAAATTCGCGTGCAGGTTCGACGGCTGCGGCTTCGCGCGAATGCCATGTTGCATAAAGCGTCACGCCCTGTTTCTCAGCGAAACGCGTCAGCGCCTGCACTTCCGAAATCGTAGCCCCCGGAGGCTTTTCCAGCATCACATGCTTGCGCGCTTTGAGTGCCGCATAGGCTTGGTTAAAGCGCCCCTGCGGCGGCGTGCAGAGCGAAACGGCATCAATGGTAATGTCCGACGCCAGCAGTTCAGCAATATCGCGGAAAGATGGCAGACCATCGAGACCGGCGTTGCGGCTGGCAACGGCGGCAAGATGAATGCCGTTTACGACTTCAATGGACGGTAGATGCTGGTCGCGCGCAATCTTGCCAAGACCAACAATAGCAAGAGAGATATTGGACTGAGCTGACATCTTACAGCGCCTTCACTGCAACATCTTCGGCTTTCGCCTGTGCCAGTCTGTTGACCAGCGGATAACGGAAAGGCTTTGCCGAAATTTCGAACTGGTCGCCATTTTCCGTCTTCACACCTTCCGAGAAAGACAGTGTCGCCGTGCCGAAGAAATGTACATGAATATCGCCCGGACGACGGAACAGCTCGTACTTGAAATGGTGATGTTCCAGATTGGCAATCGTGTGCGACATGTTCGCTTCGCCCGAAAGGAACGGCTTTTCAAAGATCACCTGATCGCCGCGACGAATCCGTGAAACGCCTTCAACATGATCCGGCAGGTCCCCCACATAAAGCTCCGGCCCCAGCGACGCCTGACGCAGCTTGGAATGCGCGAGCCAGAGATAATTCTGCTTTTCCGTCACATGATCAGAAAACTCATTGGCAAGGCAGAAGCCGAGGCGAAACGGCGTGCCATCTGGCCCAATCAGATAGATGCCTGCGAGTTCCGGTTCTTCACCACCATCTTCGGCAAAAGATGGCGAGACCAATTCACCGCCCGTTTCAACCAGCGCCGAACCATCACCTTTATAGAACCATTCCGGCTGCACGCCGGTTTGGCCGGGCTTTGGCTTGCCGCCTTCAACACCCATCAAAAACATACGCATGGAGTCGGTCGGCTTTTCAGCAGCCTGTGCTGCCTTGTGCATCTTGTCGCGACCGTCAGCAGAACCAAGATGTGTGAGGCCCGTACCTGCAACAATCAGATGTGCTGGATCTTCATGGGTAATCGGCAGGCCAACCTGACCACCTGCAAGTGCTGCATGAATATCGACAGCCTCACCCTTGCCATTATGTTTCACTTGCTCGGCCACCTGCTCGGCAAGACTGATACCTGCAGAAATTGCTGCCCAGGCCAATTCATAAGTTGTTGTTACGCCATTAACGATGTGTGCCGCGCCCTCGTCATCGCAAGCAGCCACACGTGTTTCTCCGCGCGCGTCGCGGAACTGTATCAGACGTAACATTGAACCTCCCAATTTCCGCAAAACCATCGCGGAACATTATCCTGACCGTTCAAAAACACATCCGTGCCATTTGACGGCTCCTTCTTATTAATATGACTATTTTGCCAAACACCGCTTTGTCAAGCAAGCTCGAAGAACTGATCACGCGCCCCGTCGCTACCTTACCGGGAAAGTAGATTTAGCCTATTGATTTTAAATAATTATTCTAAATTATGCACGTTTGTCGCACCTCAATCGCTTACCAGGATTCAGAAATATACTTGCTATAAAGTAATATTATATGCTTCATAATCGCTAAGGCCGGGAGGGCCTTTTATTGGGAGGAACTATTATGAAACGCAGTTTGACGGCCCTGACGGCCGCATTTTCTTTCGCCCTGATTTCGAGTGTATCTGCAGCCTCACTGACGGTCGGCTTTTCGCAGATCGGTTCGGAATCGGGCTGGCGTGCAGCCGAAACCAGCGTCACCAAGCAGGAAGCTGAAAAGCGCGGCCATACATTGAAATTCGCCGACGCACAGCAGAAGCAGGAAAACCAGATCAAGGCCGTTCGCGGCTTCATTGCGCAGGGCGTCGATGCAATCCTGATCGCGCCAGTGGTTGCGACAGGCTGGGATGCGGTGCTGAAGGAAGCCAAGGAAGCAGAAATTCCTGTTGTGCTTCTCGACCGCCAGATCGATGCACCGGAAGATCTCTATCTCACTGCTGTTACCTCCGATCAAGTCCATGAAGGCAAGGTCGCTGGCGAGTGGCTGGTGAAAGACGTGGGCGACAAGCCTTGTTCCGTGGTTGAACTTCAGGGAACCACAGGTTCGTCCCCGGCAATCAACCGTAAAAAGGGCTTCGAAGAAGCTCTTGCCGGCCACGACAATATCAAGATTTCCCGCTCTCAGACCGGCGACTTCACCCGCACCAAGGGCAAGGAAGTCATGGAAAGCTTCATCAAGGCTGAAGGTGGCGGCAAGGATATTTGTGCTGTCTACGCCCATAATGACGACATGGCCGTCGGCGCAATCCAGGCCATCAAAGAAGCAGGTCTAAAGCCAGGCACCGACATCAAGATCGTGTCGATCGATTCCGTGCCGGATATTTTCCAGGCAATGGCCAATGGTGAAGCCAATGCAACGGTTGAGCTGACGCCAAATATGGCTGGCCCGGCATTCGATGCCATCGAAGCTTTCAAAGAAAAGGGCACGGTTCCACCAAAGTGGATCCAGACCGAATCCAAGCTTTATACACAGGCTGACGATCCGAAGGCTGTTTATGAGGCCAAGAAGGGCCTGGGCTACTGATCGCATCATCTTATCCGGGCTGCGCAAGTTGCGTAGCCCGGATAGAACTCGCAAATCAGCAGGCGGAAAAATCATATGGCTCGCTCTGATATCGGCGCAGCGTCAGTAACGGCGACCCCGCTGCTTGAAGCTCGTGGAATAACAAAATCATTTTTCGGCGTCACAGCGCTTGATCATGTCGACTTTGCTCTTGCGACAGGTGAAATCCACGCTTTGCTTGGGGAAAACGGCGCAGGGAAATCGACGCTCATCAAGATATTGACTGGCGCTTATCACAATTTTGACGGCGCGATACTGCTTGAAGGCCAGTCGATCGCCCCCGCATCCGTCACCGACGCGCAAAAACTTGGCATCGGCACAGTCTATCAGGAAGTCAATCTTCTCGAAAACCTCACAGTCGCCGAAAACCTTTTTCTTGGCCGGCAACCAAGTCGGTTCGGCTTTGTTGATCGCCGTCAGATGGAACGCGATGCAGCAGCACTTCTATCACGCTATGGACTGACGATTGAGGTCAGCGCACCACTTTCAGCCTATTCCGTCGCTATACGACAGATCATCGCCATCGCCCGCGCCGTCGATCTTTCGGGCAAGGTTCTCGTATTGGATGAACCGACCGCCAGTCTTGACGCGCGTGAGGTCGATATGCTGTTCGGCGTGTTGCGGCAATTGAAAGCTGAAGGTCTCGGCATCATCGTCATCACCCACTTTTTGGATCAAGTCTATGCTATCGCCGATTGCGCCACCGTCTTGCGCAATGGACGGTTGGTTGGCAGCCGCAATCTTTCCGAATTACCACGCACCGACCTCATTTCCATGATGCTCGGCCATCAACTGCAAGAGACCGTGCGCAGACAACTCACCGAAGAAGTGAGCGACGACACCGCCGCACCCATTCGATTTTCGGATTTTGGCAAAAAAGGCAGCGTTGTGCCTTTCAATCTTGTGATCAAGCCGGGCGAAGCGGTCGGTATTGCCGGATTGCTCGGCTCAGGACGCACCGAAACCGCACTTCTCATGTTCGGTGTAGATCAAGCCGACAGCGGCACACTGACGGTAGACGGCAAAGAGACAAAACTGCCTACACCTGTGGCGGCTATCGCTGAACGCTTCGCCTTTTGCCCAGAGGAACGTAAAACGGATGGCATCATCGGCGACTTTTCGGTTGCTGAAAACATTGCCCTCGCCGTGCAAGCAAAACGGGGCTGGTCAAAGCCTATTTCCTCCCGCGAAAAAGCAGCTCTCGCCCAGCGCTATATCAAGGCGCTCGATATTCGCCCGCCTGATCCCAACAAACCAATCAAATTTTTGTCCGGCGGCAACCAGCAAAAAGCCATTCTGGCCCGCTGGCTCGCTACCGATCCGCGCCTTTTGATCCTCGATGAACCGACGCGCGGCATCGACATCGGCGCACATGCGGAAATTCTGAAACTGATCGGCGAACTCTGTACTGAAGGCATGTCACTCGTCATCATCTCTTCGGAATTTGAAGAGCTGGCTGCTGTCGCCAATCGTGTCATCGTGCTTTCCGACCGTCGCCATGTCGCAGAACTCAAAGGCGAAGAAATCACCGCCGACAATATTGTTCGCGCAATTGCCGAGACCGGTCATGTCAGCGAAAAGGAAGCTGCAGCATGATCGCTCGCCTGCTCAAAAAACTTAAAAGACTAGCGCCCCAGCTCGCCGCGCTTGTGGCAATTCTTGCTGCAAACACGATCATATCGCCGGGATTTCTGGATATTTCATTTCAAAATGGGCGTCTCTATGGAAGTCTGATTGACATTCTGGTGCGTGCTGCACCCGTGGCCATTCTGGCCATCGGCATGACGCTGGTGATTGCCACACGTGGCATTGATCTATCCGTGGGAGCCGTAATGGCGATAAGCGGCGCATGTGCTGCGTCGTTGGTCGTCTCAGGCTATCCGCTGGCAATTGTCATTCCGGTCGCATTGGGCGTTGGCCTGCTCTGCGGATTGTGGAATGGGTTTCTGGTTGCAGTTTTCGATATTCAGCCCATCATCGCGACGCTCATCTTAATGGTCGCGGGGCGTGGCATTGCGCAGCTCATCACCGAAGGCGCGATCCTCACTTTCAATAATGATGCCTTTGCGGCGCTTGGTTCGGGCTCGCTGCTTGGTGTGCCCATTCCGGTGCTGATCTGGCTACTTGCTGGTATCGTCGTTGGCTTTGCAGTGCGTTCAAGTGCGCTTGGATTCCTCATCGAGGCGACCGGCATCAATCGCCGCGCAGCCATGCTGGCAGGTGTTAAAGCGCGCTTTCTTCTATTCAGTGTCTATGCGGTTTCAGGCGCAGGTGCAGCGCTCGCAGGTCTGATCGCAACCGCCGATATTCGCGGTGCAGATGCCAACAATGCAGGCCTCTGGCTTGAACTCGACGCCATTCTGGCAGTCGTTATCGGCGGCACCTCGCTTAATGGTGGTCGTTTCTCGATCATGGCCTCACTGCTTGGCGCACTGATTATCCAGTCGATCAATACAGGCATTCTGATGGCGGGCTTCCCGCCGGAATTCAACCTGATCATCAAGGCGGGCATCATCATTGTCGTACTGACATTCCAGTCACCGGCAATTGTCAATCTGATCGCCTTCCTGCGTACTGAGCGCAAAGGCAATGCAGCCAAAACAACACATCAAAACCAGCAGGGAGCACAATGATGAGAGTGCTTCGCAATCTTCCATTCCTGACAACCGTGGCCATTTTTCTACTCGCTTATGCGATCTGCGTCATCCAGTTTCCGAACATGCTTTCAACGCGGGTTATCGGAAATCTTCTCACAGATAATGCCTTTCTTGGCATTGCCGCAGTCGGCATGACATTTGTCATCATCTCCGGCGGCATCGACCTTTCAGTCGGATCGGTTATCGCTTTCACCAGCGTTTTTGTGGCTGTCCTTGTCGGCCAGTTGGGTGTGCACCCTCTAGTGGCTTTTGGATTGGTGCTGGTGCTTGCTGCCCTCTTCGGTGCGTGGATGGGCATGATGATCCATTTTCTGGGTATTCCGCCCTTTGTGGCGACGCTTGCAGGTATGTTTCTAGCGCGTGGCGCAGCCTTCCTCATCTCGACACAATCCGTGCCGATTTCGCACCCCTTCCTCGATACGCTTCAGGGGCTTTATTTCCGGCTTCCGGGCGGAGGCAGACTGACATTCATTGCAATGGTGATGCTGTCCGTCTTCATAATCGGCGGTATTATCGCGCATCGCACGCGCTTTGGTGCTAATATTTATGCACTCGGCGGCAATCAGCAATCAGCCGAACTGATGGGGGTTCCCGTTGGCCGCACAACAATCGGCATCTATACGATGTCCGGTGTGCTTTCGGGTCTCGCTGGCATTGTCTATACGCTCTACACGTCTTCTGGCTATTCGCTGGCAACCGTCGGTGTAGAACTCGATGCTATCGCTTCGGTGGTAATCGGTGGAACGCTTCTGACCGGTGGCGCAGGTCTTGTAGCAGGTACTTTCGTCGGGATTCTGATCCAAGGCCTGATACAGACCTATATTGTTTTCGATGGAACGCTGTCTTCCTGGTGGACGAAAATCGCAATCGGTATATTGCTGTTCCTGTTCATAGCACTACAGCGTGGACTTGTTTGGTTTGCTGATATGAGATTAGCACGCCAACGTATGAAGGAGGCCTGAGTTGGGATTGCTGGAAACGGCTATAACAGGGCGTAAACGACATAACAGCCATTCGGTTGTCGTGGGTGAGCTCGGTCGCGGCATCGTCGCGGGAACCATCCCCGAAGGCTCAATCCTGCCCGGCGACAACGAGCTTTCGTTGCGATTTGGAGTTTCCCGCACTGTTCTGCGTGAAGCGATGAAGACCCTTGCCGCAAAGCGGTTGATTGAAGCCAAGGCAAAGGTAGGCACCCGCGTTTTAGGTCGAGCAAGCTGGAACTTCTTCGATCCCGATGTGCTGACATGGCGTTTTGACGCTGGCTTTGACGAAGTCTTCGTCGACCATCTAGCTGAAATGCGCATGGCGCTTGAACCTGCTGCCGCCGCTGCCGCCGCACAAAATGCGACCAGCGAAGAACTCGTCGAACTCTATGCCCTGGCTGCGAAATTCGACGATCCCGCACACACACCAGAATCGATTGCCAAGGTCGATCTCGAATTTCATCTCGCTATTGCGCGCATGTCTGGCAATCCGTTCATGCGTTCGGTCAGTGGGCTGATCGAGGCAGCTCTCGCCATCTCGTTCCAGCTATCCTCGCCCGCAGCTTCCCCCGAAGGCATTGCGGAATGCGCCGCTAATCATCTGCGTATCGCTCATGCCATTGCGTCACGTGACCGCCAGAAAGCGCGCGCAGCTATGGAGAGTGTGATCACACTTGGCGTCGAACGCATCCGCGTCGCGATCTAAACCACTGGTCAGGATACCTTCAGATCAAATTTCGGATCGCCGCGCAACGTATTGCTGACGGTGCAGATTTCTTCGGCCATCTCCGCAAGACGATGCTTCTCGCCTTCGGTCAGCTCGCCATCAAAATGGAATGTTATATCGAATCGTTCGATCCGTGACGGCCCCTCATGTGCCTTGTCACCTTTTACTTCCACCCGAACATTGGTGAGCTTTTCACGCAATTCGAGCTTGGTAGCAGCAATCCGCGCACTCAGCGCCATGCAGGCAGCAACCGACGCATAAATCAGGTCAAGCGGGTTAAACCCCGCCTGACTGACGCTGGTGACAATCTCCACCGTGCCGCCTGTCGGCGTGGTGATCGTTGGAAGCTTACCATGCGGCATTTCCGCGACCGCCCCGGTCTCACGGGTCCTGACCTTCAGTTCACTCATGGCTGAACTCTCCTGTATTCGATACCGCGTGCAAGCCAGCAGCTGACACTCACATCTGATATTCCACCTTTAGCATCGCGGCGGAAAACGAGTTTCCATTCACCAGGCGACGGCGCATCCAGCGAGCGCTGAACCGGTAACAGCCAGACATCCGTCCCGACACTATAAAGCGGATACATGTCGCTCTTGCCCAGAAAACCTTCGAAAGCACCATAGATCGCACCACCTTCGGCAACGAGCAAAAGATCGGCATCCAGCTCATCGCTGTGATAGCGGCCAACGATGTCCTGCCTGGCTTCGCCCTTGATGCGGTTCATCGTCAGACGCAGATTCTCGTCGTCGCGTGAAAGCTCGATCACGTCGCCATCGCGCTTAATTGTCGTCACGGACGAGCGAGCCTCATTCACGCCCACCACATCCATCATTTCTGGCCCGGTGCCAAAACGTGCTTTGATCAGACCGGGTCCTGCATCCTCAAGGCTCAGAACAAGGTCTGTTTCCGGACACAACCATGAACCGAACCAGGCCGCACCCGCTTCGACGCGCTGTGGTTCGGACGTCGATGCGCCCAAAGCAATATTCATCAATTTGAAGGCAACGTCCGAGGCACCGCCCTCGAAGTTAAACATGGCAATCGTTGATAACCGCTCATCAGCGCAATGCCAGCGCTGGCAGCGCCAACCACGCAACGCTCCGCCATGGCCGGTTAGCCTTTTGCCGCCCGCTTCCTCAAATTTGAGGCCGAAACCATAAGGTGCATTTGTACCGTCGCTGAATGTTTGCGGTCCGCTCAGGCGGCAATAAATACTGCTCTCATCGTCCCGCGTTGCATCAATGAACTTCTCCCACGCGATCATGTCATCAAGGGATGCGCAGATACCCGCGTCACCCGTCCAGTGAAGGCGATTGATTGCGGGCAGAAAGCCGCGAACCGTGTCGCCCTCATATCCGGTACATTCAGTGAAAAGCGCTGTATCCGGGATCAATTCGGCTGTCTTCATGCCCGCAGGCTCAAAAATGCGTTCGGACAAAAGCTCGACCAGCGAGCGTCCGGTATGGGCTTCAATCAAATCTGCCAGAATACGGAAATTACCGTTGCAGTAGGAATAGTGCGAACCGGGTTCAAAATGCGTGGTTTTCAACCGTCGCAGCAGGCTTTGTGCCTGTTCAGGCAAGAATACGGCTTCAGGATCCGCACCGCACAAAACCGTCAGCGCCCAATAATCGCGCAAACCAGACTGGTTATTGCAAAGTTCACGCGTGCTCGGGCGCTCTTCTTCGAACTTGTCGAGATAGGCTGCTAAGGCATCATCCAGCAGTTCTGGTTCACCAATAGCGTCAAGCAACACGCCACAAGTGAACTGCTTGCTGATCGAGCAAATCGGCATCCGCGTTTCTGCGGTCATCACTTGCCGCGTCGCAAGATCGGCAAAGCCCCACGCGTGCCGCAAAACAACCTCGCCGTCCTTGACGACGGCTACGACGCCGCCGGGGCCTTTGTAGTTTTGGGGAATGTTGCGAACAAAGGCTTCAATGGCGGACGTATCAAACTTGGACATGATCGACTCAAGACTCACAAAAAATCAATGCGTGACAAGACGCATCATTTTAAGCGATCTATCAAGGCCATAGCCGCGTGTGGATTATGCGCCTTATGGCCGCTGATGACATAGAGATAGACATCGCGGGCCACATTATCGGGCATTGGCGGCTTTATTGTTTTAAGACTATCGGGCACATGTCCAACCGCAATTGCCTTGGCCCGCTCCGCCCAATGATCAAGTTCGGCTTCACTATAACCGAGAAGCTTGTTTTCCTCTGTGCCCATAATGCGCAGATAGGCAAAGGGTGCTGTCATATCGGCGATTTCGACAAATTTACTGTCGCCCGCAATCACAACCGCCACACCATATTCGCGCAGAAGTGCGATGAAATCCGGCGAATTGAAACTCTCGTGACGAACTTCCACAGCATGACGCAGATCGCGCCCATCGGCCCGCTTCGGCAGAAGCTTGAGAAATGCCTCAAAGTCGACAGGATCGAATTTCTTCGTTCCCATGAACTGCCAGTTGATGACACCAAGCTTGTATTTCAGCTCTAGAAGACCACCATTTATAAACTTCTCGATGCCCTCGCCTGCTTCAGCCAGCACCCGTCGGTTGGTAGAAAAACGCGGTGCCTTCAGCGAGAAAACAAAGTCACCAGGCGTTTCATCATGCCACTTGGCAAAAGTCGTAGGCTTCTGCGGGCCATAATAAGTGCTGTTGATTTCGATGGAAGTCAGCTTGCTCGAAGCATACTCGAGCTGGCGCTTTTTGGAGAGCTTTTCCGGATAGAAACTCTTGTCCCACTCCTCAAAAGCCCAGCCACCGATACCCACACGGATTTTGCCTGAGTTTTTTTGGCTCATCATATCCATACCTCCGCGACATGAGTTCATGAGCGTTGCTCATGATGTTTAAGCTGTATTCATATCGTTCGCTATGCTGTTATCAATAGGCTTTACTGGAGGAGTAAACAAATGTCGGAAACAAAAGATCCGATCGTCATCGCCAGTGCGGTGCGAACACCGATCGGAAGTTTTCAGGGAGCGCTCAAGGGGGAGAGTGCAACAGCACTGGGCGCTGTCACAATCAAGGAAGCTGTCCACCGAGCCAGCCTCAATCCGGATCAGATCGACGAAGTGCTTATGGGCTGTGTATTGCCGGCAGGGCTGGGACAGGCCCCCGGACGTCAAGCCTCAATTCATGCTGGTCTCCCGCAGGCTGTGCCGTGCTCGACTATCAACAAGGTTTGCGGATCAGGCATGAAAACAGTCATGCTGGGCGCTGATCTCATTACGGCAGGAAGCGCGGAAATCGTTGTTGCGGGCGGCATGGAAAGCATGACCAATGCACCTTATCTGCTTGAAAAGGCACGCGGTGGCTATCGCATGGGCCACGGCAAAATCTACGATCATATGTTCCTCGACGGCCTTGAAGACGCCTATGACAAAGGCCGTGCCATGGGAACTTTTGCGGAAGAAACCGCAGACCATTATCAGTTTACCCGCCAACAGCAGGATGAGTTTGCTCTGCGCTCACTCTCGCGCGCACTCAAGGCTACTGAAGCGGGCTATTTTGCGAAAGAGCTGGTCAATGTTGCGGAGCTTGACCGCGACGAACAACCGACCCGCGCAAAGCCTGAAAAGATACCAAACCTCAAGCCTGCCTTCCGCGAAGGCGGCACGATCACTGCTGCTAATTCTTCCTCAATTTCGGATGGCGGGGCCGCCCTCACCCTGATGCGGCTATCCAAAGCTGAAAAGCTTGGCATAGAACCGCTTGCCATTATTCGTGGTCATGCAAGTCAGGCACAACAGCCAGCCCTTTTCACCACGGCCCCGATTTTTGCGATGAGGAAACTCTTCGACAAAACCGGCTGGAATGTACGCGACGTCGATTTGTTTGAAATCAATGAAGCTTTCGCCGTTGTTGTTATGGCTGCAATGCAGGAACTCGACCTCCCCGCCGACAAGGTGAATATCCATGGCGGTGCCTGCGCTATGGGCCATCCGATTGGCTGCTCTGGCGCACGCATCATCGTCACGCTGCTTCATGCCATGAAGCAGAACGACCTCAAGCGTGGCATGGCTTCAGTCTGTATCGGCGGCGGTGAAGCGACAGCCATTGCACTTGAAACGTTGTGAGGGGGAAAAATGGATATTGAAGGAAAAATCGCCATCGTCAGTGGTGGCGCATCGGGTCTTGGCGCCGCAACGGCACAGGCCTTGGCGGCCAAAGGCGCGAAAGTTGCAATCCTCGATTTCAACATCGATGGTGCAAATGTGGTGGCAGCCGGGATTGGCGGCATCGCAATTCAATGCGACGTTTCTGATGCGGCAAGTGCCGAAGCTGCCTTTAAGACAATCGGTGAAAAGCTCGGATCACCGCAGATTCTGGTCAATTGTGCGGGCGTAGCGCCAGCAAAGAAAATGTTGGCGCGCGATGGCAGCGTCATGCCGCTCGATGATTTCCGTCGCGCCGTTGAAATCAACCTGATCGGCTCGTTCAATCTGCTGCGGCTGTTTGCAGACGCCGCATCCAAAAGCGAAGCCTTGCCAACCGGCGAGCGCGGCGTTGTCATAAATACCGCTTCTGTTGCAGCTTATGATGGTCAGATTGGCCAGACGGCCTATGCAGCGTCTAAAGGCGGCATTGTCGGCCTGACACTACCTGCTGCGCGTGAACTTGCACCACTCGGCATTCGCGTGTGCGCCATTGCACCCGGTATTTTTGAAACCCCCATGCTCAAAGGCCTGCCGCAACCTGCACAGGATGCGCTCGGTCAGATGGTTCCTTTTCCCCCGCGTCTGGGTCGGCCAGACGAATATGCAGCCCTCGCGATGCATATTATCGAAAACAGCATGCTCAACGGCGAAACCATCAGACTCGATGGTGCGCTGCGTATGCCTCCAAAATAGAGCGCATGCGCGCCAAAGCCGTTCAGATACTTTGAGAGTAGGGAAATGCACAAATCCACAAACAACAGCAACATGCGAACCGGTGGCCAGATACTGGTAGATGCTCTGGGCATTCATGGCGTCGACCGCGTTTTCTGCGTGCCGGGTGAAAGCTATCTTGCAGCACTCGATGCCTTTCACGACGTCAGTGACGAGATTGACTTAATTGTCTGTCGACAGGAAGGCGGAGCAGCCTATATGGCCGATGCCTATGGCAAGCTGACCGGCAAACCCGGCATCTGCTTTGTCACACGTGGCCCCGGCGCGACGAATGCTTCCGTCGGCGTTCATACAGCTTTTCAGGATTCCACGCCGATGCTTCTGTTCATCGGACAGGTCGCAAGCGATCAGGTGGAACGCGAAGCATTTCAGGAAGTTGATTATCGCCGTATGTTCGGTCAGATGGCCAAATGGGTGGTGCAGATCGATGATGCCGCCCGCATTCCGGAACTGGTCAGTCAGGCTTTCCACCGCGCGGTCAACGGACGCCCCGGCCCTGTTGTGATTGCACTCCCCGAAGATATGCTGACATCGCATGCAACCGTCGCTGATGCACCCGCTTACAAGCATGTCGAGATGCATCCGGGAAGCGATCAGTTACAGGACATGAAATCGCTGCTCGAAAAGGCCGAACGACCACTGATGATCGTCGGTGGCGGCGGCTGGAATGCGCAAGCGGTTCGCGACCTGCAAACATTCGCGGAAAACATGTCGCTGCCTGTTGCAGCATCCTTCCGTTGTCAGGATATGTTCGACAATACCCACCCGCTTTATGCCGGTGAAATGGGAACATCGATCAGCCCTAAACTCGCAGCCCGCGTCAAAGATTCGGATCTTTTGCTGGTCGTAGGCGCACGCCTTGGTGAAATGACCACGCAAGGCTATGAGCTGGTCAATATTCCTGTGCCAAAGCAGAAGCTCATCCATATTCATCCCGGTGCGGAAGAACTTGGCCGTGTCTATCATGCTGATATTCCGATCAATGCCAGCATGACCACCTTCACCAAAGCAGCTTCCAAACTTGAACCTATCGCCAATCCCGGTTTCAAAGCATGGGTTGAAAGCGCCAATGCCGATTATCGCGACAATCTGAAAACACCGACAATTCCCGGTGATGTTCAGATGGGCGAGATCATGGAATGGCTGCGCGCGCATCTGCCGAAAGACACCATCATCACCAATGGTGCAGGCAATTATTCGGCTTGGCCGCACCGCTTCTATCAGTACCGCACCTATCGCAGCCAGTTAGCGCCGACCAACGGCTCGATGGGCTATGGCGTGCCTGCAGCAGTTTCTGCCAAGCTGACGGCACCGGAGCGAACCGTCGTCTGTTTTGCTGGTGACGGCTGTTTTCTGATGAACGGTCAGGAACTCGCAACGGCTGCGCAATATGGTGCCAATGCGATTTTCATCGTCGTCAATAACGGCATGTATGGCACCATCCGCATGCATCAGGAACGTACCTATCCGGGTCGCGTTTCCGGTACTGGCCTTGCAAATCCTGACTTTGCAGCGCTTGCCCGAGCCTATGGCCTGCATGGGGAAACGGTGGAAAAAACCGCAGATTTTGCGGAAGCCTTCAAGCGGTGCGAGCAATCTGGCAAACCCGCTTTGATTGAAATCCGCATCGATCCGGAAGCTCTTTCACCTAAAATGACCCTGAGCCAAATGCGCGAACAGGGGTTAGCCAAACAGAGATAGCGACTCTCTTTGCTTTCAACTTCAAGCCGGGTTTTTTCGATCATGAAAACCCGGTCAAGCCATGTTCAGGTCAATTCAATCCATTTAAATGCGGAGATTCCCCCTGGAATTAGGAGGAATCACCGCGATGTCGAGCGTAGAACCGTCCCAAATCCGGCCAATGCAACTTTAGTTGGGATGAATACAATTTAGGGTAGACATTCCCGCACAAGTCGCAGATAACCCGCCCGGGTTGCAAACGGGAGGGTAAATTGCGAACACTTAATCTATTCATTATTGGCTTTGGCTTCAGCGCACTTGTCATCACCTGCATTTACGCCATTGGCGGCGGGCTGATCTAACTCACATTCTGGATCGAAGCAGATCCTCACCCAGAAAGCTTGCTGAGGCTTCGCGTACCGCACCAAGCATAAAATCGCTGATCACTCTGATACGCGGCGCGGCCATGACATCAACATGGCAATTCATCCAATACTCGCGTTCAAGATGCATTTCTCTAGGTAGTACCGACACCAGCTCTGGGTGCAGGCTGGCAATGTAATAAGGCAGAACACAAAGCCCATAGCCGGTCAGTGTCGCTGTCAGTTGTGCGTGAATGCTTGAGCTTTGATAGCTGCAGCGCTGCCCGGGCAATATTTCGCGCATGTAATCAAGGCCAGGTGTGAACACCATATCGTCGATATAGCCAATGAATGGATGCCCCGTCAGATCTTCACGCGACTTGATCGGCGGATGCGCGTTGAGATAATCACGATGACCATAGATGAACAGTCGATAAGGCGTGAGACGTTCACTGTGATAGGGGCCAGTACGCGGCATATGCAGTGTGATGGATAATTCCGCTTCGCGGCGCGAGAGTGACATGATCTGCTGGATCGTGACCACTTCGACGGACAGGCTCGGATAGGACTGCGCGAGTACCGGCAGGCGATCGGCCAAAAAGAAGTTGCCGAAACCTTCAAGCGTGGAAAGCCGCACCACGCCGGAAAGCGCGGATAGATTGCCCGTTGCTTCTGTGCGAAATTTCATGGCCTCACGTTCCATGATCTCCGCTGGCTCGACAAGCCGCTCACCCACAGGTGTCAAAAGATAACCACGCGGGTTTCTCTCGAAGAGCTTGGTTGCTAACGACTGCTCCAACCGATCAATCCGGCGCAGAACCGTGACATGGCTTGTCCGCAATTGTCTCGCCGCTGTCGAAAGCTGGCCTGTCCGCGCGACAGCCAGAAAATATTGCAGGTCGTCCCAGGTAAATTGACGCAACTTTTCCTCCCTGCCTCTGTCTGTACATTTTCGTACAGACTGTGTTCAAAAATTGTTGTTCGTGTACGCATTTGTCAATGCTACCGTACTAATTAATTGCCCGAATGGAGGAACAAATCGGGCGGAGGCAAGGAGAGAAAATGGCCAGGAGGAAGGCCATAAGCCCGATCTAAAAGGCATTTTACTGGAGGTTACTGCCCGATTTCTCGTGGTGGTTTATGGACTTATTGGGAGGAGCACTGAATGAAACTTTTCGCACTTGCAACGGCTGCGCTTTTTGCTGCAACCGCAATTTCATCCGCAGCAGAAATATCGGACGGCAAGGTCAAGATCGGCATCCTTAACGACCAATCCGGCGTCTATGCCGACTTCGGCGGCAAGTGGTCATTCGAAGCTGCAAAGATGGCTGCAGAAGATTTCGGTGGCAAGGTGCTCGATGCACCGATTGAAATCATCACCGCCGACCACCAGAACAAACCGGACGTTGCCGCAAATATCGCCCGTCAGTGGTACGACACCGAACAGGTGGATGCCATCATGGAGCTGACCAGTTCCTCAGTCGGTCTGGCCGTTCAGGCGCTCTCCAAAGACAAGAAGAAAATCACTATCAATACGGGTGCCGCGACATCAGAACTCACAGGAAAGCAATGCACGCCTTATGGTTTCCACTGGGCCTATGACACTCACGCGCTGGCGGTCGGCACCGGCGGTTCGCTCGTCGAGCAGGGCGGCGATACCTGGTACTTCCTGACGGCCGACTATGCATTTGGCTATTCGCTGGAAGAACAGACGTCGAAGTTCGTTGAATCCAAGGGTGGTAAAGTTCTCGGTTCCGTTCGCCATCCATTGAGCACCACCGACTATTCCTCGTTCCTGTTGCAGGCCCAGTCGTCAGGCGCCAAGGTCGTTGGCCTCGCCAATGCCGGTCTCGATACATCCAACGCGATCAAGCAGGCTGCGGAATTTGGTATCGTTGCAGGTGGTCAGCGTCTTGCGGCGTTGCTCTTCACATTAGCGGAAGTTCACGGACTTGGTCTTGAAGCTGCCCAGGGACTAACCCTCACCGAAGGTTTCTATTGGGATCGTGACGATGAATCGCGCGAGTTCAGCAAGCGCTTTTTCGATCGCACCGGTCGTATGCCAAACATGATCCAGGCAGGCACTTACTCAGCTGTGCTTCAGTATCTGAAAGCCATCAAGGAAGCAGGCACAGACGAGACAGAAGCTGTCGCCAAGAAGCTTCATGAAATGCCGGTCAATGACGTCTTCGCCCGCAACGGCAAGGTCGGCGCCAATGGCCGCATGATCTACGACATGTATCTCATGGAAGTGAAAAAGCCTGACGAAAGCAAGGCACCATGGGACTACTATAAGGTGCTGGCCACCATCCCCGGCGATCAGGCTTATCTGAAGCCTGAAGAAAGCGGCTGCCCTCTGGTCACGCAGTAAGGGTGTAATTTAATGGCAATTAACACTCAAACCGGTACGGCCCTGCGTGAAGCAGGGCCAGATGTGGTGCAAACGCCTGCTCAGACCGTTCTCTCGGCACGTGGATTGGGCAAGTCGTTTGGCGGCTTTCATGCGGTGAAGAATGTCGATCTTGATGTGGAGCACGCCCGCGTTCATGCCCTGATCGGACCGAATGGCGCAGGCAAGACGACCGTTTTCAACCTGCTCACCAAATTCCTCCAGCCGACAAGCGGCGAGATTACACTTCTGGGCGAAAACATCACCAAAACCAACCCCGCCAAGGTGGCGCGGATGGGTCTGGTGCGCTCGTTTCAAATTTCCGCAACCTTCCCCCATCTGACGGTACTTGAAAACGTCAAGGTCGCGCTTCAACGCCCGAGTGGTCTGGCAACACAGTTCTGGCGGTCACTATCTGTACTCGATCAGCTCGATGCAAGAGCGATTGATCTTCTTGAGCGCGTCGGTTTGGCTGATGCCCGTCATGCGCTGGCCGCCGATCTTTCTTATGGCCGCAAGCGCGCGCTTGAAATCGCCACCACACTGGCGCTCGATCCGAAAGTATTGCTGTTGGATGAGCCGATGGCCGGCATGGGGCACGAAGACGTGCACATAATTGCCGCCCTCATCACCGATGTAGCGAAGGATCGCGCGGTGCTGATGGTCGAACACAATCTCAAAGTGGTGGCTGACATCGCCCATCACGTCACGGTGTTGCAACGCGGCGAGATCCTCGCATCGGGCAATTATGCCACCGTCTCCCAAGACGAGCGCGTCCGCACCGCTTACATGGGAACTGAACATGAATAGAGGCCAACCTCTGCTTTCGGTGCGCGGGCTCAATGCCTGGTATGGCGAAAGCCATGCGCTTCACGGCGTCGATCTTGATATCTGGAGTGGTGAAACCATCACGCTTTTAGGTCGTAACGGCGTCGGCAAAACCACAACATTGCGCGCGATCATGGGCATCATTCGCAAGCGCACGGGTACGATCACGCTTGATGGCAAAGACCTTTTGCGCGTGCCGCTGCATCGCATTGCCCGGACAGGTCTTGGCTTCGTGCCAGAAGAGCGCGGTATTTTCGCAACGCTGAATGTGCATGAAAACCTGCTGCTTCCGCCGGTTGTCGCCAAGGGCGGCGGGGCAATGTCGCTTGATGAAATTTATGAGCTCTTCCCCAATCTCTACGAGCGTCGCAACAGCCCCGGCACCAAGCTATCGGGCGGTGAACAGCAGATGCTGGCGATTGCGCGGATCTTGCGCACTGGCGTCAAAGTTTTGTTGCTAGATGAGCCGACTGAGGGGCTTGCGCCCGTCATCATCCAACGCATCGGCGATGTGCTGGTGGAGCTGAAGAAGCGAGGCATGACGGTACTTCTGGTCGAGCAGAACTTTCGCTTTGCCGCCAAGGTCGCGGACCGCTTCTATCTGATGGATCATGGTGTGGTGACGGAAAACTTCCCCACCACTGAGCTGCCTGCCCGCATGGCAGAACTCACGCAAGCCTTGGGGGTCTGAAACAATGACAATGATCTTCGGTATCCCTGTGCAGGCACTTCTCGGGCAGTTGCTCGTGGGCCTTATCAATGGGTCCTTCTATGCAATCCTGAGCCTTGGCCTCGCCATCATCTTCGGGCTTTTGCGCATCATCAATTTCGCTCATGGCGCACAATATATGCTTGGCGCATTTGTGGGCTATCTGCTGTTGAGCGGCCTAGGCATCGGCTATTGGCCAGCACTTATTCTCGCTCCACTGATCGTGGGTCTGGGCGGCGCTATCATCGAGCGCGTTGCCCTTTCAAGGCTCTATAATCTCGATCCGCTTTATGGCCTGCTGTTTACTTTTGGTCTGGCGCTCGTGATCGAAGGCACCTTCCGCTATTATTATGGTGCTGCCGGTCAGCCCTATGCCGTCCCGCCATCGCTTGCCGGAGGCAATAATCTGGGCTTCATGTTCCTGCCCAACTATCGCGCATGGGTGGTGGTGGCCTCGCTCATTGTCTGTATTGGCACATGGCTCTTGATTGAGAAGACCAAGCTTGGCGCCTATCTTCGCGCCGCGACCGAAAACCCCACACTGGTCAAAGCCTTCGGCATCAATGTGCCGCTGCTTCTCACCTTCACCTATGCTCTGGGTGCAGCCCTTGCTGGCTTTGCCGGAATTCTGGCCGCTCCAATATATCAGGTCAGCCCGTTGATGGGGTCGAACATTATCATCGTGGTCTTTGCCGTGGTTGTGGTCGGTGGCATGGGTTCGATCCTTGGCGCGATCATCACAGGCTATGTGCTGGGGCTGGCCGAAGGTCTGACCAAGGTCTTCTATCCTGAAGCCTCCAGCATCGTCATCTTCGTTATCATGGCTATCGTCCTTCTGGTGCGACCCGCCGGACTGTTCGGGAAGGAGGCCTGATATGACTGATACTGCTCTCAAAGCAACGACGGCAAATCATCAGGCAAAAGCGCCGGCCCTCAACAGCCTTTCGGCAGTCGTTCTGGCGATTGCCATTGCTGGATTGATCGTAGCACCCTTCATGGTCTATCCGATCTTCCTGATGAAGATGCTGTGCTTTGCGCTCTTTGCCTCCGCATTCAATCTGCTGCTCGGCTATACCGGCATTCTATCATTTGGCCATGCAGCCTTCTTTGGCGGTGCTGCCTATGTGACGGCTCATGCGGTCAAGGAATGGGGTGTAACGCCCGAAATCGGCATTCTGCTTGGTATGCTGACAGCCGCAGGTCTCGGCCTCATCATCGGCTATCTCGCCATCCGTCGTCAGGGCATCTATTCAACGATGATCACGCTGGCGCTGGCGCAGATGTTCTTCTTCTTCTGTCTGCAGGCAGCCTTTACACACGGCGAAGATGGCCTTCAGGGTGTGCCGCGCGGCTATCTCTTTGGCTTCATCGACCTTAATCAGCCCATGAATATGTATTATTTTGTGCTGGCTGTGTTTGTGATCGGGGTCTTTGCGATCTGGCGCATTATCAATTCGCCTTTCGGCATGATCCTCAAATCAGTGCGCGAAAACGAGAACCGCGCCGTATCGCTGGGCTATTCCGTCAATCACTACAAGCTTGCAGCCTTTGTCATGTCGGCAGCGCTTGCAGGCCTTGCAGGCGGCATGAAGGCACTTGTCTTCCAGTTTGCCACACTCACCGATGTGGGCTGGCAGATGTCGGGCGAAGTGATCCTGATGACGCTGCTTGGCGGCATCGGAACGCTGATCGGCCCTATCGTCGGCGCAGCCTTCGTGGTCGCTCTTCAGAACTATCTCGCAACCTCGGACTTCCCCGTGACAATCGTCACTGGTGTCATCTTCATGGCCTGCGTTCTGCTCTTCCGTAGAGGCATCGTAGGCGAGTTCTATGCATCGCGGCTTGGAAAGAAATTGTTCGGATAACCGACGGAGCCGCATGTTCATACGATAGCGGCTCCACCTTTTTACTGGATATGAAATCATGACCGACACCTACGATTACATCGTGGTTGGCGCGGGCACGGCAGGGTGCGCGCTTGCGAACCGGCTTTCCGCAGATAAGAACCGTTCCGTGCTGTTGCTTGAAGCAGGCGGCAAAGACAATTACGCGTGGATTCATATCCCCGTCGGCTATCTTTATTGCATCGGCAATCCGCGCACCGACTGGTGTTTTACCACAGAAGCGGAAGCAGGCCTGAATGGACGCTCGCTCGGCTATCCGCGCGGCAAGGTGCTTGGTGGCTGCTCCTCCATCAATGGCATGATCTATATGCGCGGACAGGCGCGCGATTATGATCTGTGGCGACAGGCCGGTTGCGACGGCTGGGGCTGGGACGACGTGTTGCCCTTCTTCAAAAAGTCGGAAGACTATTTTGAAGGCGCAAACGAGCTGCATGGTGCGGGTGGCGAATGGCGTGTCGAAAGCGCCCGCCTGCACTGGGATATTCTGGATGCATTCCGTGATGCAGCGGTTGCTGCCGGAATTCCAGCAACCGACGATTTCAATCGCGGTGACAATGAAGGCGTGTCCTATTTCAAGGTCAACCAGAAGCGCGGCATTCGCTGGAATACGGCCAAAGCCTTTCTGCGTCCTGCCCTTGATCGCCCCAACCTGCGTGTTGAAACCGGTGCCCATGTTCGCCGCATCGAAATCGAAGCGTTGCGCGCAACCGGCGTCACTTTCGATCAGAATGGGACAACCCGAACCGTACAAGCAAAACGCGAGATTATTCTGGCAGCAGGTGCCGTCGGCTCGCCGCAGATATTGGAGCTGTCAGGGGTTGGGCGCGGTGATGTGCTGCAACAGGCAGGCATTCCGCTGAAACTCGAACGCCAGCAGATGGGCGAAAACTTGCAGGATCACCTGCAGCTGCGCTGCGCCTATAAAGTAACCGGCATTCCAACACTGAACGAAAAAGCCAGTAAACTTTCAGGCAAAGCAATGATCGGGCTGGAATATCTGCTTCGCCGCTCTGGCCCCATGTCGATGGCACCCAGCCAGCTCGGTGTTTTCACCCGCTCGGACTCATCCTATGAAACAGCCAATCTGCAATATCATGTGCAGCCATTGAGCCTTGAGAAATTCGGCGAAGCCGTCCACCCCTTCCCGGCCTTTACCGCATCGGTCTGTAATCTGCGTCCCGACAGCCGCGGTTCAATTCATATCAAGTCGCCCGATCATCGGATGCAACCGGCAATTCGGCCAAACTATCTCGCCACGGAGAGTGACCGCCGCGTTGCAGCCGACTCCATCCGCCTGACCCGCCACATCGTGGCGCAGGCACCTCTGCAGCAATATCGTCCGGAAGAATTCAAGCCCGGACCAAGCTATGAAACGCAGGAACAGCTTGAAAAGGCAGCAGGCGATATCGGCACCACGATTTTCCATCCGGTCGGCACCTGCCGAATGGGCGCTGATGCAGAAGCGATTGTCGATCCGCGTTTGAGGCTTAACGGCATTCAGGGATTGCGCGTGGCCGATGCCTCGATCATGCCCGGAATCACTTCAGGCAACACAAACTCACCCACTTTGATGATTGCCGAGAAGGCGGCTCAGATGAGCATTTCGGACAATCGTTAGAACCCGATTCCCGTGAGCCCGATGAGCGGAAATGGCAATCCGCTCACGCAGCTGTGAACGCAATTTTGCGATTGCTGAATCTCGTTAAACTGAAATAATTTTCCTTGTTTATTGCCGTGCAAACGGGAATTATCGGCATCAAGGTGGGCAGGGGGAGAAAGATCATCTAACATGATCGCTTTCCGGGACCGGCTCTCCAAAAAACTTTAGACAAGGAAAATAAGAATGTCGTCAGTCCTTTCCCGCTATTCGCTGACCCGCCGCGCGGGTCTGAAAGCTGCCCTCTTCACCGCTGCAGCTCTCACCGTTGGTTTTGCAAGCGCGCCAAGCCATGCAGAAGACAAGACCATCAAGGTCGGCATCATGGGCGGCGAAGATGAAGACGTCTGGAAAGTTGTTGCCGAAGAAGGCAAGAAACACGGCCTCATCATCGAGCGCGTGACCTTCAACGATTACAACCAGCCAAATGAAGCGCTGGAACGCAAGGAAATCGATGCCAACGCTTTCCAGCACAAGCCTTACCTTGACGAACAGATCAAGCAGCACGGCTACAAGATCAGCGTTGCAGGTTACACCGCTGTATGGCCAATCGGCATCTATTCGCGCAAGATCAAGAGTCTTGATGAACTGAAAGAAGGCGCAGTTGTCGGTGTGCCGAACGACCCATCGAACGAAGGCCGTGCGCTCCGCGTTCTTGAAGCCAGCGGTCTCATCAAGCTGAAGCCGGATGCAGGCATTCTCGCAACCCCAATCGACATTGTCGAAAACCCTAAGAAGATCGAAATCAAGGAACTCGACGCCGGTGTTGTCGGCCGCTCGATTGATGATCTCGATGTCGCCATCGTGAATAACGACTGGGCTGGCAAGGCTGGCCTCAAGAAGGAAGAAGCAATCGGTTGGGAATCGAAGGAAAACAACCCATACAACAACTTCATCGCGGTCCGCACCGATGATGAAAACGCTGAATGGGTCAAGAATCTCGTAGCCTCGTTCCAGAACGATGCTGTGAAGGCCGAACTCGACCGCGTTTACAAGGGAACAGGTATTCCAGCCTGGAACTAATCCCCTGTAGGAGATTGAAAGACCGCGCCGGAAAAAGCTTTTCCGGCGCGGCTTTTATTGACGTACGCAAAAAAATTGCCCAAAAGCATCCGCGATGGCTCACATATAATGCGGCATTGCCCATATGAGCCCCTTTGGCATCATTTTCATTGAAGCCTTACCGATTAGAAAGTCGCGGTTTTCCGCGGTGCAAGAAGCAGAAGATACGATCGTGACCACTCAACCGCAAACCGCCGCTTTAGCGCCCATCGTCGAAATGAAAGACGTGCGCCGAATGTTCGGTGAAACACCGGCCATCAACGGCGTTTCTCTTTCGGTTGCGCGCGGCGAAATTCTCGGCATCATTGGCCGCAGCGGCGCAGGTAAATCCACGCTGATCCGTTGCATCAATGGCCTTGAAAAACCCGATGCCGGTTCAATCAAGATCGAAGGCCGCGAAATTACGGCACTCACGGAAAACAGCCTGCAGCCGGTGCGTCGTCGCATCGGCATGGTTTTCCAGCACTTCAATCTGTTGTCTGCAAAAACCGTTGAGCAGAACATCGCTCTGCCGCTGAAGATCGCAGGGCAGCCGAAAGCCCAGCGCGTGAAGCGTGTTGCGGAACTGCTGGAGCTTGTCGGACTTTCCGATAAGGCAAAGCACTACCCAGCTCAGCTTTCGGGTGGCCAAAAGCAACGCGTCGGCATCGCACGCGCACTTGCTGCCGAACCCGCCGTTCTGCTGTCTGACGAAGCAACCTCAGCACTCGATCCTGAGACAACACAGTCGATTCTGGCGCTTCTTAAAGACATCAACACCAAGCTCGGCCTCACGATCCTGTTGATCACCCACGAAATGGATGTGATCCGTCGTATCGCCGATCGCGTAATTGTGCTTGATCACGGCGCAATTGCTGAAGAAGGTCCGGTCTGGAAGGTTTTTGCAAGGCCACAGGCGCCAGTCACGCAAAGTCTGTTGCACGTACTGACGCCGGAATTGCCTGCCTCGTGGCGTGAGCGGCTCGTCAGTGAAACAAGCGATCAGGCAGTCGTTAAAATCAGACTTTCTGGCCACGCGGCAAGAAGCGCCTTCTTCAACGATATCACGGCCGCAACAGGTCTTGAGACACGCCTTATTCACGGCGGCATGGATACAATTCAGGGTGAGCCCGTCGGCACTCTCTTCGTTGCCCTACCCGCGCTGGACAAGGCAAAACTCGACGCTGCCATCAGCTACATCAACACCCACGCAGACGCCATGGAGGTACTTGGTTATGTCTCAGGCGATGCTTGACCTTCTCTGGCGCTCTTTCTGGGAAACCATCATTATGACGGGCTTTTCGAGCCTGATCTCGCTGGTGGTTGGCCTGCCGCTTGCACTCATCATGATTCTGACCGAACGTGGTGGACTGGCGCAGAACCTGACGCTCAACACCATTCTGGGCGCTATCATCAACGGCTTCCGCTCGGTGCCATTTATCATCTTGCTGGTGGCCCTTATTCCAGTCACACGCTTTATCGTTGGCACGTCTATCGGCACCTGGGCTTCCATCGTGCCGCTGTCGATCGCTGCTATTCCCTATTATGCGCGTATTGCGGAAGTTTCGCTGCGCGAAGTGGACAACGGTCTTGTCGAAGCTGCACGCTCCATGGGGGCAAACCGCTGGACAATCGTTCGCGAAGTGCTGGTGCCTGAAGCACTGCCGGGTATCGTCGCAGGCTTCACGGTCACCATCATCACCCTTGTTGGTGCGTCAGCAATGGCTGGTGCAATCGGCGCAGGCGGCCTTGGCGATCTTGCAATCCGTTATGGTTATCAGCGCTTCGAAACTACCATCATGATCGCTGTTGTGATCATTCTGATCATCATGGTCTGTGGTGTTCAGTGGATCGGTGATCGTTTGGTCACCCGTCTCGACAAGCGCAATCTGCGTTCGAGAGCGTAGGGCACATCCAGCAAAAGTGGGAATCGGTTTTGCGTTCGGAAATGCGTAAAAACAAATAGTCACAGCGGTTCCAACGATTCAATATTAACTGGAACCGCTGTAACTGTCGCATGTTCGCGGGGGCTCAAATGAACCCATTTAGCTGCTACATGCTTTATCTTACCCGCTGGCGGAAACCGGCTTCCAGCGTATTGCCGTCTGGATCAAAGACCAGAGCCGCATAATATCCCATTTCTTCCGGCCCCTGATAAGCCGGCGCCCCGCTTTCACTGCCGCCGCCCTGAAGGGCCGCACGGTGAAATGCCTCTACATCGTCGCGACTGCTGGCATTGAACATGAGATGCAGGTGATTGCCCGGCTTGCCGCCAGGCTCGTCAGCGCCCGGCTTTGGGCCGCTATGTATCCATAGAAAGGGTACCGGCGCCCTCTCCCCGCCACTGACGAAGAAACCGCTGTCCGAATGGGCAATAACGGCCAGCCCAAGCTTGGGCATGCAGCTTTCATAAAAGGAAAGGCTGCGGCGAAGATTTCTGCTTTGAAAGCCGATGTGATCGAAGAGCGACATAGGGTTCATTATATGTCGGCTTTGAATAAAGGAAAGCGGCGCTCCCTATTTTGGAGACCGCCGCCCTTATTATTCCTAAAGCATGTTGCAGTTAAATGGATTCATTTGAGCTCCCGCGAACATGCGACAGTTAAAAGAATCTAGAGCGAACGCGCCATGGGTGCAATTAAGCGCGACACGCTCTAAGTCAAAGATCAGCCACGTGTACGCGCAAGGCCCGTCTTGGCTGGCTGATAGTTTGCATCAAGCTGAAGCGCGCGCGAATAAGAGTTGGCAGCCTTCGCCTTATCGCCACGCTGTTCATAAACCAGCGCCTGATTGGACCAGCTTTCAGCAATGTTTCCATCAAGGGTAATAGCCGTATTAAAATCGTCAAAAGCATTGTCGTAGTCGCCAAGGGCAACATAGGAAATGCCACGACCATTATAAGGCTCAGGCGCCGTCGAATTGAGCGAAATCGCTTTTGAGAAATCTTCAATTGCCTGTTGATGCTGGCCTTTAGCCTGATAGATCAGACCACGATTGTGATAAGCACGCCCATCGGTGGTCTGCAGTGCAATGGCCTGATTGAAATCACTCAGCGCCTGATCGAGACGGCCGGCCAGACGGTAGACATTGCCGCGGCCGACATAAGCCGCGTCATATTGCGGGTTTATCTGGATTGCGCGGCTGTAATCCTGCGCTGCCTTGCCGCTGTCGCCCATGTAACGATAGACCAGTCCGCGATTTGCATAAGCCTGATAGAAATTCGGATTAAGCGCGATAGCCTGCTCAAAATCGCGTAACGCATCCTTGTAGCGCCCAGCCTTACCATAGGCAGAGCCGCGTACATTGTAGGCTTCAGGATCGCGCGGGTTACTCTGGATGACGCTGGTGAGCGAACCGATATTCTCGCTCGAACCTTGCGCACGATCAACAGAAGTCAATGCGCTCGTGGAAGAACTCTGACATCCAGCAACAGCAAGTGCCAGAACTGCCGTGACCGCCAATAGGCTGTTTCGTGCAAAATGAGAGCTTGTTGATTTTCCGGCCATCACAACAAATTTCCCGGACGAATGCATCACCTTAAAGCGTTTTGGCAAAGACAGCGTTCCTTTCTGCTTGACCGGAGCGAAGGATCTAAAACCCTGAACGTCCGTCAACTTTGTCCCCGGCTGATACAACAGCCACAATACTATAATTGCTTCTATAGCACAGCAAAAGGCAGCAGAAAAACTGCGCCCTAAAACGCATCCGAAAACTGAAGACGTCCTTCGGAGAAGATACGCGTTAACTCAACTCAATAAAGCACGATCTGATGTTATCGGATCTTCGCTCCAGATGGATCAACGCCACAATAAAGGTCTGTATATGGCGGTCCGCTGACTAATAAAATCGGCATGTTTTATCTCGTGAAGCACACCAGAACTATGCTCCGACCGTCAGACATGCAAAAACCGGCGCAAGCCATAAGCCGCACCGGAAAGCAAAAAGGCGCCGCATAGGCAGCGCCAATTTCAGATCAATCAACGAGCAGCAGGACGACCGCCGCCGATGAGACCTTCACGCTGCGCGCGCTTGCGAGCCAGCTTGCGTGCGCGGCGAACGGCTTCAGCCTTTTCACGGGCGCGCTTTTCAGACGGCTTTTCATAGTGGCCACGCATCTTCATTTCGCGGAAGATACCTTCGCGCTGCATCTTTTTCTTGAGAGCGCGGAGAGCCTGATCAACATTGTTATCGCGGACGAGTACCTGCACGTGTAATCCCGTATCGGTTAGAATTTCGATTGAGCCTGAGGCATTAAGGGCGTCTCTTAACGAGTTCCAGCTAATCGAGTCAACCGGTAAACGCCCAAAGGCTCCCAAGCTTCGCAGCTTAAACGCTGCAAATTGGTGGTGGCTATTACCAGATAGCCCACCCCCTGTCCACCTCCAGATGCAACTTTGCCCACCGTTGCAGATAAATAATGGACTTATATCGATTTATAATGACTGACTGGTCCCGAATACGCTATCTGCCACCCAGTTTCGCACAATTCAGCCTCATTGCTCCACCATAGGAACAGTCAGGCAATTCACAGCCTTTTTTCCCTTTCGATTGATTCCTTCGCTTAAATTTCATGTCCCTACGCAAACGACTCGTTATTCAGTTTACAGGCTATGAAGGCCTGCATCCCAAAGCTGTGCGCATACGCCATGCACAGGCGCTGAAGGATTTTGATCGGTTATGGAAAGCCAAGACCAAGCTTTCACCCATAACCGATGAGCCAGATAATTGCGGAACGCTGATCGCGACGACGCAGGGCAACGGCTGGCAAACCGAGACGGAGTTCTGCCAGTTCGGTACTGCTGACATCTTCGATGACTATGCTGCCCGTTCCACACCGAAGCGTATGCTGACCGGCTTTCACGCCTTCATGAATATTTTCTTCACCGGCACCCTGTTTCGCTACTTGCTGACAAGCTGGCGCTTCGTGATGTTCTTCATGTGGCCGTTTCTATTGTCCATCGTCATTATAGCAATCGCGGCCCTGATTGCCTCTGCGCCCACGCTTGCAGGCTTCCCGTTGTGGAATCTCGTCTGGTCGCTGCCGCTGGCTGCTGTTATCGCGACATTGCTCGTGCGCTGGCCAGGCGACCGCTTCTTCATGTCCTATCTGTTGGATGACTGGTCGGCAGCCTATGACCGCATCTATTGCCGTAACGACAAGCTCAATGCACGTCGCCGAGCCTTTGCCGAAGCGCTCAAAACGAAGATCGAAGAAAGCAACGCTGACGAAGTGATTATCGTCGCCCACAGCCTCGGAACGGTTCCAGCTGTCGAAGCACTGGCGGATGTTCAGCGTGCGCGCCCTGATCTGCTTAAAAAACAGCCTGTATCGATGCTGGCCATTGGCTCATGCCTCCTGATGATCGCACTTCACCCAAAGGCACGTGGCTTGCGCGAAGATGTGCGTGTGGTGATGGAAGAAAGTCCGGTTCTTTGGTCAGAGTTTCAGGTATTGACGGATATCATCCACTTCTACGGTTCTGACCCCGCAAAAACACTCAAGATCAAGACAGCCAATCCGCCCCTGATCCACCGTATCCGCTTTAAGAATGTTCATAGCGAAAACCGCTACAAGCGCTCAAAGGGCAACTTCTTCCTCATGCATCTGCTTTATATGCGCGGTGCCGAGAAGAAGAACTTCTTTGACTTCGGCATGTTTCTGCACGGCCCGTTCTTTTTCCGCGAACTGATGACGACCTATAAAGACAAAGCCGCCCCGCTCGATGAAGAGGGACGGCTTATCAATCCGTAAAACGGAAAGCTGTTATGCTTGCGGCGGCTCAACCACGGCGATGGTGAGCCACGTGGCGGTCAGTGCTGGCTTCACCATATTCTCGACTTCGAGCGTCACATCGTAATGATTGACCACGCGGCCTGATGGACGGATATCGGCGTTAGCGAGCTTGAAGCGGGCACGCACACGCGCGCCGGTTTTCACTGGTGACATGAACCGGACTTTGTCGAAGCCATAATTGATGCCCATCGTGGCACCTTCCAGCATCGGCAGCGCTTCAAATGCCAGTGTCGAAAGCAGCGACAACGTCAGAAAGCCATGAGCAATCGTGCCGCCGAAAGGCGTTTCCTTGATTGCGCGCTCCGGATCAACATGAATGAACTGATGATCGTCCGTCGCATCCGCGAACTGATTAATCATCGCCTGTGTGACTTCACGCCACTCGGAGCATCCAATTTCCGTACCGATTGCTTCGCGCAACTGGTCGAGCGTAATTGCGTCTTTCATGCCATGAAACTTTCTGCTGAACTGATACTCTTTTGTTATCCATTAAAGCATTTGAGCCAAAAGTGCGAAGCGGTTTTGCGTGGGATAATGCGTAAAAACAAATAATTAGAGGGCTCCAACGATTCGATCTTAACTGGAACCGCTCTAATCACAAGACGGCAAGGTCGCCGATTAGGCAGCGACCAGTATTTCACGTGCAATATCATCCCAGTGCGAGAAAACGCGGTTTGCGCCCTTTGATGATAGCTTTTCGGTATGACCTTCATAAGTATGGCCACCGCCCGTATAACCAAAAGCAGTCATGCCAGCAGCAACAGCTCCCTCAATGCCAAAAGGCGAATCTTCGATCACCACGCAGCGCGCTGGATCAATGCCCATCTTGTCTGCGGCAAACAGGAAGAGATCCGGCGCAGGCTTGCCGCGCTTGACCATGCTGGAAGAATAGACCGCTTCTCCAAAATATTGGTTGATCCCCGTCTTCTCCAGACTGAATGCAATACGCTCCGGCTGCGAAGACGAGGCAACGCAACGCTTATGCGGCAGAACCTTAAGAAAATCTGCAATGCCCACGGCAGGCTGCAAGTGTTCGGCAAACAGGATTTTCGTCTCAGGCCAAAACTGACTGGTCGCCTCTTCCGGCAAACGATGACCCGTCAGATCGGCAATCATGTCCATAATATCTGCCTGCTTCATGCCAATCCCCTTGGCTACAGTGCCTTGCGGCAGTGCCATACCGTGATTGGCATAAACCTGCTCGAATGCACGGCAAGATAGTGGTTCGCTATCGACGAGCACGCCGTCGCAATCAAAGATAACGAGGTCGAAGGGGGATAGATTACTCATGAAGGCTCCGATGGAGTAGGTATGTGGAATGCGTATTTTGTCGCGCCGATTTGAGGTGCGCGCTTGCCACTGTTGATATAGAGACTGTTCGTCAATTGCGCATCTATAACAGTATAAGCGTGACAAAATTATCGCGGAATAGATAGTGAAAGCATTTGAGCCATCAGGACGTGAGCTTTTTGCGTCAGATAATGCGTAAAGACAAAAAGTGAGACGCGGTTCCAACGATTCAGTCTTAACTGGAGCCGCTTTAAAAAATTGCGGAGACTCTCATGACAACGAATGTGGCACTGGTTGGATTGGCGCGCGACCTTCAGGCACGCGCTGAAACAGGGAAACCAATCCGCATAGGTCTTATCGGTGCTGGCGAGATGGGCACCGATATTGTCACGCAAGTTGCCCGCATGCCTGGCATTGAAGTCGGCGCGCTATCTGCGCGACGCCTGCCTAACACTTTCAAAGCCGTGCGCACCGCTTATGGCGATGAAGACAACGCACAAGAAGCAAATACTGAGAGTGCCATGACCCGCGCCATTGAGGGCGGCAAGATTGCAGTTACTGGCGACAACGATCTGATTCTCACCAATCCGCTGATCGACGTCATTATCGATGCAACCGGCATTCCCGAAGTGGGTGCTGAAACCGGTATCAAGGCAATTGAAAACGGCAAGCATCTTGTGATGATGAATGTCGAAGCCGATGTCACCATCGGCCCTTATCTTAAAGCACAAGCAGATAAACACGGCGTGATTTATTCGCTGGGAGCAGGTGACGAACCTTCCTCCTGCATGGAACTGATCGAATTCGTCTCGGCGCTTGGCTACGAAGTCGTTTCCGCAGGCAAGGGCAAGAACAACCCGCTCAATTTTGATGCCATCCCTGACGACTATCAGGAAGAAGCCGACCGCCGGAACATGAATGTCCGCCTGCTGGTCGAATTCATTGATGGCTCAAAAACCATGGTCGAGATGGCAGCCATTGCCAATGCAACTGGCCTTGTTCCTGATATTGCCGGGATGCACGGACCGCGTGCAGCAATCGATCAGTTAAGCAGCACGCTTATCCCACAAGCCGATGGTGGCGTGCTGACAAAAAGCGGTGTTGTCGATTATTCCATCGGCAAAGGCGTTTCACCCGGCGTCTTTGTTGTGGCTAAGATGGACCACCCTCGCCTCAATGAGCGGCTGGAAGATCTGAAAATCGGTAAAGGCCCCTACTTCACCTTCCACCGCCCTTATCACCTTACGTCGCTTGAAGTGCCACTGACAGTCGCGCGCGCCGTTCTGTACGGCAAATCCGATATGGTGCCGTTGCCAAAGCCGGTAGCGGAAGTCTGCGCGGTCGCAAAGAAAGACTTGCAGCCGGGCGATCATCTCGATGCCATCGGTCAATATTGCTATCGTTCGTGGATCATGACGACACCGGAAGCACGCAGTGCCAAGGCCATTCCTTGCGGCTTGCTGCAAAACGGCACCGTCACTGCACCAATCAAAAAGGGTGAACTCATCACCTATGCCAACGCAGCACCACAGCCCGGCTCCAAGATTGCCGAGCTGCGTGCGTTGCAGGACAAGATGATCTACGGTTGATCGAAAATTACCAGCACAAACAAAAACGGCGGCTCGAAGCCGCCGTTTTTGTTTCTTGCCAGAACACCCCGGCCTTATGAGATTCGGGGAAATGGCGCGCCGAAAATGGTGGGGTTTGAGAACCGGAGCGGAGTGTACTTAAAGTACATGAGCACCGGAAGCGCAGAACCATGTCATTTGCAGGCCGCCAGAACCCGAATATCAAAGGCCTAGTGATCCAAAGCCTTCACAATACTCTCCACCATCTTCTTCGCGTCAGCAAAGAGCATCATGGTGTTGTCGCGGAAGAACAGCTCGTTTTCCACGCCCGCATAGCCTGAGCCCATGCCGCGCTTGATGAACAGAACCGTGCCAGCTTTGTCGACATCAAGGATCGGCATACCGAAAATCGGCGATTGCGGATCGGTCTTCGCTGCCGGATTGGTCACGTCATTCGCACCAATCACGAAGGCAACATCAGCCGTCGCAAATTCCGAATTGATGTCTTCAAGTTCGAACACTTCATCGTAAGGCACATTGGCTTCAGCCAGCAGCACGTTCATATGGCCAGGCATACGACCGGCAACAGGGTGGATTGCGTATTTCACTTCCACGCCTTCGGCCTTCAGCTTATCGGCCATTTCACGCAGCGCGTGCTGTGCCTGTGCTACCGCCATACCGTAACCCGGCACGATGATAACCTTCGATGCATTCTTCATGATGAAAGCCGCATCGTCAGCCGAGCCCTGCTTGACCGGGCGTTGTTCGACCTCGCCATTACCGCCGGCAGCAGACGTGTCGCCACCAAACCCGCCAAGAATAACCGAGATGAACGAACGGTTCATGCCCTTACACATGATGTAAGACAGGATCGCACCGGACGAACCAACCAGCGCACCAGTGATGATCAGCGCCAGATTGCCTAACGTAAAACCGATACCTGCCGCAGCCCAGCCCGAATAGGAGTTGAGCATGGAGACGACAACCGGCATATCCGCGCCGCCAATTGGCACGATGATCAACACACCGAAGACAAGCGATAGGACAACGATCAACCAGAATACGAAATGGCTTTCGGTGTTCACCAGAACGGCGATCAGCAAAACAATCGCAATTGCGAGTGCTGCATTGATCAGGTGGCGTCCGGGCAGCATGATCGGCTTGCCCGACATACGACCGTCGAGCTTAAGAAAGGCTATGATCGAGCCAGTAAAGGTAATCGCGCCAATGGCAACGCCAAGCGACATCTCAATCAGAGCCTGAGCGTGGATCTGGCCCACTTCACCAATGTCAAAGGAATGCGGCGAGTAAATCGCAGCAGCCGCAACGAGAACCGCCGCAAGGCCGATCAGTGAGTGAAAGGCCGCAACGAGCTGCGGCATCGCCGTCATGGCAATACGACGCGCAATCACCGCGCCAATACCGCCACCAATACCGATACCAAGAAGGATCAGGACCAGACCGCCGAAGCTTGGGCGGGCCAGCAACAATGTCGTAACAATAGCAATGGCCATACCAACCATGCCGAACGTGTTGCCCTGACGGCTGGTCGTGGGATGTGACAAACCACGCAGCGCCAGAATAAACAGCACGCCCGAGACGAGATAAAGAAAGGCTGCAACATTAATGCTCATGATGGTTCAGCCTCACTTTTCTTTTTTCTTGTACATGGCAAGCATGCGCTGGGTGACGAGGAAGCCACCAAAAATATTCACGCTCGCAAGAATCAACGCAATGAAGCCAAAGCCAGTGGCCCAGCCCGAAAGCGACAGGCCAACCGCAAGCAGTGCACCGACAACAATGACGGATGAAATAGCGTTGGTGACGGCCATAAGCGGGGTGTGGAGCGCAGGTGTCACCTGCCAGACGACGTAATATCCGACGAAGATCGACAGGATAAAGATCGCAAAGCGGAAAACAAACGGATCGACCACACCACCCGTTGCGGCATGTGCTGCAGCCGCCGCTGCATCCCCAAGACCAACGGTGTTTTCGGCTGCCTGTCTTACGGCATCTGCCGCTTGATTGAGGCTCTCGAGAGCTTTTTCAAGTGCTGTATCGGCCATTATGCCTCTCCTCCATCAGCGGAAGTTTTTGCGGCTTTTGCGGGAGCTTTTTTGGTTGTCTTGCGAGCAGGTTTTACAGCAGCAGGTGCCGCTTCTGCTTTCACAGCCGCTGGCTTTGTCTTGGGTGCTGCTTTCGGCTTTGCGACTGTTTCGGCCTCAACCACGGGGACCACGTCAACCTTGGCAAAAGCCGGATGCACGACCTTGCCCTGATGGGTAAGAAGCGTTGCCTTTACCAGCTCTTCTTCTGGATCGAGTTTGAGAAGCTTGGCTTCCTTGTCGACAAGTGTTTCAAGGAACGCATAAAGATTACGCGCATAAAGTTGCGAGGCAGTCGCTGCGATCCGGCCCGGTACATTGAGATGCCCGACGATCTTCACACCATTCACCTCGGCAACCTGACCAGCAATTGCACCCTCAACGTTGCCGCCGCGCTCAACCGCCAGATCGATCAGCACCGAACCCGGACGCATGGCCGCAACCATTTCCTTGGTCACAAGTCGCGGAGCCGGACGGCCGGGAATGAGTGCTGTGGTAATGACTATATCCTGCTTGGCAATATGGTCGGCAACGAGTGCAGCCTGTTTTGCCTGATATTCCTTCGACATTTCCTTGGCGTAACCGCCAGATGTTTCAGCCGCCTTGAACTCTTCATCCTCGACCGCGATGAATTTCGCACCAAGGGAAGCCACCTGCTCTTTGGCAGCCGGACGCACGTCGGTTGCGGTTACGACAGCACCAAGACGACGTGCGGTCGCAATAGCCTGCAAGCCTGCAACACCCGCACCCATGACAAAAACGCGCGCCGCAGGAACAGTGCCCGCTGCCGTCATCATCATCGGCATGGCGCGATCATAGGTTGAGGACGCGTCAATGACCGCCTGATAACCCGCGAGATTGGCCTGTGATGACAAAACGTCCATCACCTGCGCACGCGTAATACGTGGCATGAATTCCATGGTGAATGCGGAAATTCCAGCCTTGCCCAATGCTGCGACAGCATCTTCGTGACCATAAGGATCAAGCATCGCAAAGAGAGCCGCGCCCGATTTATATCCTTTGAGTTCCGCGTCATTTGGACGGCGTACTTTAAGGATCACATCTGCCGTTTTGGCATCTGTCGCAGTTCCTATACGCGCCCCGGCACCAGAAAATTCGGTATCGATGATACGCGATTTTTCGCCTGCGCCTTTTTCCACCACGACATCAAAGCCAAGAGCAATGAATTTCTTCACCGTCTCGGCGGATGCCGCAACGCGGGTCTCGTTGGGATCACTCTCTTTCGGAATGAATATAGTCTGGGCCAACTGGTTTCCCTTTCGTGGCTTGATCCGACCTTGCGGGCGGGCACAATTCAGAACCTCCGGGAAGAGGCTCCATCAAGGTTCATTCGAGGCGTTTCGACCTCATTGATTGAGATCGGCGGCCTCAACATTTTGTTCTCGCGCGCATCTTTTCCGAAAACCGTTTCACAATTTTCGAGATGCGCTCAAAGTAGACGACATGCATAAAGCCCCGGCACGGTGCGGGCGGCACCAATACCAAGGCATTCGATCAAATCGTACGGATTATTGCTGGTTTAAGTCCTTAGAGAAGGAACCAGGCAGCAACGCAGATAAGAAGGAAAAGAACGGTCGCGGAGAAGAAACCACCCGCGAAGAAGCCGAACGCCATGGCAGCCAGAAGCGCAACGAGTGCTACTGTGCCCCATTTAAATACGATCGTGAAACCCGCATAAGTTTTCTCATGCTCAGGATAATCCATCGACGCGCCAAGTTCAGCTGGGGCTGTATTGTGATGTTCTGCCATGTTTAGTTCCACCCATTGAGATATTTTGACTATTCTTAGCCAGAATATCCGCAATCTTCAACGCGCATGCAACCTTTACCGGAGTTAGCCTCTGGCTTTCCTACCCGGCTGTTTGTCGCAGCGCCCCTCCATTCCGCAAGTGGCCGCTTAGTGCGGCTCCTCCACCTAACTAGCGGCAATTTTCAAAAAGTGCTACATCTAAATATTTAGAGCAACTTTCAAAAAGATTTAAAAGATCAGTCGTAAGGATCGTGCGTTTGCACATTTTCCGCATCAATTGATGTTACACACCCAGACCGGTATATTTGGCGGTCGGCAAGATGGTCAGCGGTCCCACGCCATTTACAAGATTGCCAAACATGGCGCGACGTTCATGCGGCTGCGACTTGAAAAAAGGAAATCGAACAGCAACCGCGTCACGAATATTGCGGATAGGCGCGGCACCGAGGCCAACCCTGATCCCATAACCTTCATGCTCACGCGCTTCAGCCATAACCGTTGTACCAAAAATGCGCTTGTAGAACGCCATATGCTCTGGCTTGACTGAAGCAAGACATTGATCAGCTTCGAAATATTCGGAAGCCATCGCGGCAATGCGAAGCGTGACATAAGGAATGGCCGGATATTCGCTCAGCAGCTCAGGATCTGCTGCAAATCGTGTGGGATCGACAAAGCTCATGCCGCTGTTCAGCAACGGATCAAGAATATCAGGAAAAAGTGCGTAGCTTGTGCCGCGACGATGATCTGGCGTGATGTGGTGAACTCGCAACGTACTGACCAACTGCCCATCAATGTGGATACCATAGACAAAGGCATGGCTATCGCGATCAATGTCATCGACGATTGATGGCACTTCCGCTTCATGCATCACATTGCGTGTACGATAGGATCGATAGCGCAACCGACCGATCTCTTCGAGATCTTCCGCTTGAACAACACGACGATATTCTACCCGATCCAGAAACTGCAAGAGCTGCCGCGCGAAATTGGATAGCGGCGGTTGCCCGCCGGAGACAGCTTCATTGGTCATTCAAATTGTATCCGCACCCATCAAATCAGCGCGCAGAATAAGATGCTTTATGAGCGTGTAAAGGTATAACTTGGAGTTTTTCTCACACGTCGGTGAAAGATAAACTTCTTACCCAGCAAAGTGACGCTATCGTGAGGCCTAACTTGTGACATGGGGACGGTGAATAGCTGCCTGTAGCGCACCCCAAAAAGTGTGAAACGGTTTTCGGACCAAGATGCGCGTTAAAATGTGTAGAGCGTCGACCTGATAATCAGATCGACGCTCTACACAGCCATTCACCTTGTCCTTGATCAAAGCTAGAACATGTCTCCCAAAAGTGGGAACCGGTTTTGGGAGACATACGTAAAAACAAATAGTGAGACGCATTTCTAACGATTCATCTTAAACAGGAAATGCTCTAGATCGCGTTGGCCAAAGATTGAAACATGTTGATTGTTTCTTCTTTCACTGCCTGACCATCGACATTGAAATTTGCATAAGCCGACGTTTTAACGATCACCACGCGTTTGGCGGGATTAACGTAGATGAATTGCCCGTAAATCCCCACGCCACAAAAGTCGCCTTGAGGCTCTGCGGGAATCCACCACTGATAGCCGTAGCCATAAGCCGTCTTTCCCGAGGGCATTTCCCGTCCAGGCATCAAGTATGGCTCATCAGGCGTTACGGAATCATGGACCCACTGGGCAGGCACAATCTGCTCACCGCGATAATTGCGCCCTTCATTCATGTAGAGCAGCCCAAAGCGGGCATAGTCGCGAAGAACAGCATTCAAGCCACCCGCAGCGACAACCTCGCCTTTTGAATCAGCCAGCCAGTATGCGTCAGCTTCTGCTCCGAGCTTTGACCAAAGCCTATCGCCGAAATATTGCTGAATCGGCACGCCCGTCGCCCCTTCGAGAACCAGAGCCAGAACCTGCGTATCAGCAGAAACATATTGATTGACGGTTCCCTGTGGCACAGCATTTTTCAAATGAGCGGTGAAATCAACAACCGAGCCTGTCAGCATCTGCACGATGTAACGCACAATATCTGAATTCAGATCGCCGTAATTCTCGTTGAAGCCGATACCTGACGACATTTGCAGAACGTTTTTGACAGTAACGCCCTTATAGCCACCCTCTTTGAGCACCGGCGCATAATGATCGACCGTCTCGTCCAGCTTGATCTGTCCATCATGAACAGCATTGCCGATCAGAAAGGAAACAAAGGATTTTGAAAGAGACATCGCAATGGATTGCGTTTTCTCGGTGTTACCGCGCGCATATTCTTCATGGACGATCACGCCGTCTTTGAGAACGATAAATCCTGTCGTATCTGTCCGGCCGAGAAAATCAGAAAGTTTGCGCGTTTCGCCTTTGTAGACATAAGTCTCGGGCAATGCCCGCTCGGCTTTTGGCAGAGGACTAACATCATTCGTATGTGGGATGCGGATTGACGAGTAGCGCTTGTAAAGATTGCGAAAATTCTCATCAATCACATCGGGCTTAAACACCTGAGCATACTCATACACCGCCCAATACTCATGTATTTTTTTCCAAAAGAATGCCGCTCCAATACCTAGAACAATTATAATGCATATAAATACATATAATAGATAACGTAAAAACCGCTTCATTCCTTCCCCTTTATTAAATTTTACTTATAAGTAATTAGCGAATTAAATGCGCCATTCAATGACAGATGAATATCTTCATCTTTATTGCTTTAAAGAAAATAGCTAAAATTTGCCAATATGAAATAGGGTACATCGCCGATAGACGGTTCATTTTACAGGATCGAGCACTTGCTTATGCAATCACTACTGCATCAGCCCAAAAAACCGTTGAGGTTTTTGGAAAGCACGATGCTTAGTAAATAAAGTAATGCGACTTTTGTGCGCCCAAGACGGCGCACAGCGCTCTATCCGACGAAACTGCGCCCACTTTCATGAGGCACGACTGCCTTGGCCGAAGAGGATCTAATTTCTACCGCAGGAACAGGTTTACCTAAGAGATAACCCTGCACCAGATCAGCACCCGCTGCCACACGTATTAGTGCCAGTTGCTCTTCCGTTTCAACGCCCTCAACCGTAACGGCAAGCCCAAGCTCATGCGAAAGCTGGGTCACACCTCGTAACAACATCAGCGAACGGCGGTCAGTGGTAATGTCATGCACAAAAGACCGATCAACCTTGACCTTGGTCAACGGCAAACTGTTGAGATAGCTGAGGCTTGAATAGCCGGTGCCGAAATCATCCAGTGCAATATTGATCCCTGCATTCTTAAGACGCTGGAGAACCAGCGAGGTCTGGTTACGGTCTGCGATGATCGCACTTTCCGTCACTTCGACCTCAAGCTGCCTGGCTGGAAGTCCTGATTTCTGCAGTGCATTGGCAATGTCACGGGTGATATCACTGTTCTTCAAATCGATAGCCGACAGATTGACAGAAACCCCAATCCGGTCACCCCATGTGCTGCAGTCTAAGCAAGCTTGCTCGAGCATAAATCGCGTGATCTGCGAAATGATACCTATTTCTTCTGCAAGTGGAATGAATTCCGCCGGAGGCACATGCCCAAGCTCCGAGTGCTCCCAACGTGCCAGTGCTTCATAGGCCACGACGCGTAGTGACTGCGCGCTGACAATCGGCTGATAAACAACCTTGATCTCGCGATTTTCAATAGCCAAACGCAGATCAGCCTTCAATTTCTGCCGTCCGCGATATTTGGTATCCATGGCACTCACAAAAAGCGCCCATTGCTTACCTTCTTCGCCCTTGGCTTCATACAGCGCCAAATCAGCATTCATATGCATGCTGCCGACGTCGCTTTTCTCAATCGTCTCGGTAGCGACACCAGCACTGATTTCAATATGAACCTGATCGCCGTTAAGATCATAAACGCCGCTTGCAACCGAAATGACGTGGTCCATGACGGAAGCCACTTCATCTTCGCCGCGAAGATTGAAAACAAAAATAACGAACTCGTCACCACCAAATCGCGAGGCAACATAACGTTGCGGGTCAAGAGAATTGAGCCGCTCTGCAAAAAGCCGCAGGAATACGTCGCCAACATGATGTCCAAGCGTATCGTTGACATGCTTGAAATGGTTGATGTCGATGACGATCAGCGCCGCAAGTGTATCGGGCTCCTGATGTGCACGAAGAGAACGCACCATCGTTTCGAAGTAAGTACGGTTCGGCAGCCCGGTCAAACCGTCAAAACGAGCCATATGCTGAATGCGCGCTTCGGATTCGACCCTCTGCGTCACATCTTCAAACATCAGCACCACACCCGCATTGGATGTCTGATTACCGATACATTCAATATAGCGATTATCCGCCAGTTGCAGAATGTCGCGCGCTTTGCGTCCCGACAATAAGTCCTGCATGCGGGTACGAATATTGATCAGATCATTATGCGGAAACAGGCCCTGCTTGGCGCAATAACGTAACAACACCTCCAACCTGCGACCACGCAATTTGGTGTGCTCGGCGATCTTTAGCAACGCCTTGGTCTTGTGATTGATAACGGCAATGCGCTGCTGCGCATCGAACATCAGCAGTCCTTGCGGCATATTGTTCAGCGCCGCATCGAAACGTCCAGCCACGATGGACAATCGCCGCTTGCCCATCACCGCTGCGAAAAGGAATTCGCGAAGGCCGTTGGCCATCTGGATATTGGACAGAAAATAAGGGATCAGCAGCAAGCCAATGACGACATGAAACGGCGTTCCCGCGAGGATCAAGCCAGCCAGAACCGGAATAAGCGTGCAAGCCGACATCAAGATCACGGCTTTTGCCGACGCATAATTGCGCCCAACAATTGATACAACCGATGCTAGCAAAATGGTCAGGCTTGCGAGTTCAGCGAAGGAATCCCGTAACACGTAGCTCGAGAAAAAGCAGAGCATTCCAAGCGTTGCGCAAACCAAGGAGGCACCGACCAGATAGCGGGCTTCCCATTTATCCAAATCCGCATGGGACAGGCTGCCAAGCTTCGCCTGATCAAATTTATGCATGTCATAGAGGCGACCGAGCGCCACAACCGTAAAAAAGCTGGCAAATCCCAGAAAGTGCCAGTCAGCCGTTTTTACATAGATGACGACACACGCCACAACGTGGGCGAGCAAACCAAACCATAAAGTTGTGCGATTGCCGTAAAGCGCACGCAGAAACGATAGCCGCACATCGGCAGGTATCTCAGGTTGAAGGCTTCGCCACATCTCGTTGATTGTACCCCTTTCATAGGGGGTAATATGCCACCAATCACTTAAAAATACCTTTCGTAAAACTAAACCACAAGCTGTTATTACAACTACCATAAGATGTAATCAGATTATTATTAAGCAAACAACGATCGGTACAACCTGGACGCAATAATACAACTCTAAGATCTCATGGCGCAGCTTTCAGTTTATTTGCAACACGCCGAAACCCATGCGCTGCGCAGGATCTATCGACTATTATAAAGTTAAAAGCCACCGTAACGACACGCAAAGACTGAATACAATGCCAAACCGGGCACTTCTTTTAGTGAAAAACTCAGTTCATAGATCAAATTGCGGAGAAACCACCGGAAGATCGTCGCGAGACGTCAAATATGATGGCCACCATCAACAGTAATCACAGACCCGGTCATGTAACGGCTCGCATCTGACGCCAGCATTAGGACAACGCCATCTAGATCCTGCATTTCTCCGAGACGCCGCATTGGATTGCGTCCCTTGAAATATCCGCCGGCAGGACCGGACAGCTGGCTTTCATTGATTCGCGTCGGAAACCAGCCCGGGGCGATGGCATTGACCCGGATATCGTGCGATGCCCACTCAAGCGCCAGCGCACGCGTCATTTGTGTTACACAGGCCTTGGACATCGCATAGGCAGCCGTTCCCTTCTGAGGGCGCTCAGCAAGAATACTTGTCGTATTTACGATGGCGCCACTTTGGCTGCGCTCGATCATCCGGCGTGCCACTTCCTGCGCGGTAAAAAAAGAGCCCCCAACATTCACGTCGAAGATATGCTCAAGCATGTCGCGGGTTGTATCAAGTGCACGTGCCACGTGGGCGACACCTGCATTGTTAAACAACACGTTGATTGGTCCCAGACGCTGTTCCGCATCATCGAATGCGGTTTTGATTTCATCGGGATTGGTCACATCTGCCATCAGTTCCAGCACTTCTCCACCTGAGGGGCAGAGTATTGCGCCTTCATGACTGCGTGATATCGAGATAACACGCGCACCATGGCGCGCTAACACGCGCACCATATGCAAACCCAAACCGGAAGAGCCTCCGGTCACGGCAATCACTTTGCCTGCGACAGAGAAAGTCTGATCGTCAGCCATTTATCCCCCCGACTGCCAATTTCCTTTATATATTTAGAGCAACATCACGTTTATGTGAACCCAATAACCACCTGAAAACTCGCTCGGTTAATAGAGTACACAGAACGTAGCGATATGTTGCGAAGCTGTGATCAGCTTCACGATTGCACGGGTCGGTACAGCGCTTTACATATGCACAAACAACATCCCTTTGCTGGATTGCAATCAACCATGCCCAAATCTATTCGCCCTCTTATTGCTGTGCCCACAGACGTAAAGCCGTTTGAAAATTACACTTGGCACGCAGCACCCGAGCAATATCTCGCAGCTGCAATTGATGTCGCAGAGGTCACGCCTCTTCTTGTTCCAAGCTTCGGCGAGAAAATGGATACCGACACGATTTTAGATGGCGTGGATGGTCTGCTCGTCACTGGTTCAAAATCGAACGTCAATCCAAAACTATACGGCGTGGAACCGAGCGCGGCCTTTGAGCCATATGATAATGCGCGCGACGCAACATCGCTGCCACTGATCCGCGCAGCCATTGAAAAGGGCGTCCCGGTCTTAGCGATTTGCCGAGGCCTGCAGGAATTAAATGTCGCCTTGGGCGGCACGCTGGCCACCGAAATTCAGGAACTCGAAGGACGGATGGATCACCGTGCGCCAGTATCTGACAGTCAGGCCGAACGCTTCGCAATTCAGCATCCGGTGAAAATCGCACCAAATTCCTGTCTGGCTGAAATTTTGAAATCCGATAGTGTGAAGGTCAATTCCGTTCACCGTCAGGCAATCGACAGACTGGCTCCGGAACTTGAAATTGAAGCAATGGCAGAGGATGGTACGGTCGAAGCTGTTTCCGTGAAAAACGCCAAAGGTTTCATCGTAGGCGTACAGTGGCACCCGGAATATTGGGTAAAGACTGACGGCCCGTCACAGAAAATCTTCAAAGCCTTTGGCGAAGCGGTGCGCCAACACAAGGCCCAGCGCACAGCCTGAAATCAGAGCGCCAGTTTCAATGAATGAGACTGGCGCTTTATCTTACTTGTTCTTAACGTGAATGGTTTCAGGCACGGGCGTTAGTGCTTCCCCCTTGTCGAACCATGAAATCAGGTTGTCGATCACAAGATCGGCCATGCCCTGACGGGTTTTCTCGGATGCAGAACCAATATGCGGCAGCAATACCGTATTAGGCGCATCAAGCAGCGCCTGTGGCACATTGGGTTCATCGGCGAAGACATCAAGTCCAGCGGCAGCAATCGTGCCATTCGTCAAAGCCGCTGCAAGCGCACCTTCATCAACGACCGAACCACGACCGATATTGACTAGAACACCTTCTGAACCGAGCGCCTTCAGCACTTCTGTGTTGACTGCCTTGGCAGTCTCAGCGCCACCCGGCGCGACCAGAATGAGTGTATCAACCGCTTGGGCGAGCTCAAGCAGGCTTGGATAATAATCGTAAGCCACATCATCAGCCTTGCGACGATTGTGATAGGCAATCGGCAGACCGAAGGCTTCAACGCGATGTGCGACAGCCTTGCCAATACGTCCAAGCCCAAAAATACCGACCTTACGGCCCCGCAGCGATAGTTTGGAAAGCGGGTAACGGCCTTCCTTCACCCAGTTTCCCGCGCGGAGAAACTCCTGCGACTTTGACAACTCGCGAACAGTGTCGATTAGCAGACCGATCGTCGTATCGGCAACTTCTTCGGTCAGCACATCCGGCGTATTCGTGACCATGACATTCTTGGTCGCGGCATGCTTTGCATCGACTGCGTCATAACCGACGCCGAAATTGCCAATGATCTCGAGGTTTGGCAATGCGTCGATCAATAAGGCATTGACCGTCGACATGCTTGCTACACCTTTGACGTCTTCCGCCCAGCTTGCATCGACCAGTGTTGCATCCCCCTTAGGAATGCGTTTGACCTTGAACTCCCCCGAGAGCCTCTGCACGGCATAATCGTTGAAATTACCGAGCACCAGAATGGTCGCTTCACGTTGGGTCATGGCAGCTTCCTTAAGTTCAAGCAGAATTCATCGGACCAGAGAACCTAGCCCGGTTATGGGAAAATCAGGCGTGTTTCGGTTTTGAAGTGGACTGCCGGATATGCAATTCCGGTTTGATGAGTTCCTGGTTCGACGAAACTTCAACCCCGTTCAGCTGATCAAGAAGCGCACGCGCAGCACGGCGGCCGACTTCACGCTGGCCATTCCAGACCGTTGTGAGTGCAGGCGTTGCTATCGCCGCTTCTTCGAGATCATCATAACCCGTGACAGAAATATCTTCACCCGGCACGAGGCCTGCACGTGAAATACCGTTCATCAGACCGATAGCGGTCAAATCGTTCCAGCACACAGCCGCTGTCGGCTTATCTTTCAATGCGAGAAATTGCGGCGCAACTTCAAAGCCGCCCTGCTTAGTACGTGGACCCGAAATGCGCCATTCCGGGTTCACTTCAAATCCGGCCTTATCCATAGCCTGCACATAACCACGATAACGATCGCGGCCAGTCGAGGTCTGGTCCGTACCGCCGATCATGGCAATGCGTGTGTGGCCCAGCGAGATAAGATGGTTGGTCGCAAGCCCGATACCATAGGCATCGTCGCCGCGGAAAACCGGCGCATGAACACCTTCGACGCTACGTGCGATCAACACGACCGGCAGACCATTATCTTCCGCGAGCTGAATATCTTCCGGCGGCGTGCCAATGGCTGGTGACATGATCACACCATCCGCACCAAGCTGCAGCAGCGTATCCATAAAGGTGCGCTGCTTTTCCAGCTGGTCGTAATGGTTGGAAAGAATAAAGGTCTGGCGCGAACGATCAAGTTCCGTTTCAATCGACCGCAAAATTTCGGCGAAGAACGGATTCATGATGTCATGCACAACAACGCCTACGATCCCGGAACGGGATGTCCGCAGGCTCGCCGCCCTCCGGTTATAGATATAACCGATGGTTCGGGCATGTTCCTTGATTTTTTCACGCGTCTGGTCGGCGACAAGCGGACTGTCGCGCAATGCCAGCGAAACGGTGGCCGTCGAAACACCAAGCGCGTCTGCGATGGTCGAAAGCTTGATTTTCTGAGCCAAGTCGCCTCCCCGAAATGGTCTTGCCACAGTCGAAACAGGATGGCATCGGCCAGACAATCAGAGGAGCGGCCATCCCATCTTGCAGATGGTTATGCCATTGCAATCATTGAATTGAAAGTTTTTTCAGCGCGGCTTAGCGACCATGCACTTATTCCACATCATCGTCATCAACAACTTCCTTGTCCAACTCGTCGGTAAGGCGTGCTGCACCGCGCGCGACCAGGTTGCTTTCCATGCGCCCAAGCATCTTCAGAAAAGCCTTGCGTTCCTTCTTGTCGAGGCCTTTCAGCATGTCTTTTTCAGTCTTGCGAATGGCCTTCTCAATGACCTTGATTGCTTCGAGCCCCTGCGGTGTCAGATAGACATGTGACTGGCGCTGGTCCGTTTCCGAAGCGCGCTTGACGACAAAACCCTGACTTTGCAGGCGCGTGATGGTTTTGGTGATAGTCGGAGGGCGCACCCCCAACCGCTGAGCCAGCACACCCGGAGGCAGGCCATCTTCTGAGGCGAGCTGCAGCATAACCGCATCCTGACCAGCATAGAGCCCAAGCTCCAGAAGACGTGTTGCCAACACTGTACGCGTCAGACGCGCTACAGATTGCAGCCGGTACAGCATGACCGCCTTATTGTCCTTACTCATCGCCACCTCGCCCTTGTTGCGACTTTAGTTTGTCGCTGGATCGACATTGTCACACATATTTATAAAGTAAAATATTGTCCGACTTATGAAATAACAAACATCTATCCAGTAAATATGACTGTAATTATCAATTTGGTGAAAATCGTATGACGCTACAGCATAATTCCTTAAACTTGAATCAGTTTAAGGAATTATGCTGTAAATATAAAGTGTTAGAGTGACCTTTGTGCGCCCAAGAAGGCGAACGGCGCTCTAGCAATGCCTACACACTCTTTTGCTATGTGCGATTTTGACTATCCCACCTCGATGAAACTCTTCTTGGTCTAACAAAGTAAGGGCTTAGAGCATGTCTCCCAAAAGTGGGAACCGATTTTGGAATGAAGACATACGTAAAAACAAATAGATAGAGCATTTTTAACGATTCGTCTTAAACAAGAAATGCTCTAGGTTGCGGTCGTAGTCCACTGGCGTTAGGCTTTGCATTTAGAGCGCATCCCGAAAAGTGGGGACCGGCTTTCGGTCAAATGCGCATCAAGACAATATTTTAGAGCACCAATCTGATTCAATCAGATCGAACCGTGCACTAATTGAAATAGGATGAGGGAAACATGACAAACCTGCGCGACCAGAACAGTGACATGATCGTCGTCCTGCCACTTGGCGCTCACGAACAACATGGCCCCCACCTGCCATTTGAAACAGATACAATCATCGCAGAAGGCATCGTCGCGCGTGTAAACGAAGCCCTGCCAGCTAATATGAATGTCAACTTTCTGCCTGCCCAACCCATTGGCTATTCCATTGAGCACATGGATACAGAAGGCACCCAGAGCCTCGCATTTTCAGAAGCCGTCAATCAATGGATCGGCATGGGTGAAAACCTTCATGCCGGCGGCATCCGCAAACTGGTGATGCTCAATGCCCACGGCGGCAACGCGCCGCTGATGACCATTGTCGCAACCGAACTGCGCACACGCCTCGACATGCTGGCCGTGGCCACAAGCTGGACCCGTTTCGGTCTGCCGGAGGGGTTAATTACACCGGAAGAAAAATCGCTCGATATTCATGGCGGCTTTATCGAAACATCGGTGATGCTGGCCCTGCGACCTGATCTCGTCGACATGTCAAAAGCCGGAAGCTTTTCCAATGCGCAATCGGAATTCGCGAAACAATTCAAACATTTACGTGCCTATGGTCCGCATGCTTTCGGCTGGAAAATGCATGATTTGAATGCGGAAGGCGTTGCGGGGAATGCAAGTGCTGCCACAGCAGAAGCTGGCGAAAAAATCCTCACGCACGCCGTGGCAGGCTTTATCGAGCTTCTCCGCGATGTAGATCAGTTTGATCTGGCACGCTTTGCACCCAAGCAATTGGCGAGAACGTGATTGGTCCCCATGTAATAATATAGCATTGCATATAGCATTCACGAGTGCCTTCCCTTATATGAATAACCCGATCTGAAGCCTTGATGGCGCATGTTTGTGCGCGCACCAAAAGGCAGCAACTTCAAGAGGCATGAACAATGAGCCAGGCTGAAGCCCATACTGAGGACAAGTCTATTACAGACGCTGGCACAGAAGCTGGCCGCATTCCCGTTACCGTTCTGACCGGATATCTGGGCTCGGGTAAAACGACGCTTCTCAACCGCATCCTCACCGAAAATCACGGCAAGCGTTATGCTGTCATCGTCAACGAATTTGGCGAAATCGGCATCGATAACGATCTGATCGTCGAATCGGACGAAGAAATCTACGAAATGAACAATGGCTGCATCTGCTGCACCGTGCGCGGAGACTTGATCCGCGTGGTGCAGGGCCTGATGCGCCGTCCCGGTCGCTTCGACGCCATCATCGTCGAAACCACGGGCCTTGCCGATCCGGTTCCCGTCGCGCAGACGTTCTTCATGGATGATGATGTGCGCGCCAAGACCGGCCTTGATGCGGTCGTCGCACTCGTTGATGCAAAGCACCTTCCGCTGCGCCTCAAAGATAGCCGCGAAGCTGAAGACCAGATCGCATTTGCCGATGTGGTTCTGATCAACAAAACCGACCTCGTGACACCTGCAGAACTGGCCGTGATCGAAGCGACTGTGCGCGCCATCAATCCGCATGCCATCATTCACCGCACCGAACGCGCTTCGATCCCGCTTGAGCGCGTCCTCGATCGCGGTGCTTTCGACTTGAAGCGCGCGCTTGAGACCGATCCTCACTTCCTTGATCACGATCACCCGGACCATGTTTGCGGCCCTGATTGCGACCACGATCACGGACATGATCATCACCATCATCATGGACACGACCACCACCATGATCATGACCATACCTGCGGCCCCGACTGCAATCATGATCACGGGCATGATCACGGGCATGATCACGGGCATGACCATGGGCACGATCACAAACACGACCACGGACATGACCATCATCATCATGCGTCGCCGATCCATGACGTGACGGTGACATCCGTCTCGCTTCGTGCTGGTGAAATCGATCCGGCAAAGTTCTTTCCATGGATACAGAATATCACCCAGACACAGGGTCCGAACATTCTGCGTCTCAAGGGTATCATCGCGTTCAAGGACGATCCGGACCGCTACGTGGTTCAGGGTGTTCACATGATCATCGAAGGCGATCATCAACGCGCCTGGAAGCCGGAAGAAAAGCATGAAAGCCGCCTTGTCTTCATCGGACGCGAGCTTAATGCGGCCGAACTCAAAGTCGGTTTTGAAAACTGCCAATCCCAGTAAAATTGGCAAAGTAAAATTGCCAAAGTAAAATTGGACGCTGATGCCTACAGTTGCCCCGCTCGACCTTGATGGTCATTGCCTCTATGCCCGCTTTATAAGCGGCGTTCCCTTCTTTGCTCTGGCCGATGGAACCATCCATCGGCTGGACAATGGCCACCAAACCAGCACGGCTCATGACGGCCTTCTAAGCGCAACATTGACTGTAGACGGCAAGGCGTTGGTAACCGGCGGCGAAGATGGTCGCGTTTGCCACACTGCTTCGGACGGAACCGTCACCGAATTGGCCAAAGTTCCTCGCAAGTGGATGACTGCGGTCGCAAGCGGCCCTGGCGGAACCGTTGGGTTTGCCTCCGGGCGCACCGCGTGGGTTCGTACGTCCAACGGTAAAGTGCAGGAATTTCCACAGGAACGCAGTGTCGAAGGCGTAGCCTTTGCGCCCAAGGGGCAGCGTCTCGCAATCGCGCGCTACAACGGCGCAACCCTGATATGGACCGGCACCGAAGCAAAGCCTGTGGAGCTGGAGTGGAAAGGCGCGCACATTGGCGTCATTTTCTCGCCTGACGGTCGCTTTCTAATTACCTCGATGCAAGAAAATGCGCTGCACGGCTGGCGTCTGGAAGACACCAAGCACATGCGCATGACGGGCTATCCCGCAAAGGTCAAGGATTGGTCCTGGAGCGTTAAGGCCAAGTGGCTGGCGACCTCCGGTGCACCGGCCGCAATCGTCTGGCCATTTGCTGGCAAAGATGGCCCGATGGGCAAAGCGCCGCTCGAATTGGGGTTGCGTGCCGACAGCATGGTAACATCCGTTGCCTGCCATCCAGTCGAAGATATCACCGCTATTGGTTATAATGACGGCATGGTTCTTCTTGTGCGCTTCTCGGACCAGAAGGAAGTTCTTCTGCGTCGTCCGGGCAAGGGTGCAATTTCCAGCATGGGCTGGGACGACCAAGGCAGTCGTTTGGCCTTTGGCTCAGAAACAGGTGACTGCGGCGTCATCGACATGACATCAGTCTGATAAGTTAAAACGTTTGAGCCAAAAGTGGGAAGCGGTTTTGCGTAGGGGTAATGCGCAAAAAAGTTACAGTGACTGCAAGGATTCAATCTTAACTGGAACCGCTGTAATCAAAAAAAGCCCCGGGCAATCCGGGGCTTTTTTTGTATTTGTGATTATTTCGCTTTCATCGTGACGGTTGGTCCGCCATCTGGTCCAAGCGATGCAACCCACTGGCTAATTGCCGCCGCGTCTTTTTCACCCAGCATATGATCAGCCTCAATTGTACGGGCATCTACCTTTGCACCGCCAGAGCGCAGCAAGGCCGACAAGGCTGGGGCGAAAGGCGAATAAAGCTTGTCTTCCTGACCTGTAATCGTCAACACGCGGGCTTTGCCAAGATTGGCAACCGACACATTGTCCAGCACCGGCATGGAGCGCATCAGCACCGCGCGCTTCACCAGATCGGGGTGCAACATCATGGTTGCGGCCAGCAAATTGGCACCGTTGGAATAACCAACAAAAGTTGCGTGTGAGAGGTCGAGTTCTTTTTCTTCAGCCAAGCGCGTCAAAGACGTCACGAATGCATTGGCTTCAAGCTTCACATCCTTCTGGTCGAACTTGACAGGTGTAATGCGCTTGTACCAGCGCGTACCGCCATCCTGCATCACACGGCCACGAATACCCAGCAGCGTTGCACGCGGCCAAATTTTAGACGCCAGTGGCACGAGGCTCGCTTCATTGCCGCCCGAACCATGCAGGAGAACAATCAGCTCGTTGGAAGCGTTTTCAGGCTTATAGAAGCGATAAATGAACCGCTTGCTGCGCGAAAAATTCTGTTCAGGGGTTGTTTCTACGTCCATCTTTTTTTCGCGCATTGTTACGCCCTCACCCAGCTGGGGAGTGCCTGTTTCATCTTTCATTGAGGCAGAAATGCCGTTCAATGCCATGCCCTGAGCCTTGCTCACGACCTTCACAGGCGTAGGCTGGCCTTCCGCAAATGCGGTGCTTGTTGTTGCTGCGAGCGCCATCATAATGGCGGCTATAAACGTCTTCTTTACCATAAGCTCAACTTGCCACTGATATGTTAACGAAGGTTTTAAGGCAGCTCCACCCGGGTTCTCTATGACCCCTGCCGGCTCGATGAATGTAGTGCTCTTAACAGCAGAGTTTTAGCGAGAATGTGGCGGAATACACGAAAAGTTACGCAATGTTACAATTCTGTTACAGCACCTCAAATCCATCAACAAAGCGTGAGCCACAATGGAGCGGCAAATTATTCATGATTTTGACGCCTTTAGGCGGAGAAATAGGTTATGATTGCGACGAACGGATTTCAAAACGATGACCAACGTTAAATTTAGCCGCTTCTCGCCTGCCCGACTGACGGATGATCAGGTCACGCCGCGCACATTCTATCTTCGGCGGCGTGAATTCATGGTCGGACTTGGTGCGCTGGCAGCAACAGGGCTTGCCTCTGGTGCGTTTGCAGATCCGCTCAAGGCCAAAGCTTCGTCTTATAAAGTCGATGAAAAGCTGACGCCAAAAGAGGCCGTCACGACCTACAATAATTTCTACGAATTCGGGACCGACAAGAGCGACCCGGCAGCCAATTCGGGCGATTTCAAACCCTTGCCATGGCGCCTGACAGTCGATGGTCTTGTCAAACAGCCGAAGGAATTCGACATCCAGGATCTGATCGCCAAAATGCCGCTAGAAGAACGCATCTATCGCATGCGTTGCGTGGAGGCATGGTCGATGGTCATCCCTTGGATAGGCTTCCCACTGGCAAGTCTGCTGGCCCAGGTCGAGCCACTTGGCTCTGCAAAATACATTGCCTTTACCGGTGTTGTTCGCCCCGAAGAAATGCCTGGCCAAAAAGGGCTATTCCAAGTTCTGAACTGGCCCTATGTCGAAGGCCTCCGTTTAGACGAGGCGATGCATCCGCTCACAATTCTGTCCGTCGGTCTTTATGGTGAAACACTCCCTAACGCCAATGGAGCCCCCGTCCGGCTGGTTGTTCCATGGAAATATGGCTTCAAGGGCATCAAATCGATCACCAAAATCAGCTTCGTCGAGAAACAGCCGCCCACATCATGGCAACAGCAAGCTGCCAATGAATATGGCTTCTATGCAAATGTGAACCCGGCAGTCGACCATCCGCGCTGGAGCCAGGCTACTGAACGCAGGATCGGTGAAGGCAGCTTCTTCGGTTCGAGTCGCCGCCCTACCCTGCCTTTCAACGGCTATGCCGAAGAAGTGGCATCGCTCTATGCTGGCATGGACCTGCAGAAGAATTACTGACATGGCCAGTGCCAAGACCAAATCTGCACGGGTCAATGAATTGAAGGTCTGGGGACTTTATATCCTGGGCTTGCTGCCAGCGTTGTGGGCGTTCTATCTCGGTGCAACCGATCAGCTCGGCGCAGACCCCGTCAAAAGCTTTGAGCATACGCTCGGCCTCTGGGCACTGCGCTTTCTCATTCTGACACTACTCGTAACACCCATCCGCGATGTCACTGGCATCAGTCTGCTGCGTTATCGACGCGCACTTGGGCTTCTCGCATTCTATTATGTGCTGATGCATTTTACAGTTTATATGGTGCTGGATCAGGCGCTCAGCATTTCGGCAGTCATAGCCGATATTGTGAAAAGACCCTTCATCACCATAGGCATGATCAGTCTGGCGCTTCTTGTGCCGTTGGCGCTTACCTCCAACAACTGGTCTATTCGCAAGCTGGGTCGGCGATGGGTCACGCTGCACAAGCTTGTCTATGTCGCCATTGCTGGCGGTGCGATACATTTTCTGATGTCTGTTAAAAGCTGGCCCGCTGAGCCGATAATCTACGCAGCGATTGTAACAACACTTCTGTTGTGGCGCGTTGCACGCCCGTTTACCAAAGGAAGCAAGCAAGTAAAACGTCCGCGTGAAGCCGCTGTAATATTAAAGAAATAAAATACAATTTCCTTCTTTTGATTAAGTCTAATCTATCAGATAAATCGCCTTTCCTGGAGGATAGGCGATGACATTCCAATGCAAATCATGTCAGTATCGCTACAACTTCGGCAAATGACGCGCCAGGCGAATACGGGATGTCCATGTCTTCTATCTTGAAATCAAAAACCGTCCGTATCATAGGCAAACTGGTCTTCGTCTTATTCGTTATCATCTTTGCAATTTGGGCCAGTTTCGGGATGTGGTTCCAGCTTCCCTTCGGCAATGCTGTGCGCGGCTCTATAATTGCAGCCTGGCTCTTTATCGCTATTTGGGTGATAGCAGGCGAGCGACAGTTCTTTTGTCTGCGCAAGAGGCTGTTCTTCTGCCTGCTTGCTCTTGTCTTCCTGGGCTGGTGGGCAACCATCCGCCCTTCGCTTGATCGCATCTGGGCTCCCGAGGTCGCACGCACAGTCACAGGCAAGGTGGAGGGCGATCAGGTCACTCTTTTCAATGTTCGGGATTTCGACTGGCGAACGCCTGAAGACTTCACGCCGGTCTGGAAAGAAGAAACTTACGACCTCAACAAGATAAACTCAGTCGATGTCTATCTGTCCTATTGGGCGGGACCGGCGATTGCCCACACACTACTGTCCTTCGGCTTTGAAGATGGGCGACATGTCGTATTTTCCGGCGAAATTCGCAAGGAACATCACGAGGTCTATTCCGCCGTCGGCGGCTTCTTCCGTGAATTCGAACTGGCTATGATTGCAGCCGAAGAAAGCGACATCGTTTTTCTACGCACCAATGTCCGTAAAGAAGATGTCTATCGATACCGCGTGAATTTGCCTCCAGCGGGTGCGCGCGAATTGTTTCTCTCCTATGTGGAGCTGGGGAACGAACTGGCGGCTAAGGCCAAATTCTATAATACGCTGAGCGCCAATTGCACGACGATCATTTTCACAATGGCGCGTGTGCTTGATCCGACATTCCCATTTGATTACCGCATTCTCTTGTCCGGCTATCTGCCAGGTTATCTTTATGACCATGGCTGGCTCGAAAACAATGGCACGCTTGAAGAGATAGAGAAGCGTGCATCCATCGACGAAAAGGCACAAGCAGGCGGTCGCGATGGCTATTCGGAGCGGATACGCCAATAAAAAACCCCGCTTGCGCGGGGTTTCCAATCGGCAACTACGAAGAATTAGATTGCCGCAGTAATGATGATCTCGACTTTGTAATCCGGGGTCGCGAGTGCTGCTTCGCCGGTCGCGCGTGCAGGCGTGTTGGCCTTGTCGACCCAGCTGTCCCAGACTGCGTTCATTTCAGCGAAGTCCTTCATGTCTGCGAGCCAGATGATAGCCTGCAAGATCTTTGATTTGTCCGAACCAGCGGCTGCGAGAAGGCGATCAACTTCAGACAGAACGGCCTTGGTCTGATCAGTCACGCTTGCGCCCGGCTCGCCAACCTGACCGGCGAGATAAACGGTATTGCCGTGAACTACGGCCTGGCTCATACGTGGTCCGACTTCGATACGACGGATGCTCATGGTGAACTCCTCTCATGACTGCTGCGGAAATCGTCCCGCATTTAAAAATGTTGCGCATCCTTATTAAAGCCCCTGCCCGCTTTGGCAATGGCTGATTACTGCTTGATGCGGACAATTCCGTCGAAAGTGCTCCCAGAACGCGTCACACTCGCCTGCAATAAAGTGCAGTGCTATGGTTGCCCCGAATGGGATGAAGCCATCATGACCAAAAACAGCTCAGTACAAGCAGATGAAGACCAAAACCCGTCGCAATTGATCGACGCCCGGATCAAGGATCTTGCAGATTGGCGTGGCGAAACGCTTGCAAAGGTCCGAGCTATCATCAGACAGTCTGATCCAGAGATCATTGAAGAGTGGAAATGGCGAGGCGTACCGGTCTGGTCGCATACAGGCATAATCTGTACGGGCGAGACTTATAAAAGCGTCGTGAAGCTGACCTTCGCCAAAGGCGCATCCCTCGCGGACCCGTCAACTCTCTTTAACTCAAGTCTGGAAGGCAATATGAGACGGGCAATCGATATACGCGAAGGCGAAGCCATCAATGAAGATGCGTTGAAAGCGCTCGTCCGCGCGGCCATCATGCTCAACAAGGCGAAGCCGCCCCGTCGTTAATACCAAGGCGGCTCAAGATGCTGACGCATCACGCCTTGAAAATGTTCAATCGCCACACGGGCTTAACCAAAGTCCGATGAGTCTTACTCAATGAACTTTGATATTAGTCATTTCCAGCAAAAGTGCGAAGCGGCTTTCGGAAAGTTATGCGCAGAAATAGACTATTAGAGCGTGTTTCAGCTCTGATCACATGTTTGCGTTGAACGCCTTCGTGGGAATTGACTCTTGATGCCCGTGCTCTTATAAGCCGCACCACGTTCGCCCGCACGGGTTAACGGATAGTTTGTGCTGTCCGCTCCGCGAGGGAATGAACTAGCTCCTGTTCAAAGACAGAACCAAGAAGGGCCGCACACCGCGGTATTAAATAAATGAAGCGCACTTTTCAGCCATCAAATCTCGTCCGTAAGCGTCGTCACGGTTTCCGTGCACGCATGGCAACTGCCGGCGGTCGCAAGGTTCTTGCCGCTCGCCGTTCGCGCGGCCGCAAGCGGCTTTCCGCTTAATCTTTTTCCGCGCGTCCAGCGCGGTGAATAAAGATATGAAAAAGCAGAAACAAATACTCCGCCTTCGCAAGAGAGCGGAGTTTTTGTCTGTAAGGAATGGTGAAAAACGGCGTGGTCCACTGTTTCTTCTCGAAGTTCGGAAACGTTCTGAAGAAGAGTCTGAAGCAGCCAAAATCGGTGAAAAACCCCGCGCAGGCTTCACTGTCACCAAGAAAAACGGCAATGCAGTGATACGAAATCGTATCCGTCGCAGGTTGCGAGAAGCGGTTCGTTGTCACGTGGGGCGTGACATGGCGGCTTCGACAGACTATGTGATCGTAGCACGCGAGCAAGCACTCACTGCGCCCTTTTCGCAATTGACCGCAGAACTCTCCAAACGCTTAAAAGCTACGGATGGGCGGCGGGACGAAAAGAAACGCCGAACGGAAAGACCGGAATCAGGACCCGTCAATGGAAAATAATCGTAATTTCTTCATCACCATTGCCCTGTCCATCCTCGTATTAACGCTGTGGCAAGTATTCTATCTGGGACCGAAAACGGAAGCCCAGCGGGAGCAGACACGCATTGAGGAGCAGCAGCGCCAGACCCAGCAAGCCACACAAAGTGGGGCTCAGGGCGGCGCGCAGGGCGGTGACACCCCACAGATGCCCGGTACGTCCGGCGCAATACCCGGCCAGGGCGATGGCGTAGCCGCAGGCGGCGCATTGACCCGCGAAGCTGCTGCAGCGCAGTCGCAGCGCGTCGAAATCGACACAGCCTCGCTGCGCGGCTCGATCAACCTGACGGGTGCACGTCTTGATGATCTCTATCTCAAAAAGTACCACGAGACCGTTGACGACAAGTCCCCTGAAATCGAACTGCTCGCCCCATCGGCTCTCAAGCAGGGTTATTTCGTTGAACTCGGTTTCACCGGCAACGACGCAACCGGCGAAGTTCCTGGTCCAAACACTGTCTGGACCGTTGAAGGCAACAATAAGCTGACGGCATCGACGCCTGTTACCCTGACCTTCACCAACGACAAGAACATCACATTCAAGCGCGTCATCTCGGTTGACGATGCTTACATGTTCGAAGTCGACGATACGGTCACCAACAACACCGGCGCTCCGATCTCGCTTGCTTCTTATGGCCGTGTAACGCGTTTCAACCAGCCAGAACACGCCAGCGCCACTTATGTTCTTCATGAAGGCCTTATCGGCGTCATGGGTCAGGACGGCCTTCAGGAAATCAAGTATTCCAAGGTTGAAGACGACAAGGACATTTCGTTCAAGGACGTCACAGGCGGTTGGGTCGGCATCACCGACAAGTATTGGGCAGCCACGCTCGTTCCACCACAGAACGAAAAATACACGGCGCGTTTCTCGCACTTCACCAATGACCGTCCGCGCTACCAGTCGGATTTCCTCAGCGCACCGATCACGGTTGCTGCTGGTGAAGCCAGCACCATCAAGAACCATGTTTTCGCTGGTGCCAAGGTCGTTTCGGATATCAAGAATTACGAGGAAAAGCTCGGCATCAAGCAGTTCGAACTGCTGATCGACTGGGGCTGGTTCTACTTCATCACCAAGCCGATGTTCTACCTCATCGACTGGATCTACAAATTCTCCGGCAATTTCGGCGTCGCCATTCTGGTTGTCACTGTTCTGCTCAAGGCCCTGTTCTTCCCACTGGCCAACAAGTCATACAAGTCGATGGCGCGTATGAAGCTGGTGCAGCCGAAGATGACTGAAATCCGCGAGAAGTATGCGGATGACAAGATGAAGCAGCAGCAAGAGATGATGCAGCTCTACAAGCAGGAAAAGATCAATCCGCTTGCAGGTTGCTGGCCAGTGCTGGTCCAGATTCCGGTGTTCTTCGCACTCTATAAGGTTCTGTACGTCACCATCGAAATGCGCCATGCGCCATTCTTTGGCTGGATTCAGGATCTTGCAGCACCCGATCCAACATCGATCTTCAACCTGTTCGGTCTTCTGCCTTTCGCAGTTCCAGCATTCCTGATGATTGGCGTTTGGCCGCTTATCATGGGCATCACCATGTTCCTGCAGATGCGCATGAACCCAACGCCTCCAGATCCAACACAGGCGATGATCTTCACCTGGATGCCGATCATCTTCACCTTCATGCTGGCATCGTTCCCAGCAGGTCTCGTCATCTACTGGGCATGGAACAACACGCTTTCCATCACTCAGCAGGCTGTGATCATGAAGCGTCAGGGTGTCAAAATCGAACTTTTTGACAATCTGAAAGACGTCTTCAAGCGAAAGCCGAAAGACGTAAAAAAGTAAAAAGACAAAAAGCCCCGCACTAGCGGGGCTTTTTTGGTGCTCGTTCATCCAGAACAGTTGACATTACAGCCTCTAACATTGATGCGTGTATTCTTTAGAGTACACGATCAGGAAGACCACATTGAGCGATCAGGATAAAAAGCAGGCAGCAGCCCAGTTAGCAGCAGATGCGACCCGCGCAGCACATGCAGCTTTGGTCGAAGAAGGGCGCCTGCTCTTCAAGAAATCGTGGATCTTCATCCGTGGCGTGCCGTCGATGAAATTTCTGCCACTGGAAGGCCCTGTTGAAATTGCTTTTGCCGGGCGTTCAAATGTCGGTAAATCTTCGCTTATCAATGCGATTGTCGGCAAAAAGGCACTCGCCCGTACCTCCAACACACCGGGCCGCACGCAGGAATTGAACTATTTCGTTCCTGATGGCTATTCTGGCGAGAATGGCGACCTTCCGCCATTGGCGCTTGTCGACATGCCGGGCTACGGCTTTGCTGAAGCGCCAAAAGCCCATGTCGACGCATGGACGCGTCTCGTCTTCGATTATCTTCGCGGCCGTACGACGTTAAAGCGCGTCTATCTGCTGATCGACTCCCGCCACGGCATCAAGAAGAACGACGCTGAAGTGCTCGACCTGCTCGACAAGGCCGCAGTCTCTTATCAGATCGTGCTGACCAAGATCGACAAGATCAAGGCTGCTGGCATTCCCCGTCTGCTGGAAGAAACCCATGCGCTTACCAAAAAGCGTGCGGCCTGCTTCCCCGGCATCATCACGACCTCGTCAGAGAAAGGCCTCGGTCTGGATGAGCTGCGTGCCGCGATTGCGCTGGTAGCCAAGGAATAGTGCATTTCCGGAAAAAGCGGAGACTTCGCTTAGTTTAGCTCGGGCAGCTTGCCGACTGATTGTTTAGTCCCTGCTTGAGCTGCTCAAACTGCGTGGTGGTCTTTGAACCATCACGCGTGACACGCAGAACATACATGCTGTCGAAATCTTCGCCGGGCCATTTGGGTACGAGAGCCTTATCATCACCGCTATCCTTCACGATGTTTCTGGCAAGCTTTACAAGCTGCTTGTGCTCCCAACCCATCAGTACTGTCGCGTTGCGATATTCAGGCTGCGCGAGCGTCGCCTGCAGTTCCTCAATATCCTTGAAACCAAAGCGCGTATCGACCGGCATTCCGAACTTGATAGCCGTCGGCTCAACCGTGGCAAGCGGGCGATTATAGGAATAGATCGCGCCCTTATCTTCCTTCAACTGAGCAGGATTGGGCGCAAAGATATAATCCGGTTTGCCGAATTTCTGCGCAATCACCGCCGGTAGTTTCAGCGCACGGTTAAGCCCCTGACAATTGAGTTGCCCCAAGCCCTGATCCGGCTTTTCGCCATGGCGCAACATGATGATGGTTTCAGTTGTCGATGCTGCTTGCGACGCACCTATACCTGCCAGAAAAATCAAAGCTGTGAAAACTGCCCGTCGCATTAAACCACTCCATTCAAGAGCATGTGTTATGCGCAATCTTTTAGCGCTCTCATAGGATTTTAATTGGGCGGTCTTTGGCGACGCGTTCAAATATTCGCGAACAAACAATGGAAAACCGTTTTACAGAGCACTGCATATTGCTTAGAAAAGCCTGCCTCTCTTGCCCTGTCGCCAGCCATGGAGCCCGCGATGACCACTCTTGATAATCCTGAAATGCAAGCGCAACTCCTTTCGGCAGCCCTGCCCTATATGCAGCGCTACGAAAACAAGAATGTCGTGGTGAAATATGGCGGTCACGCCATGGGCAACCCAGAGCTTGGCAAGGCCTTTGCCCGAGACATCGCGCTTCTCAAGCAGTCAGGTATCAATCCAATTGTTGTCCATGGCGGTGGCCCGCAGATTCAGGCGATGCTGACCAAGCTCGGCATTGAATCGCGCTTTGAAGGCGGCCTTCGCGTTACCGACGAAAAGACGGTTGAAGTGGTGGAGATGGTTCTCGCCGGTTCCATCAACAAAGAGATCGTCGCCCTCATCAATGCTGAAGGCGAATGGGCCATCGGTCTTTGCGGTAAAGATGGCAATATGGTTTTTGCGCGCAAGGCGCACAAAACCGTCATCGATCCCGATTCCAATATCGAAAAGGTGCTTGATCTGGGCTTTGTTGGTGAACCAGCTGAAGTCGACCGCACGCTTCTCGATCTTCTAGCGCGCTCAGAAATGATCCCGGTTATTGCGCCTGTCGCACCGGGTCGCGACGGTCATACATACAACATCAATGCCGATACTTTTGCGGGCGCTATCGCAGGGGCACTGGCTGCAACGCGTCTTCTGTTCCTTACCGACGTTCCAGGCGTTCTCGACAAGGACAAGAAGCTCATCAAGGAATTGTCGGTTGCCGATGCACAGGCGCTGATCAAGGACGGCACGATCTCCGGCGGCATGATCCCAAAGGTCGAGACCTGTATCGACGCGATCCGTCGCGGCGTTGAAGGTGTGGTCATTCTCAATGGCAAGACACCGCATTCGGTACTGCTTGAGCTTTTCACCGAACACGGTGCCGGCACGCTTATCGTGCCATAATCAGTTAGCCGCCTTCGGGCGGCTTTTTCTTGGCCCGCCTTCGTGACATAAAGACTTATGACCAATCAACCTGATGCTCCGGCCTTCGCTCACGTCACCGACTGGGTATTCGACCTCGACAATACGCTCTATCCGCACGCCGCTGATCTGTTCTCGCAGATCGATGTGCGCATGACGAGCTATGTCGAGAACCTCCTGAAGCTGCCGCGCGACGAAGCGCGCAAGATTCAGAAGCAGTTTTATCTGGAATATGGCACCACGCTGAAAGGTCTGATGGAATGCCATGAAATCGATCCGGACGACTTTCTAAAGAAGGTACACGACATCGACTATTCCTGGCTGCAACCTGATCCGGCACTTGGAGAAGCAATCCGTGCCCTGCCCGGTCGCCGCTTCATCTTCACCAATGGCGATCGCGGACACGCCGAACGCGCCGCACGTCAACTCGGCATTCTCGATGATTTCGATGATATTTTCGACATTGTTGCAGCAGGTCTGACGCCAAAACCAGAGCGTGTCACTTACGACCGTTTTCTCGGAGCTTTCGGCGTGGATGCGCAAAAGGCTGTCATGTTTGAGGACCTCGCGCGCAATCTTGTCGTGCCAAAGACGCTGGGCATGAAAACCGTGCTGGTGGTTCCGAACAATTTTGAGCCGACATTCTCGGAGATTTGGGAAAGTGACCCGGAATTCACGGATCAGGTGGATTATGTGACCGATAATCTGACCCAATTTCTGGAAACTATAATTGCAGACCGATAGGCAGTTTACCGGCCTTGAAAAGCGCATAGATAAGGCGGCCCATCGCCTTCTCGATAGCTTACCTCGTCACCGCATCAGCGATGCACTGATTGAATTTCTGGTTTTCGGATTGAAACAGGCATGGGCCTGCCTGTTTGGCGGCGCAATGCTGGGCCTGATTATTCTCACACGCTGGTTCTGGCCAGAAGGTGGAATTGAAGGTGGCACAGGATTTATCACCCGCTACGACTTCCTGTTTCTTTCCGCTGTGCTGATCCAGCTTGGAATGCTTATTTTCAAGCTGGAAGCTTGGGAAGAAGCCAAGGTCATCGTCATTTTCCATATCGTTGGAACAGCGATGGAAATATTCAAAACCCATGCCGGTTCATGGATTTATCCCGAAGAAAACTTCTTCCGGATCGGTGGTGTTCCGCTCTTTTCTGGTTTTATGTATGCGGCCGTCGGCTCCTATATGGCGCGTATCAATCGGATCTTCGATATAAGGCTGAATCACTATCCGCCGCTCTGGATGACGGTTGTTCTGGCAACTGCAATTTATATCAATTTCTTCGCTCATCACTTCATCTGGGATATGCGCTGGGTTCTGTTTGCAGTCACCTTCGCGCTCTACTGGCGCACAAGCATGCATTATCGCGTGTTTCGTTTCCGGCATAAAATGCCGTTGCTGGTCGCGTTCCTGCTCACATCACTGTTCATCTGGATTGCCGAGAATATTGGTACGTGGTCGAAGGCCTGGCTCTATCCCAACCAGCGCAATGGATGGGAGCTGGTTTCAATGAGCAAGCTCGGCTCATGGTATCTGCTGATGATTATTTCAGTCGTGCTGGTGACACTCGTGCACCGGCCGCGCGAGTATTCAGAAACCGAAAACGCCCGGTCCTGATGAACCGGGCGCTTGGCAATTCTCAACCAGAAAAAATCAGAGCTTATAGAAGTTTTTGATCTCGTCCCATGCTTCGTCTGCGGTGTCGACAAATGTCAGCAATTCGATGTCTGCCGGAGAGATCGTGCCCTGCTCTGCCAGAAACTCGATATTGATCGCCTTGCTCCAGAATTCTTTACCGAACAGGATGAGCGGCATACGCTCCATACGGTCTGTCTGGATCAGGGTCATGGCTTCAAACAGCTCATCCATCGTGCCGAAGCCGCCGGGGAATACGCAGACGGCTTTTGCACGCATCAGAAAATGCATCTTGCGCAGCGCAAAATAATGGAAATTGAAGCAGAGCTCCGGCGTCACATAGGCGTTCGGTGCCTGCTCATGTGGCAGAACGATATTAAGCCCAATCGTTGGTGCCCCGACATCAGCCGCCCCACGATTGCCAGCTTCCATAACACCCGGACCACCGCCCGTAACAACGATGAATTCGCGATAATAGGTGGTCGCTGAATATTCGGAGCAGATGCGGGCAAACTTACGCGCTTCCTCATAGTAACGCGAGTTGGCTTCAAGATTCTTCTTCTGCACTTCATTTTTTGCGGCCCAGGCTTCGCCGCCCGGCTCAGGAATACGCGCGCCACCGAACATCACAACCGTCGATTTGATACCGCGGTCGGCCAGGATCAGTTCAGGTTTAAGCAGTTCAAGCTGAAGCCGCACCGGACGCATGTCGCGCCGTGTCATGAAGTCGTCGTCCATAAAGGCAAGACGATAGGCAGAAGCCTCAGTCTGAGGGGTTTGCGGCACTGTGCGCGCCTGTTTAGCAGCTTCCTCGGAATTCGGGAAAGGCGTCCAGCCGGACTTCTCCATTGGGTTCATGCTTGCCTGCTCCTTCAATTACAATGCGTATTGATGTCTATCATCTATTCTGGCGCTAATTTCTTAATCTGTCGCAATTTCGACCAGCTATTTCACACAATAACGCGATTGACCCATATGGTGCCTTCGCTTAATCACTTCTACGATAACTGCCGACCGAAAAGGTGGCAGCCGCTTATCCTGCCATTTTATGGAGACCGCCATATGACCAAGCCAGATTTCGCCTCCCTTGAAAAGGTCATCGAGAAGGCTTTTGACGAACGCGATGGCATCAGCACAGCAACCCGCGGCGAAGTTCGCGATGCTGTTGAACAGTCGCTGCTTATGCTCGATCGCGGTGAAGCCCGTGTGGCAGAAAAACAGGCGGACGGCAACTGGCAGGTCAATCAGTGGCTCAAGAAAGCCGTGCTGCTTTCTTTCCGTCTCAACCCGATGGAAGTCATCAAAGGCGGTCCCGGTCAGTCTTCCTGGTGGGACAAGGTTCCTTCCAAGTTCGACGGCTGGACGGCAAATGAGTTTGAAAAGGCCGGTTTCCGCGCTGTTCCAAATTCTGTCGTCCGTCATTCAGCCTATATTGCGCCAAACGCAATCCTGATGCCGTCTTTCGTCAATCTCGGCGCTTACGTCGATGAAGGCACGATGGTCGACACATGGGCGACCGTCGGCTCCTGCGCACAGATCGGCAAGAACGTGCATCTTTCGGGCGGCGTCGGCATCGGCGGCGTTCTGGAACCAATGCAGGCTGGACCAACCATCATCGAAGACAACTGCTTCATCGGCGCTCGTTCGGAAGTTGTCGAAGGCTGTATCGTTCGCGAAGGCGCCGTACTTGGCATGGGCGTATTCATCGGCAAATCGACCAAGATTGTTGATCGCTCGACCGGCGAGGTCTTCTATGGCGAAGTGCCACCATACTCTGTTGTTGTCGCTGGCACCATGCCAGGCAAAAATGTTCCGGGTGAAAACTGGGGCCCAAGCCTCTACTGTGCCGTGATCGTCAAGCGCGTCGATGAGAAGACCCGCTCCAAGACTTCGATCAACGAACTGCTACGAGACTGATCATGCAGCACCGTTCCAGCGGTTCCGGTTAAGACTGAATCGTTGGAGCCGCTGTAACTACTTGTTTTTGCGCATTATCCAACGCAAAACTGCTTCGCAATTTTTGCTGGAAATGCTTTAAACAAAAAAGGCGAAGCCGCAAAGCTTCGCCTTTTTCTATAGAATATCAGAAATATTAGTTCTGATAGCTCGAAGGCGATGCATCGCCGAAGCGGTGTGCAGAACCGTCGCTATAGGTCTGACCCTGGGTCTGGATCGAAGCAGGAGCCGTATAGTCAACGCCCTGTGTTGCAACAGGCGTACGGTCGTTTGCATAAAGATCAGCTGGTTCACCAACATGTGGGTTTTCAGCGAAAGCAGCACCGGCGCTAAGGGCAACGGCTACGGCAGCAAGAGCAAACTTTTTCATTTTTATAATCCTTCTATCGCCCCTTTGGATGGCAACTTGCCTTTCCCTTCGGGGACTCCGGGATGACAAGAAGCCATCCTCCGGGGAGATCAGTTAAAATCGTTGCGTATTTTAATTCCAGTAGTGAGAACCTTGGGAGGCCGCACTCACTACCTTCATGTCTTGCTATTCCGGCCTGCGATCAGACCGGGATAGCAAAGCTTTTAGTCGAACTCTTAGTTCGAGAAGCTCGAAGGCGAAGCATCACCGAAACGGTTTGCCGAACCATCCATATAGGTCGACTGGCCAATTGTTGCAGTCGCGGTGTGATCAACGCGCTGTGTAGCAACTGGGGTACGATCATTTGCATAAAGATCAGCTGGCTCACCTACACGTGGGTTTTCAGCAAAAGCAGCACCGGCGCTAAGTGCGAGAGCAGCAGCAGCAAGAACAAACTTATTCATTTTCTATCTCCATTTAGTCAGATGGGCGACGTACTATGCGTCGTCCTCATGCATCTCAAATGGGTGACAGTGGGAGAAAGTTCCAGTCACGAAAATGTTTTCTTAATCACACATTCGTGCAGCCAATTTTTCAAAAATCAGATAAAAATTAGAAAATAAATAATTTAAAACAGTATGTTAGTTCATATATCAGCATTCACATAACTGTTATATGGGTATTTTTGTTCATTATCCTCGAACAGTCTGTTTGCTTTCACTGTATAATAATAGCGAACAATAAGGCCTATTGGCGACAGTTATGTGGCTGATCGTTTCATCGCCGCCATGATTTGAAAACCGTAAAACAATCGTTCGGAGCAACCTTAGCCCATCACAACAAGACGCTCACAACAAAATAGGGTCGCAAAATGCGACCCTATCGAACCTTTTCAATTGAGTTATAAGCGCCTCATCTCGGCCAAAGATCCCGCGCGCACGACATCAATTATTAGCAACAGCCATAGAACGACCCGCAATCGAAACCCATTGGCCGGAATTGGCTGGCGATTGCATCTTGATGTAACGATAGGACGTCTTTTCGACCGGCAGCACTTCCCCGCGCATATTGTCGAGAATGTAATCACCATGATCCGTCCGGACAGTCAGTACGATGTGCGGCTCACTACCCTGCACCATCGTAATAAGAAGCTGTGACGGACTGATGCCGCGCCCCATCAGCTTGGCGCGCTTCAAAAGCACATAATCTTCGCAATCACCCTTACCATTTCTTGGAATGGTCCAGTAATCGCGCTTGCCGTAATTATCCTGATCGGAAACAGGCTTGATCGCAGCATTCACGGATGCATTGACACTTTGCAGCATCTGCATGCGCTCAGGCGTCAATTTCATCGGCGAAAGCGCGCGGTGCGCTCCGCAATCGCGTGGTGTCCGCTTACAATAATCAAGGTGACCGTAGGGAATACTCGTTATTCCGCCCGCTTCACTCCATTGAGCTGCCTTGGCCGGGACCAGCGTCACCCCGGATAAGGCCATTATACCTGCTGCCGCAGAAATCAGTGAACGCATGACAGATTCCCATTATTAAAATGTCCCCTAGAACAAGTTCTCTAGTGACAATTCCCCGGTGACCGGTCCGTTTTCCGGATCTCGCTATCAACCTTTTTTTAACTAACGATGACAAAGCCCCCTTGGTCAAGGAAATTTCATTCCCGAATTGCAACCAAATGAGAAAAGCCGCGATAAATGTCTGCTCTTAGAGCGCCCTGCGCCCTCTTCGGCTCTGCGCACGGACGCTCTAAGCTATTGAACCCAAGCATCGTGCTTGCCTAACATCGATTCCGATTTTAGGGCCGATCCACTCGTGTTTACCCAGTTATGGGATTGTTGTTTCATCTGGGAGCTTCCCGATCTAATCTCAAGCCCATACGATTCTCAGAGTAAAGCTGTAACACCATGAGCCTGCCTACCAATCCTGCCGAAAACCTTGCCGCTCTCATTCGCTGCCCGTCGGTTACGCCCGCTGAGGGTGGCGCGCTGACGGCACTTGAAGGCATGCTTGCACCGATGGGGTTTTCCATCCAGCGCCCGGTCTTCACCGATGAAGGCACGCCTGACATTGAAAATCTCTACGCGCGCAAATCGGGCAATGGCGCTCATTTGATGTTTGCTGGCCACACCGATGTTGTGCCTCCCGGCGATGAAGCCGACTGGAAGCATCCGCCCTTCTCGGCAGCCATTGAAGACGGCATTATGTATGGGCGCGGCGCGGTCGACATGAAGGGTGGCATTGCCTGCTTTGTCGCAGCCGTCGCACGTCACGTCGAAAAGCATGGAAGCTTAAAGGGCAGCGTGTCCTTCCTGATTACCGGTGACGAAGAAGGCCCGGCGATCAATGGCACCGAAAAGCTTCTGAAATGGGCTAAAGAGCGCGGCGAAAGCTGGGACGCGTCGCTTGTGGGTGAACCGACAAACCCGAACACACTTGGCGATATGATCAAGATCGGACGCCGAGGCTCGATTTCGGGCATCGTTACGGTCCATGGTGTGCAAGGCCATGCCGCCTATCCACATCTGGCTGAAAACCCGGTTCGTGGCATCACGACGCTCATCGACAGCCTGCTTTACCCTGCTTTTGATGAAGGTACGGCGGATTTTCAGGCCAGCAATCTTGAAGTGACGACCGTCGATGTCGGTAATAAGGCCACCAATGTCATTGCCAATAAGGCTAGTGCTTCCTTCAATATTCGCTTCAACGACACATGGACAGCGGATAGCCTGAAGGCGGAGATCATCTCACGTCTTGAAAAGGCATCACGCAATAACCGCCTGCGCCCAGGTCGTGAAACGCCAATCAACTACGAACTGGTCTGGCGCGAAAATCCGAGCCATGTCTTTTTGACCCGTGACGAGAAGCTCATCGGTACGCTGACAGCATCCGTTGAAGCAGTCACCGGCAAGCGCCCCAATCTCTCTACGTCGGGCGGCACGTCAGACGCACGCTTCATCAAGGACTATTGTCCAGTGGTCGAGTTTGGCCTTGTCGGACAGACCATGCACATGGTTGACGAACGTGTCGCGGTTGCTGATCTTGAAGGCCTCACACAGATTTACGAACGTTTCATCGCTGATTTCTTTGGATAAGGAACTTCATGCCCAGTCTGGATGATATTTTCAGATATTTCACGGGCGTCTGGAAGATGATGCTTGGCCGTAAGGACGGCCTCGCATACCTCGATATCTCTGCAGAAGATTTCTGGGCATCTTTCTATGCGATTGTCATCGCCCTGCCTCCGCTTTTGGCAACATGGGTTGCCTATGCGGCCGATCTGACTGCCGGTCGCGATGAAGCAGGCCTGCGCCTTGCAATCGTCATCCGCGCGGCATTCGTCGACCTTTCCGCGTGGGTAATACCGCTTGTCATTATTGGAATATTGGCCCGACGGATAGGCATTTCAAAACGCTATGCAGCCTACGTCATAGCAACAAACTGGGGCAGCGCGTTGCTGTCGTGGCTTTTCGCTCCGATTACGCTGCTGCAGCTGTTTTTTCCGGGTTTTCTCGATGTTGCGACGCTGTTTGCGATCGTGCTGTTCGGTATCTCTGTCATTCTGAGCTACCGACTGACATTCATCGTGCTGCAACGTCCACACGCCTATGTCGCCCCGTTTTTCGCTTGCGTATTCTTCGGCTCACTGTTCATCACAGTGTTCCTGCAGCAGCTTTTCGGCATTGGGATTAGCGCGCAAACTTTTTAAAATGGAAATGGGTAGTCGACACCGACGAGATAAAGGCCGTAAGGCGGGGCAACCTGACCGCAAGCTTTACGGTCTTTGGCTTCCAAAGCAGCCTGCAGATCATCTGCCGTCCAACGCCCCACGCCTACTTCCATGAGACTACCCGCGAAGGATCTCACCTGATTGTGCAGGAACGAGCGGGCAGAAACCCGCATTTCCACATAGTCGCCATCGCGTGTGATGTCGAGCCTGTCGAGCGTCTTCACCGGGCTCTTTGCCTGACATTGCGTTGCGCGGAAAGTTGTAAAGTCGTGCTCGCCCAAAAGCCGCTTTGCGGCCTCGTGCATCGCTTCGTGATCAAGGCGCTTCTGCACCCACCAAACACGATGATAATCAATCGCCAACGGCGCACGACGGTTATGAATGCGATATAGATAATGCCGGCCACGTGCTGAAAACCGGGCATCAAACGCATCTGTCGTCTTTTCGACATTCAGAATGCTGATACGTTCATCAGCCATCACCAGATACGCATTGAGTGCATCGCGGATTTTCGCAGCGCCCCAATCCTTGGTGAGATCGGCGTGAACAATCTGCGCGCTCGCATGGACGCCCGCATCTGTACGTCCAGCCGCGCTCAATGTCAGATCTTCACCGCAGAACTTCTTGAACGCCTGCTCAATGGCATTCTGCACCGCATGGCCGTTTTCCTGCCTCTGCCAGCCGACATAGGGCGTGCCGTCATATTCGACAGTGATTTTATAACGAGGCACCGCTCAGAGAACCTTCGCGACTTGCGCACCGCGCAGAAATTCTTGCGCCGCCAGAGGCTTGCCGCCTGAACGCTGCAGCGTGACGAGCCGCACGGCACCGTCTCCACATGCAATGGTCAACCGATCATCAAGCACTGTGCCCGGCGCACCATTGCCCTCGCCCAACGTGGAGCGCTGCAATTTTACACGCTCAACCTCGCCATTGATTTCCATTTCGCACCACGCACCCGGAAACGGCGACAAACCGCGAATGGTATTGTGCACGTGCGCAGCTGGCTTCGACCAGTCGATGCGCGCTTCGGCCTTGTCGATCTTGGCGGCATAGGTCACGCCTTCTTCGTCCTGCGGCTGAAGTGTCAGACTTTCGCGTTCAAGCGCTCCCAGAGCACGCACCATCAAATCGGCACCAATCATGCTCAATCGATCATGTAATTCACCCGCCGACATATCCGGCGTGATCGCGATCTTTTCAGCCATGGCAACAGGGCCTGTATCAAGCCCCACATCCATCTTCATGATCATCATGCCGGTCTCGGTGTCGCCCGACATGATCGCGCGCTGAATAGGCGCCGCTCCGCGCCAGCGCGGCAGAAGCGAGGCATGGCCATTGTAGCAACCAAGACGCGGTGCATCGAGAATGGCTTGCGGCAACAACAGGCCATAAGCCACAACAATCGCAACATCGGCTTCGAGGCTTGCGAAAACATCCTGCTCTTCCGCACCCTTAAGGCTTTTGGGCGTGAAAACCGGAATGCCGAATTCCTCAGCCTTTTCATGAACTGGCGACTTTGTCAGCTCGAGTCCGCGACGACCTGCCGGGCGCGGCGGCTGTGTATAGACCGCCACCACTTCATAGCCATGCCCGATAATAGCAGTCAGAATCGGCACCGAGAAATCCGGCGTCCCCATAAATACGATACGCATCACAACGCCCTGTTTGACGCGCGCTGGCTGGCGAGCTTCTTGAACTTCTTGATGACCATATCGCGTTTCAGCTTGGAGATATGATCAATGAACAGCACACCATTGAGATGGTCGATCTCATGCTGCAAGCAGGTTGCCATCAGGCCATCGGCATCCATCGATTGCGGCTTGCCGTCGGCATCAAAATAATTGACCTTGATCGTCGCAGGCCGTTCAACTTCCGCATAATAATCCGGGATTGACAGACAGCCTTCCTCATAAACGCTGCGCTCGTCAGACGAAGCAACAATCTCAGGGTTTATAAAGACGTGCGGGGCCTTCGCCTCATCTTCCTTGGCAAGGTCGATGACCAGCATGCGCAAAGGTTCGCCCACCTGAATGGCGGCAAGACCAATGCCCGGCGCGTCATACATCGTGTCGAACATGTCGCCGGCAAATTTGCGCAATTGATCATCAAAGCGCTCGACGGGCTTGGACAGTTCACGAAGAACGGGATCAGGAAGAATAATAAGCGGTTTTATAGACATGAGTTTCACGTAATCGCTCGCAAAAGAATCGTCAATTGTAACTTGTAAAATGTTCCCGTTTTGATCTCACCTTTGCATGACGAATCAGCTAAGCTGGACGCATGGAAAATCAGAATCTATTGAATGAGCCGCTCCTGCAGCTCGGTGCTTCTTCGTTCTCGCTCGGAGATATTCTTCTGGCGGGCATTGTTGTGCTCATAGTTTGCCTTGCTATTTTCCTCATTGCGGCAGCGCGCTCAGCCCGTCTTCGGGCGGTGGCCGAAGCGCAGGCAGAAGATCGTGCCCGCGATGCGGAATATCGCATGGCCGAGATTCTGAAAGCACAGTCCGAGATGCAAGGCCGCATGCAGACCATGGCCGAAGTGTTTGGTTCGCGGCAGGCAGAACTTAATCAATCCATCCGCGAGCGTCTTGACGGCATGACGCACCGCATCGGCCAGACCATGACCGAACAGACACGCTCAACCCATGAGAATCTTGCCAAATTGCAGGAGCGCCTGGCCGTCATCGACACCGCGCAAAACAATATCCAGTCGCTCGCAGGGCAAGTGGTACAGTTGCAGGCGATCCTCGCCAACAAACAGACACGCGGCGCATTCGGCCAGTCGCGCATGGAAGCGATCATTGCCGATGGTCTGCCGCAGGGTGCCTACGAATTTCAGGCAACACTGACCAATGGCACGCGCCCTGACTGTCTGGTACGCATGCCAAACAATTCACCATCGCTGGTGATCGACGCAAAATTCCCGCTTGAAGCATGGAATTCCATGCGCGAAACGGAAAACCCGGAGGCACGCAAGGCCGCCGTTGCACAGTTCCGCCGCGACATGGAAGTGCATATCAAGGATGTGTCCGACAAATATCTCATTACCGGCGAAACGCAGGATACCGCGTTCCTGTTCGTGCCATCGGAATCGATTTTCGCGGACATTCACGAGCATTTTGAAGCGCTGATCCATCGTGCACACCGGGCGCGGATCGTCATTGTTTCACCGTCGCTGCTCATGCTGTCTATTCAGGTTATCCAATCGATCCTTAAGGACGCCCGCATGCGCGAGCAAGCCCATGTCATTCAGGGTGAAGTGGTGCGGCTGATGGAAGATGTGGGTCGTCTTGACGAGCGTGTGCGCAAGCTGCAAACCCACTTCCTGCAGGCCAATAAGGATATCGACGATATTCTGGTGTCCTCGAACAAAGTGACAAAGCGCGGTGCAAAAATCGAAGCGCTTGAATTTGGACCAGCGCCGACTGAGGAGGCCCAGCGCCCCACCCGCCAGCCAGAAACCGCCCCCACCCCAATGCGGCTGCGCGTGGTGGACGAAGACTAACAGCCCATCCAAACAAAGAAGCCCGCAAACCGCGGGCTTTTTCTATTCTGGTTTCGGCTTGCTATCTGAATGCCCAAGATCGCGATCTGGCCAGACGATATCCCGCAGGCGTTGCTTCAGAACCTTGGCTTCTGGAAAACCACCGTCACGCTTGCGTTCCCAGATAAGCTCTTCATTGCCATCGGTCATATGAACGCGAATTTCAAACACGCCACCTGTTCCGGGCCGCAGTGCCACTTCCGCCAGATCCTGCCCGAAAGTCTGCAAAAGCTCCTGCGCCAGCCACGCCGCCCGCAGCATCCAGTTGCATTGCGTGCAGTAGGTGATGGAGATGCGGGGACGTATCGACATGAACTTAACCTTTTGAACCACGGCAGGCCTTCAAGCAATTGCCCGACTTGTTAGGGTGGCGCACATCGAGCAATATCTAGCTTCCAAAGATACGCGGGGGCAAGTCATGGAAGCAACGATTTACATTCTCAAATGTGCGGATGGTTCGTATTATACGGGCCTAACCAAGCAGGATATTGAGGCTCGGATTTGGGAGCATAACCAAGGCATCTATGAAGGCTATACCAAGAAGCGACGGCCGGTGGAGTTAGTTTTCACAGAGACTTATGACCGGATCCTTGATGCAATTGCACGCGAACGCCAGATCAAAGGATGGTCGCGCGCCAAGAAAGAAGTGCTTATCGCCCTCAATTACGAAGCGTAGCCTCGAAGGACAAGGGATGGCAGGGATACACCGTAGAAGCTCACTCAAAAATATTCGGCTTTTGGCGACTTTCCCCCCGTCCTTCGAGACGCCGTTTTCAACGGCTCCTCAGGATGCGGGAAAGCGGTAGCGCTATCAAAATAAATATCCCAAAAGAAAAGGGACGCTAACGCGCCCCTATTTCATACAACAATCTTTCAACAGCCTCGGATTGGAACAGCATCGAAAGACGACACTTTCATCCGGTGCATAGGCAAAACGTTTGATCGTCCATAGCTAATCGAAAGACCAAAGGATCAATCATCGCCCATCTTAAGAGCCTGAATGAAGGCCTCTTGTGGGATTTCCACCTTGCCGAACTGGCGCATGCGCTTCTTGCCTTCCTTCTGCTTGTCCAGAAGTTTGCGCTTACGCGAAATATCGCCGCCGTAGCACTTGGCCGTCACGTCCTTACGCAGAGCCGAGATCGTCTCACGCGCAACGATGCGCCCGCCAATGGCTGCCTGAATCGGGATCTTGAACATGTGCTGCGGGATCAACTCCTTGAGCTTTTCGCAAAGCACACGACCGCGCTTCTCTGCAGCCGAACGGTGAACCAGCATCGACAACGCATCCACCGGTTCTTCGTTGACCAGGATCGACATCTTGACCAGATCACCTTCACGATAATCCGACAGATTATAGTCAAACGAGGCATAGCCCTTGGAGATCGACTTCAGACGATCATAGAAATCGAACACAACTTCATTGAGCGGCAGATCATAGGTGATCATGGCGCGCGGGCCGACATAGGTCAAATCGATCTGGAGACCGCGACGCTCCTGACAGAGCTTCATGATCGTGCCAAGATAATCATCTGGCGTCATGATGGTGGCGCGGATCCACGGCTCTTCAATCGCTTCGATCTTCACCACATCCGGCATATCGGCCGGGTTATGCAGCTCTTTCTGCGAGCCGTCCTGCATGTTCAGGCGATACACAACCGAAGGAGCTGTCGTGATCAGGTCGAGATCGAACTCGCGCTCAAGGCGTTCCTGAATGATTTCAAGATGCAGAAGCCCAAGGAAGCCACAGCGGAAGCCGAAACCGAGTGCCGCAGAGGTTTCCATTTCAAAGGAGAACGACGCATCGTTGAGACGCAGCTTGCCCATGGCAGCGCGCAAGTCTTCAAAGTCTGCCGCATCAACCGGGAACAGTCCACAGAACACGACCGGCTGCGCAGGTTTAAAGCCCGTCAGGGGCTTTTCGGTCGGACGGCGATCTTCAGTGATGGTATCACCGACGCGGGTATCAGCGACTTCTTTAATGGAAGCAGTAATAAATCCCAGTTCGCCCGGACCAAGATCTTCGACCTGCACCATTTTCGGTGTGAACACACCGGTACGTTCAACCGGATATTTCGCACCGGTTCCCATCATGCGGATGGTCTGGCCTTTTTTGAGCACACCATCGATGACGCGCACCAGAACGATAACGCCCAAGTAACTGTCATACCAGCTATCGACCAGCATCGCTTTCAGCGGCGCATTGCGGTCGCCTTCTTTCGGAGGAGGCAGCTGCTCGACGATAGCTTCAAGCACGTCAGGAATGCCAAGGCCAGTTTTGGCAGAGATCATCACGGCTTTACTGGCGTCAATGCCGATTACTTCTTCAATCTGGCTTTGAACCCGCTCTGGTTCGGCTGCCGGAAGATCAACCTTGTTCAGAACCACCACGATATCGTGATTGTTGTCGATGGCCTGATAAACATTGGCCAGCGTCTGCGCTTCAACACCCTGTGAGGCATCCACCACCAGGAGCGAACCTTCGCACGCAGCCAGCGAACGCGAGACTTCGTAGGCGAAGTCGACATGTCCGGGGGTGTCGATGAGGTTCAGCACATAGTCCTCGCCGTTCTTCGCCTTGTAGTTAAGACGAACGGTCTGGGCTTTGATAGTAATGCCGCGCTCACGCTCGATATCCATCGAGTCGAGGACCTGGTCCTTCATCTCACGCGTGTCCAGCCCGCCCGTCAATTGAATGAGGCGGTCGGCCAGCGTCGATTTGCCGTGGTCGATATGGGCGACGATCGAAAAATTGCGAATATGGTCAAGTGGTGTGCTCATGCGCGCGATTTACCAGTAAGCCGCGAAATCTCAAAGCGGTATTGCGCGTTTAATGCTGGAAAAGCGATCAGTTTCGACATCGTGACAACAAGTCCCCTTTGCGTTGTTGCCAAAAGGCGATAAATCACCGCGATAAAAGCATGCCGCAATCATATCGTCTGGCGGTATAATCAGGCTTTCATGCAGGAGTTTAGGATGAAGACCGAACCGAACGAAGTCCACAACAGGCCAAAACTGGTCACCGTTTTCGGCGGCTCTGGCTTTGTCGGGCGCGCGGTTGTAGCAAGCCTCACCAAGCGCGGCTATCGCGTGCGCGTTGCCGTGCGCAAGCCGGAAGTTGCTTATTATATGGCCCCCCTTGGCAATGTCGGCCAGATCCAGATGGTACAGGCCAATGTCCGCCATCGCTGGTCGGTCGAGCGCGCCATCATGGGTGCTGATCACGTCATCAATCTTGTCGGCATTCTTTCGGAAAGCGGCAAGCAACGTTTCAACAGCGTTCAGGTGCTGGGCGCCAAGAACATTGCGGAGGCCGCAAAAGCTGCTGGCGTTCCGATGACGCATCTCTCGTCGCTCGCAGCCGATGCCAATTCGAAGTCTGACTATGCCCGCACCAAGGCAGAAGGCGAAAAGGCGGTACTTTCGGTTCTGCCGGACACCGTTATCCTGCGTCCATCGATCATTTTTGGCCATGAAGATCGCTTCTTCAACCGCTTTGCCAATCTGGCACGTTTCTCGCCATTCCTGCCGGTCATCGGTGGTGGCGAAACAAAGCTCCAGCCGGTCTATGTCGGTGACGTCGCAGAGGCCGTTGCCCACGCAGTTGATGGCAAGCTAAAGTCAGGCAGCGTTTATGAACTGGGCGGCCCGGACGCACAGCCATTCAAGCATTGGATGAAAGATATGCTCGGCGTCATTGCCCGCAAGCGCATCATCATTTCCATGCCATGGTGGGTTGCTCGTCTGCAGGCATCGGTTCTTAGCCTTTTGCCGAACCCATTGCTCACCAACGATCAGGTGACGCTACTCAAATACGATAATGTCGTGTCGGAACAGGCTGCTAAGGAAGGCCGCACGCTTCAGGGCATGGGCATTACGCCTGAAGCCGTGGATGCAATCCTTCCAGCCTATCTCTGGCGTTATCGTGTTGCGGGTCAGTACACAAAGACCGGACTGGCCTGAGTATAGTGTGAGACCAAAAACAAGGGGCCGAAAGGCCCCTTTTCTTTTACGCTTTACAGCGGTTCCGATTAATATTGAATCGTTGGAACCGCTGTATCTATTTGTTTTTACGCATTTCCGAACGCAAAACCGGTTCCCATTTTTGCTGGAAACGCTTTAAATTCGACTTACCCCCAGATTAGCAGAGCAGCCATTCCGAGCGAGCCAACAATCAAACGCCACCAAGCGAACAGCTTGAAGCCATGGCGGGAAACATAGTCGAGCAGATGGCGCACGACGAACACGCCTGAAATAAATGCCATCACAAAGCCAACGATAATCAGCGCTCCGTCATTCATCGACAACATGCTGTGGCTCTTATAGAGGTCATAGGCAAAAGCGCCGGCCATAGTTGGCATGGCAAGGAAGAACGAAAACTCTGCTGCCGAACGCTTGTCCGCACCAAGTAAAAGGGCGCCAACAATCGTTGAACCAGAGCGCGATACGCCCGGGATCATGGCAAGACACTGGATAAAGCCAATGGCCAGACAGATCGGCAACGGATAATCCATTACATCGCGATAACGCGGCTTCAGCTCCAGCTGATCGACCCATAGAAGAATAAAACCACCGAGGATCAGCATAGCGCAGACCAGCATTGGCGTTTCAAAAAGCACGCTCTTGATAAAGCCATGGGCCATCGCGCCGATGACCGCTGCGGGCAGAAACGCCACGAGAATGCCGAGAACGAACCGACGTGTCCGCGCATCGCGCGGAAAATCGGTGAGAATTTTGATGAGCTTTGCCGAATAGACCGTCAGGATCGCAAGGATCGCGCCGAGCTGAATGAGCACCTCAAAGGTCTTGCCCGTCGATTCAAAGCCCAGAAAATGACCGACCAGCAATAAATGGCCTGTGGAGGAAACGGGGATGAATTCCGTCAAACCTTCGATGAGACCAAGAAAAGCGGCTTCCAGAAGATTATAAATTTCCATGAAGTCAGTACCTTAGGGAGGTGATCAGGATGAAAATGGCGTGTCTTGACGAGCTGTTAAGCATGAAAATGCAAGAATAGGCACTTAAGCGATTGCTTGTCTCCCGCAGGCATAGCCCTTATAGACTAAACATTCCGTTGAGGTGGTTCGAATCGCCTGACTGCAGAAATAACCTGCTGTCAGCGCAAATGCCAGCCGCTGGGCCTCTACGGGTATCAATTAAAGCTTGTCAGTCGAGAGTACCGCGTCGATTATGCTTACGCTTTTTCATCATCCCATGTCTTCAGGCTCGCGCTATGTGCGGCTTATCCTCGGCGAATATGATGTGGAAGCCGAACTGATTGAGGAGCGACCATGGTCGCGGCGTAAAGAGTTTCTAGCGCTCAACCCGGCCGCAACATTGCCCGTTCTGCTCGCAGAACGCGACCTGCCGGTTGTCGGTGCGACAGTCATTGCAGAATATCTCGACGAGACGCGTGGCGCATTGAAGCGCAGTCGCCGCCTGCTGCCTGAAAGTCCGATGGAGCGCGCAGAAGTGCGCCGTCTTGTCGACTGGTTCCTGCTGAAATTTGAAAACGAAGTCACGCGACATATTGCACGCGAACGTGTGTTCAAGCTTCAAATGGCCGACGAAATGGGCGGTAGTGCACCTGACTCAACGGCTATTCGCGCAGCCCGTACCAATATCCGTCAGCACATGAAATATATCGATTGGCTTGCTGCAACACGGGACTGGCTTGCTGGTGGTCATCCGAGTTATGCTGACATGGCAGCAGCAGCATCAATCTCCGTGCTCGACTATCTCGGCGAAATCGAGTGGAGCGAAACCAAGGCCGCACGCGACTGGTATGCACGTATGAAATCGCGCCCAGCCTTCCGTCCTCTGCTCTCCGATCGTGTGCGCGGACTAGCACCAGTGGCCCATTATGGCGACCTCGACTTCTGAGACAAAACAGGTTTCTGGACAGGTTTCGGAAAAGGATCTCAAGCTCAAGCGCTTTCTCATTGAGGAAGCGAAAGCTGTAGGTTTCGACGCGGTCGCTTTCACTACACCCGACACTATCCCACAAGCACCGCAGCGACTTCGGCAATATATCGCCGATGGCCATCACGCGGACATGCTCTGGATGGAGGAAACAGAAGACCGCCGTGCCAATCCAAGTGTATTGTGGCCGGAAGTCCGCTCGATCATGATCCTTGCCATGAATTATGGTCCGGACAGCAATCCGCTCAGCATTCTTGAACATAAAGACCGGGCGGCAATTTCGGTCTATGCGCAGAACCGCGATTACCACGACATCATCAAGGGTAAACTCAAGCATGTGGCGAGCCGTTTTGCGGCCCGCGCTAGTCAGGATGTCAAGGTCTTCGTCGACACCGCACCCGTTATGGAAAAGCCATTGGCGGAAGCTGCCGGTATTGGCTGGCAAGGCAAACACACCAATCTAGTGAGCCGCGAACACGGCTCGTGGCTTTTTCTCGGCTCAATTTTTACGACCGCAGAAATTCCACCCGATAAGCCTGACCGCGATCATTGCGGTTCCTGCCGTGCCTGTCTTGATGCCTGTCCGACGAATGCGTTTCCCTCGCCCTATCGGATCGATGCGCGACGCTGCATTTCCTATCTCACCATTGAGAATAAGGGCCCGATCCCACCCGAGTTCCGCAAATCGATGGGCAATCGCATCTATGGTTGTGACGACTGCCTGTCGGTATGTCCCTGGAATAAATTCGCTCAAGCAACCAGCGAAATGAAGCTGAAAGCCCGTGACGATCTCAAAGCCCCTCGTCTTGCCGATTTTCTGGTTCTTGACGACCCGGCTTTTCGCACGCTGTTTTCTGGCTCTCCAGTCAAACGGATTGGACGCGACCGCTTCTTACGCAATGTGCTGATCGCAGCGGGCAATTCACAAGATCCGTCGCTACTGGCTCAGGTCGAAAATCTGCTTGGAGACACCTCCCCCGTTGTACGTGGTGCAGCAGTCTGGGCATTCAGGCAGCTCGCCACCACAGAACGTTTCACAATTTTGCAGAAACGTCTGGCCTCAAGCGAAGAGGATGATACGGTGCGCGAAGAATGGATATTGGAGGACAGCTGACATGCGCATTTTTCTGTTTGGAGCCGGTTATTCTGCTCAGGCTTTTTCCCGCCTGATGACCGGAGAGGCAGAACGCATCGATGGCACCACCCGTAACGAGCAAAACTTCCCAACGCTGGAAAAAGCAGGCATCGCGCCCATTATTTTTGATGGTGAAGGCGCCTCCCCAGAACTGATCGACCGACTTGCGAAAGCAACACACGTTGTTATCTCGATCTCGCCTCGCGAAAGCGGCGATCCTTCTTTAGCAATCGTCGAAGAAGCGCTTCGTCGTCCTGACAACACGATCCGCTGGATCGGCTATCTTTCTACCGTCGGTGTGTATGGCAATCACGATGGCAACTGGATCGATGAAACCGCCCCACGCGGACCCACTTCGCGCCGGTCGCTTGAGCGCGTTGAAGCAGAAGATGCATGGGATGCTTTAAGCGAACGGCACGGGACACCGGTCGCACTTTTGCGTCTGTCCGGCATTTACGGTCCGGGACGCAATGCCTTTGTTAATCTGGAGCGCGGTACGGCACGACGGATCATCAAGGAGGATCAGGTCTTCAACCGTATCCATGTCGATGACATTGCCGGAACGCTACGTTTTCTGGCAGGCACCAATACAGGTGGCGCTTTCAACATCACCGATAATGAGCCTGCACCGCCACAGGATGTGGTGGTCTACGCAGCCGAGTTGATGGGCGTTGCACCTCCGCCAGAAGTTCCATTTGAGGAAGCGGACATGACGCCGATGGCGCGCTCTTTCTATGGTGAAAACAAGCGCATTTCCAACCAGCGCATCAAAGATCTCGGCTATGATTTCATCCATCCCGATTATAAAGCCGCTTTTTCCGCCATGTGGCGAGACAATAATTGGCGCTAACGCATGTCTCCCCAAAATGGGCGTCGGTTTTGGCGTGAAGACATGCGTAAAATGAGTAGTTGATTGCCGTTTTGACGAACGCAAAGCATAATCCGGCCCATCCGCTCGAATGATTCGAGCAAAAGTTTTTATGGGAAATTGCCCATGGCAAAGAGATCCAGCTCGAAATTCTGGCCGCGTCTTGTTCTGGCAACCTGTCTTGCGGCAATGATCGCCCCGGACTTTGTAACGCAGGCCTTAGCTCAGGACGCCCCTGCCAAGCAGGCATTCGGCAGCAAACAGCTGCCGGTTCTGGCGCAATCACCGCAATCCATCGGCTTTTATGCCAAGGGCTGTCTTTCCGGTGGTGTTGCCCTCCCTATCGATGGCCCCAACTGGCAGGTCATGCGGCTTTCTCGCAATCGCAACTGGGGACACCCGCGCACAATTGGCCTGCTGGAAAAACTATCCCGCGATGCAGCAAAAGACGGCTGGCCCGGTCTTCTGGTCGGCGACATTTCTCAGCCGCGTGGCGGCCCAATGCTGACAGGCCATGCTTCGCATCAGGTCGGACTTGATGCGGATATCTGGTTGACGCCAATGCCAAAGAAACGCTTCACCGATGCAGAACGTGAAAGTGTGTCCGCTGTGTCCATGCTGAAAAAGGATTCGCTATACGTCGATCCGCAGAAATGGACCCCTGCCCGCACGGCACTCATCAGGCACGCAGCCAGCTATCCGGAAGTCGAGCGCATCTTCGTCCACCCCGGCATCAAGAAGCAGCTTTGCGATACAGTGACAGGCGACCGTAGCTGGCTTGGCAAAGTCCGTCCCTATTGGGGGCATTTCTATCATTTTCATGTGAGATTGCATTGTCAGCCCGGATCGCCCGACTGCAAGCCACAGCCCAAGGTGGCGGCAGGTGATGGTTGCGACAAATCGCTGGCGTGGTGGTTTACCGACGAGCCTTGGAAGCCTGCAAAGCCATCCAAAGAACCTCCGAAGAAGCCAAAGCCGGTTATGGTTTCAGACTTGCCAAAAGCCTGTGCCGCAGTGCTCAATGGTCCGTCGCCGGATTCGATTGCGGACGTGATTTATGGTGCGAATTAAAGCAGTTCTCAAAAAATAGAAAACATGCTTTTCACTTAATCATGGCTTCGCTATAGGGTTTAAACGATTTAAAGTTCAAATGACAAGGTTATCAATCTCATGACAGAACGTCTGCGCATTGCTTTGATCGCTCATGACCTGAAGAAAGACGAGATGGTCGCGTTTGCGCGTACGCATGAGAAAGCCTTGTCACACTACGATATCGTTGCGACCGGAACGACAGGCGGCCTCATCCAAGAGGCCTGCCCTTCGCTCAATATCCATCGTGTCAAAAGCGGACCGCTTGGCGGCGATCAGCAGATCGGCGCAATGATTGCCGAAGGAACGGTGCAGGCATTGATATTCTTCATCGACCCGCTATCGCCACTTCCACATGATGTCGACGTGAAAGCGCTGACACGCCTCGGCAGTGTTTATGACATCCCAATGGCGCTTAATCCCGCAACCGCTGAAAAGCTGGTAAGAGTGCTGGATTAACCAGCATATTCAGATAAGCCCGCAAACAATAAGAACAGACGAAGCAGCAAGGCAGACCATGATTGACGCTGACCAGAGTTTCAAGTTTCCCGTCCTCGTCGGCGATATCGGTGGAACCAATGCGCGCTTTGCGCTCCTGGTTGATGCCCATGCGGAACCCAAAGAGTTCCCCGTGGTCCAGACAGCTGATTATGCAACGATTGACGATGCAATCGAGAAAACGGTCCTCTATCACACGTCCTTACGCCCCCGCTCAACTATTCTGGCTGTTGCAGGCCCTGTTGATGGTGATGAAATCGACTTGACCAATTGCGACTGGGTGGTTCGCCCCAAACAATTGATCGCAAACTTAGGCTTTGAGGACGTCACCGTTCTCAATGATTTTGAAGCTCAGGCGCTCGCTGTCGTTTCGATCGGCAAGGAATATCTGCACCAGATCGGCGGCCACGACGAAGAGCTCGTCGCCACACGCGTAGTGCTTGGTCCAGGAACCGGTCTTGGCGTTGCTGGCCTTGTGCGCACTGGCAAGGCCTGGGTTCCAGTTCCCGGCGAAGGTGGACATATCGATATCGGCCCCCGCAGCGAGCGCGATTATCAGGTTTTCCCGCATATCGAACCAATCGAAGGCCGCATCGCTGCAGAGCAAATTCTTTGCGGACGCGGTCTGCGCAATCTCTATCTCGCAATCTGCACCGCAGATAAGATAACGCCAGTTCTCGACACACCGCCGGAGATCACGGCCGCAGGTCTTGATGGTAGCAATGCACAGGCAGTCGAAACACTTGATCTTTTCGTGACCTATCTCGGCAGACTGGCAGGCGACCTTGCGCTGATCTACAAGGCGCATGGCGGCGTCTATCTGTCTGGCGGCATCCCGCAGCGCATTCTGCCTGCTTTGCAAGCAGGCTCGTTCCGAGCAGCCTTTGAAGACAAAGCCCCTCATACACATTTTATGCGGGATATTCCGGTTCGCGTCGTTGTGCATCCGCTTGCAGCACTGAGCGGACTTTCTGCATTTGCGCGTGCACCGTCCCGATTTGAGGTTTCCACCGATGGTCGCCGCTGGCGTATCAGCTAAGCGGCTTCGCTATCGCAGGCATGGTCAAGCGACAAAGATAACGCTATAGAAGCGCTGCAATGAAAACACTCATTGCAGCCTTTTGTCGTTTCCAGTCCAAAGAGACACGCGAAAATGCAAGATCAACGACAGCCAACGGCTGCTAGATAAAAAGCACTTTGCCCGTGAGCCTATTCAAAAAGAAAAAGAAGAAGATCGATCCGAGCGAAGCGACGCGTGCCATTCGCCGCATGCTATCGGAAAATGCGCATCAGTATAAAACAAGCTATGCCATAGCTATTGCCGCCTCTCTTATCGTCGGCGTTTCAAATGGTGCGCTCGCCTATCTTATGAAGCCGATGATCGACAAGATTTTCTACGAACAGAAAATCGGTCTCATCTGGGTCATCTGTGGCGCGATCCTCGGCATTTTCGTGCTGCGCGGCCTTTCCAGCTATATTCAGGCGGTCGAGCTTGCAAAGATCGGTAACAATCTGGTCGCGCGCTATCAGAAGCGCATCTTCGATCACTTGCTCAGGCTTGGATTAGATTTTTACAACGACACGCGTTCGGGTCATCTAGCAGCTCAGATCAACCAGAACGTCAATGGTATTCGCGACCTCCTGAACATGACGATCACATCGATTGCGCGGGATTTCGTCGCGCTTATCGGCCTGATCGGCATGATGTTCTATACAGACCCGTTCATGTCGACTGTGGTCTTTCTGGTCGGGCCACCGCTCGTTCTCGCAGTTTCTTATATTTCTCGCCGCATCAGGTCTGTCACCCGCGATCTCGTGCACCTCAACTCCCATCTTCTGGGAGCTATGCAGGAAACCGTGCAGGGCATTTCCATCGTGAAGGCCTTCACCATGGAAGACCAGCTTCGCGGCAAGATAAGCACGCTGATCGATCAGGCAGAAAACAGAAGCAACAAGATCGCGCGCGTATCAGAACGCACCACGCCGATTGCCGAAATTCTGGCCGGTTTCGCTATCGCAGGCGTTTTGGCCTATAGCGGCTACAATGCGATCCTCAATCAGCAGCCTCCGGGCGCGATGTTTGCCTTCATCACTGCGCTACTTCTGGCATACGACCCTGCCCGCCGTCTGGCACGTTTGCAGGTCGGACTGGAACGTGCGCTTGTGAATGCACGCATGATCTATGAAGTGTTGGATATCGAACCCAATCAGGGTGACGCGCCTGATGCCATTGCGCTCAAGGCTGGTCCTGGCGAAATTGATTTCCAGAATGTGCACTTCGCCTATAGCGATATCGCACCAGTTCTGCATGGTGTGAACTTTACAGCCAGGGCAGGCGAAACCACCGCTATCGTGGGGGCGTCGGGTGCCGGCAAATCGACCCTCATCAGTCTCGTGCAACGCTTTTACGATGTCACCGATGGACAAATCCTGTTCGACGGACAAGACATCTCAAAAGTCACGAAAGAGTCGCTGCGCCATTCCGTGGCTTATGTATCGCAGCAGCCTTATCTTTTTGAAGGCACAATCGCCGATAATATCCGCTATGGACGCCCCAATGCGACGCTGGATGAAATCGTCGAGGCAGCAAAGCTTGCCAATGCACATGAGTTCATTCTTCAACAACCGCAGGGCTATGATACTCCGGTCGGCGAAAATGGCGTGACGCTTTCCGGCGGCCAGCGTCAGCGTGTATCCATTGCTCGCGCGATCGTGCGTAAAGCACCCGTACTGCTGCTCGATGAAGCGACTTCCGCACTTGATAATGAGTCCGAGAAGCGTGTGCAGCAGGCGCTTGATCACATCATGCAGGATCGTACGACTATCGTCATCGCGCATCGTCTTTCCACCGTCGTCAATGCCGACCGCATTGTCGTGATGGAAGCCGGATATGTTGTCGAGGAAGGCCGCCACAACGACCTGATCAAGATACCAAATGGCGTCTATGCCCGCTTCTATCAGCTTCAGAGCGGCAAGGATGACATGCTCATCGGAAAGACTGGCTCGGAGGAAACGTCGAATGGCTGAGAACGCTGAAATGGGCCTTGTGGTCGTGGGGGCAAATGGTCGTATGGGACAGGCTCTCATCCGCGCCATCCATGCTATCGACGGTGCGCGGTTGTCCGGTGCCATTGCGCGCCCTGGTTCCCCATTTCTTGGAAAAGATGCTGGCGAAGTTGCAGGTGTCGGCAATCTCGGCGTCGCAATCACCGACGATCCGCTGCCGGTTTTTGTCAAAGCGCAAGGTGTGCTCGATTTCACCACCCCTGCAACCACAGTGAATTATGCAGCGCTCGCAGCACAGGCCCGCATCGTCCATATCATTGGCACCACAGGTGTTTCCTCTGAAGACGAAGAAAAAATTCTTGCTGCCGCGCGCCATGCGACAATCGTCAAATCCGGCAATATGAGTCTGGGCGTCAATCTTCTGTCTGGTTTGATCAAGAAGGCAGCTCAAGCACTTGGTCCTGAAGATTTCGACATCGAGATCCTCGAAATGCATCACAAGCACAAGGTCGACGCGCCATCAGGCACTGCTCTTCTGTTGGGTGAGGCAGCGGCCCAAGGAAGAGCCATCAATCTTGCTGAAAAGAGCGTGCGCGTACGCGATGGTCATACGGGCCCGCGCGAGGAAGGCACGATTGGTTTTGCGACGTTACGCGGCGGCTCCGTTATCGGAGACCACGAAGTCATTCTGGCTGGCGAAGGAGAGCGTATCACCCTCTCTCACCATGCTCAGGATCGCACAATCTTTGCGCGAGGTGCGGTGAAAGCGGCACTTTGGGCGCATGACAAGAAACCCGGCCTTTATTCCATGCTCGATGTTCTCGGGCTTAACGACTGATCTGTTATTTTCATCCCAACGGAGTGCTGCGATGTCTCGTACCCTCGTCCTGGTCCGCCACGGCCAAAGCGAATGGAACCTGAAGAACCTTTTTACTGGCTGGCGTGATCCGGGCCTTACCGAACAAGGCCATGCGGAAGCCAAAGCCGCTGGTCAGCGCCTGAAGGCTGCGGGTCTCAAGTTCGATCTCGCATACACGTCGGTCCTGTCGCGCGCGCAGGTCACCTGCCAGCACATTCTTGACGAACTCGGCCAGTCCGATCTCGAAACCATCCGCGATCAGGCTCTCAACGAACGCGACTATGGCGACCTCTCGGGGCTCAACAAAGACGACGCACGTGCAAAATGGGGAGAAGAGCAGGTCCATATCTGGCGCCGCTCTTATGACGTTCCTCCTCCGGGCGGCGAAAGCCTGAAGGATACCGGCGCACGCGTCTGGCCTTATTACCTGCACACCATCCAGCCACATGTGCTGCGTGGCAAAACCATTCTGGTTGCAGCCCACGGCAATTCGCTGCGTGCGCTTATCATGGCGCTTGATGGCCTGACACCGGAAGAGATTCTCAAGCAGGAACTCAACACCGGCGTTCCGATCATCTACAAGCTGAACGCCGATTCGACTGTCGCTTCCAAGGAAGTGCTTTCCGCATAATGAATTTTCGGGCGCAGATGCATCTATGCACTGCGCCCGAATTCCAGTTTTAGGACCGATGCGCTAGGCTTTTTCTGCATTCGAAACAGCAATGTGAAAAAAAGCTGATTGAATCTCGAAAACGCGATTGACAGAGTGAGGCCTACCCCTTAGATCGATCCTCGTCGCCCAGATGGCGGAATTGGTAGACGCACCAGCTTCAGGTGCTGGCGCTCGCAAGGGCGTGGAGGTTCGAGTCCTCTTCTGGGCACCATTTCCAAGTCTTCAGACCACTACCAAGGTCGAGAAGCACCCCAAAAAGCCCGCGAAAGCGGGCTTTTTTGTTGCCCAAATTTCCGCTGACAGTTTCCTTTCACCAAGAGCGTAGCAACTTTATCAACAGGCACAAAACGACCTGTGAGCACCGCTTCTTGAATATGAATGAAACCGAAAATCAACGGTTTCAAACTAGACCGGGCACAGGTGGATAGGCTTAAATCACTGCCATGTCGGGCTGATGGAAACGGGGGTGTCTTCGATCAAAAGACACGCGCCGTCTCTATCCTTTTCTCTCGCATTTCAAGCTTTCCGGCTTCCTGCTCAACGAGCAAGTTTCCCGAACGTTTGAGTTCGAAATACAAAGAAAATGAATAACATGAAGAAGCAAGCACTCTCGCTCATCGCCGTGGTGGCAATTGCTCTGGCAGCATCGGGATGTCAGTCGACAGACCGTAAGGATCGTGATTGGGGCAATAACAAATCGGACGCACCAAGCCGTTCCGCCCCTTCGCATTCTGCGTAACAGTTTGTCCTGCCGTACTATTGGGAAATTGAACCCTGAAAAAGAAAAAGGCCGGGCAATTAGCCGGCCTTTTTGCGCTATTATCAGTGCTGGTACATCCGCAGTCACGACAACAGCTATGGCCCTATAGTGAGCAGGATTGGTTAATAAATAGTTAACCGACTATCGCTTCATTGCCCCACAATGCTTTGGGCCTTGCCACATGCGAGAACTCCGCGCATCCTTCGTCTGCGCAATGCGATTTGAAGGACAAATCAGATGGATCAACCTGCCTACGATCTTGAGTTTGGGGAGATAATCCGCTGGCTTAGGCAGCATGGTCTCATTCTGCAATCAGACCTCGAAGGGAATACTGAACTCTCAACGCGTGCGGAACGGATCGGTCGTAAACGTCGTCGTGAGGCTGAGCAGACAAACGAATGAAGCATTGAGCCAAAAGTGCGAAACAGCTTTGCGTGAGGCCAATGCATAAAAATAAACAGTGAGACGCGGCCAACGATTCAATCTTAACTGGAGCCGCTCCAATTGGATCAAAAAGCTTAATAACCAGAACAATATCAGCCTGAGATAAAGCAAGAGGGGGAGAAAAATGCGTCGCAAAGGCTTGCTCGATTTCGGAAGAAATGGCCTGTTTTACCGGCTGTTTCTGGTAAGCGCGATTTGCGCCGTGTTAAGCAGCGTGCTGAGCCAGAATGGGGAAATACCCTTCTGGCGTTGGTTACATTATCTGACCAAGCCCACCGCAACATTACTGCTGCTTTGTGCGATCTGGTGCGCTCCGCGCCTCATCTCAAAAAGCTATGGATTTGCAATCGCGCTAGGGTTGGCCTTTGCCGCCGCTGGTGATTTCTTTTTGATGCTGCCGGGCGATTATTTTTTGGTCGGGCTGATCTGTTTCCTCATCACCCACTGCATTTACATTTATGCATTGTGTCGCAAGACGCGCTTTGCTGAAAACAAACTCGTTTTCCTGATTTTCGCCGTCCTCGCAATTGCAATTATCGCAGGCCTGTGGACTTCTCTGCCGTCGGCAATGAAAGTTCCGGTTGTCATTTATGCAACCGCAATTGGCGTGATGGCCGCGCAGGCCGTTAGTCGTGCACTTTCAGACAAACTCTCACCCACCTTGCGCTATAGCGCGACACTCGCGGCTGCGGGTGGTCTGTTCTTCATGGTAAGCGACACGCTGCTCGCCTTTAACCGTTTCTATACATCAATCCCCCTCGCCGGGCTTTGGGTGCTCAGCACCTATTATGTGGCACAATTCCTTTTTGCACGCTCAACGGAGAACTTTGCCTATGAGCGCTGATCAAGCCGTTTCATCACAGCAAACATTGCAAACGACTTTCCAACGCCTGCGGCAAAACTGGATCGATCATCGCCCACCTTTTGAACAGCGCATTGATGACCTGCGTCGCCTGCGTAAGCTGCTTCATGAACGTCTCGATGGTATGGCAAAAGCCATCAATGCGGATTTCGGAAACCGTTCGGTTCATGAAACGCTGTTGGGTGAAGCAAGCGTCGTGTTCGCCGAGATTGACCACACACTGCATCACCTCAAGCGATGGATGAAACCACAGCATCGCAAGGCTGGCTGGAAACTCTGGCCAGCAAAAGCAGAACTGCGCTTTGTGCCTCTTGGCGTGGTTGGTATCATTTCGCCGTGGAATTATCCGGTCAATCTTGCACTCGCGCCCCTTGTGGCGGCAATAGCTGCTGGAAACCACGTGTTCCTGAAACCCTCAGAGCACACGCCACATACGTCCGAATTCCTGCAAAAACTGATTGCCGACGCTTTTCCGGATGATCGGGCAACGGTCATTCTTGGTGACGCTGGTCTTTCTGCAGAGTTTTCCGCCCTGCCCTTCGATCACCTGTTCTTCACAGGATCGACGGCTGTCGGTCGCAAGATCATGAAAGCAGCTGCAGAAAACCTCACACCGGTAACGCTGGAGCTGGGTGGCAAATCGCCAGCGATCATCAGCGATCACAGCAACCTTAAACGTGCGGCCAGCTCTATCGCCACTGGCAAATACTTCAATGCAGGTCAAACCTGCATTGCTCCCGATTACGTGCTGATCCATCAAAGCAAACGCGATGCATTCATTGCTTTGCTACGAGAAGAAACACAGAAGCGTTATAATGGCACATCGGCTGAAAACGACCGCACGACTATCATCAATGATATGCAATATGCGCGTCTTTCCAATCTGTTGCATGACGCGGAAGATAAAAGCGAAGCCATCATCCCGCTTCTGAATGCCTCTGCCGCTGCAAGCCATCCACGCCTGATGACACCAACCGCAATCCTTGAGCCAGCGCCGACCAGCGCAATCATGAGCGAAGAGATTTTTGGCCCCTTGTTGCCGATCATCAGCTATCGATCAATTGATGAGGCAATCGCTTATGTTTTGGGGCAGGAGCGACCACTGGCGCTTTATTGCTTCAGCGACAATACCGCTGAAATCGACACTGTGCTTTCTCATGTCGTTGCAGGCGGTGTCTGTATCAATGACACCCTCTACCATTTCGCCTGTGGGGATTTACCTTTTGGTGGCGTGGGCCATAGCGGCATAGGACACTATCACGGCAAAGACGGCTTCCTGACCTTTTCCAAGGCTATGCCGGTTCTGACGAAATATACGCCTGCATCAACGGACATGATCAAGCCGCCTTATACCGGGCTTGTCGACCGGATTGTCCGCTTCATCACACGATAGACCAAGTGAGAACACAAACTTCTCAGCAATCTGTGATCCGCAAATACTGTTCAAACTGCAAAATGCCCTATTTATATGGGTATCCAGACAGTTCTAGAGCATGCCTCCCAAAGCGGGAACCGATTTTGGGATAAAGACATGCGTAAAAACAAATAGATAGAGCATTTCTAACGATTCATCTTAGATAGGAAATGCTCTAGCTAACCACATGGGGCAGCAAGCGGGTGCAGAAGAAAAAAGACCCAGGTCGAATTTCCAAAAAGATACTGACGGCCATCCGGAATCGACCGGGTTTCAGGCCGCTTCACACCAACGTCACTGAAGGCGATATCGTTATTGCGTCCTATAACGTGCACAAGTGCATTGGTGTCGACAAGATCTTCGACCCTCAGCGCACTGCCGATGTCATCAGTGAAATCGACGCAGACGTGATTGCCTTGCAAGAGGCAGACAAGCGCTTTGGCGAGCGTTCCGGTCTGCTTGATCTTGGCCTGCTCGAAAAACGCCACGGCCTCGTCCCAGTACCAATTACCTCAACCATGCCGAAAGGCCATGGCTGGCACGGCAACGTGCTGCTTTTTCGCGAAGGCGTGGTCCGCAATGTCCGTCAACTGTCGCTTCCAGGTGTAGAACCGCGTGGAGCGCTCGTCGCGGACCTGCAATTTGCATCAGGCCCCTTGCGAGTCATTGCCGCCCATCTCGGGCTTTTGAAACGCTCACGCGAACAGCAGGCAGAAAGCATTCTTTCAGCCCTGCAGGAAGCCGATACATTACCGACACTATTGATCGGTGATCTCAATGAATGGCGCGTTGGCAAGCGTTCGTCGCTGGCCTCGCTCATGCCAATGTTCAACCATGTGGCGACGGCAGTACCAAGCTTTCCCTCGCGCTTTCCGGTGTTTGCGCTCGATCGGGTTCTCGGTACGCCACATAATCTGGTAACAGCTGTTGAAGTCCATAATACGCCACTGGCGCGCACGGCCTCTGACCATCTGCCAATCAAGGCGCATCTTGATCTCAAGACAGCCGCGCAGCTTCTGGAAGAGTTCAACCCTTCTCTATTGACGAGTAACTCGAGTTCGGACAGCTAGTGGTCTGATTCCGACATTTGCATCCCTCGGATACAGGCATCGGACAAATGTCGGAATCAAGCAGACCACTAGCAAGTTTAAGAACCTAGTGGATTTTTCAAATTTGACGTTTGAAACAGCATGTGTGTCAATTGGGATTCAAACGTCAAATTCAATCCACTAGAGCAGTCCGGTTGGGATTGAACTTTGGAACGGCTCCAGAGCACATCGCCCAAAAGTGGGAGCCGGTTATTGGATAAAAACATGCGTAAAACAAATAGTGAGACGCATGTCTAACGATTCATCTTAAACAGGAAATACTCTAGAGATAAGGCGAGCCGAGCCAGATAATCCGGTCAATGAGGCGCTCATAGAAGGGGCGGTTTTTGAGCCGTGTCAGGTTCACTTCACGGCTCACATCAATCACCTTGCCGATACGTTCTTCCACCTGCAGCGCGATATCGCGATCAAGGATTTCCATGTCGACCTCGAAGTTCAGTCGCAAGGAACGCGCGTCGAGATTGGACGAGCCGACATAGGACCATGCGCCGTCAATCGTCATCAGCTTGGAATGATTGAAGGCGCCGCCCGCCCGCCATATACGGCAACCACCTTTAAGCAGCTGATCGAACTGCGCTCGCATGGCGCGATCCACGAGTTTCAGGTTATTAACGCCAGGAACAACGACATCCACCGACACACCGCGCCGCGCCGCAGTGACCAGCGCACTGATGAGTTCACGATCTGGCAGAAGATAGGGCGACATAATCAGGATATGCTCCTGAGCAATCGAAAATGCGCCCATCATCATGCGGTGATTGGTTTCAATGTTCTTGTCCGGCCCTGAACCAACCACACGGATCAGCTTACCTGTGCCAGGTGGATCCTTTGGTGCAGCAATGCTCCAGGCGTCGCCCGTCAGCAATTCACCAGTCGCAAAGCGCCAGTCCTCGGATGCAACATAGAAAAGATCGGCGATTGCCGGGCCTTCAACGCGAAAATGCGTGTCAAACGCAACCGCATCACCCGCAATGGCTTTCACAAAGCCAGCACGGATATTCATGCCGCCCGTGAATGCCAGCTTGCCATCGACAATCAGAATTTTACGGTGCGTGCGCAAATTGGCATAAGGCAAACGTAGTCCCATGATGATGTTGCCATTGAACACATCAACAGAAATGTCTTTTTCTTTCAGCAAGTTGACAATGCTTGGAATGGAATAACGCGCGCCGACCGCATCCACTAGAACCCGCACTTCCACACCGCGTTTGACCGCCTCACCCAAGGCATCGGCAAACTGCTCGCCAATGGCGTCACGGTCAAAAATATAAGTCTCCAGCATGATGCTGCGCTCGGCCTTACGGATGGCTTCGAGCATTTCGGCATAGGCTTCGTCGCCGGTCTCCAGCATCCTGATGTTGTTGCCGCTCGTGAAATCATAAAGGCTGACAGTGTCGCCAAGGATTTTCATTGCTCCGAACTGCCGACCAAAAGCAGCGCGCACAAGATCATTCGTCGTGTCAAAATGCGAGAGATGGTAAAGCGCAATATTCCCCATATTGTCGCGCTGATGGCCGAGCGTGCTGCGTCGGATGCGATTTACACCCGCCAGCGCATAGACCACCGCTCCAACGATTGGGGAAAGTACGATGACGCCGACCCAGCCAAGTGCCGTTCGCACCTCATCTTTAGTCATCGTCGCGTGAATAGCTGCTATCGCTCCGAGAACGATCGACAGGACCGCCAGAATATGTGGCCAATAGTGTGAAACCAGATCAAACATCGGACCGACTTTAGAGCATTTCCGGCAAAACTGCGAAGCGGTTTTGCGTGGGATAATGCATAAAAACAAACAATTAGAGCGGTTCGAAAGATTCACTCTTAACGGAATCCGCTCGAGCCAAACAAGTTATTACAGCAAAGACATATCGTGTTCCTGAGTTTACTCCAACAGGAGATTTGTCACCCTTTTAGGGAGCGATTCACATCTCTGGCTAAATCTGCTGATTGCCTTATATTGTTGATCGGGAATGCAAATTGAGGGACATCTTATGGCAACTGCACAGAATGACTTTAATCGCTCTACCCTTCCAGCCGAAGTTTCAGCCAAGTGGGGCTGGTTCATCGCACTCGGCGTCGCACTTCTGATCCTTGGCGGCATCGCTCTCGGCAATCTCGTGCTGGCGACAGTCGTTTCCGTCTACTATGTGGGCATCATGATGCTGGTTGCAGGCGTCATCGAAATCATCCACGCCTTTGGTGTGAAAACATGGGGCGGCTTCTTCTTCTGGCTCCTCAGTGGTCTGCTTTATGCGGCCGCAGGCATCGTGGCTTTCGTCAATCCGATTCTGGCTGCTGGCGTTCTGACCTTCCTACTGGCGGCAGCACTTCTGGGCGCGGGCGCATTCCGCATCTGGTTAGGCTTTAAGTCTAAACCCGCAGCCGGTTGGGGCTGGATTGTAGCAGCGGGCATTATCACGGTTTTGGCGGGTCTCGTCATTGCACTGCAATGGCCCGTCAATAGCCTGTTTATCCTTGGCCTGTTTCTGGCTATCGATCTTATTTTCCAGGGTTGGTCGTTCATCGCTTTCGGCCTTGGTATCAAGAGCCGATAAAGGACCTTAAAAGCGGCGTGCTACACGCCGCTTTTTCATTTCAACTCGACCTTTTGACTAATGACTGCTAGATGCTGCGCAACATCTTCGCGGCGCGTGTTTTTGCGCAGCCCATCACTTCGCAATTACGAGTTTCTTTATATGCCCGCTCAAGACCATCCAGTTTCCAAGCGCCGCACATTCGCGATCATCGCGCACCCGGACGCCGGTAAGACCACGCTCACCGAAAAATTGCTGCTGTTTGGCGGCGCTATTCAGCTTGCCGGTGAAGTGAAGGCCAAGAAAGACCGCATCCAGACCCGTTCGGACTGGATGAACATCGAACGCGATCGCGGTATCTCCGTCGTCACCTCCGTGATGACGTTTGAGTACAAGGATTGCATCTTCAACCTGCTCGATACGCCAGGCCACGAAGACTTTGCCGACGACACCTATCGCACGCTGACCGCAGTCGATAGCGCGGTCATGGTGATTGATGCCGCCAAGGGTATCGAACCACGTACGTTGAAGCTCTTCGAAGTGTGTCGTATGCGCGATATTCCTATCGTCACCTTCATCAACAAGATGGACCGTGAAGCACGCGACCCGCTCGAAATTCTTGATGAGATCGAAGAGAAGCTGGCGCTCGATACCGCCCCAATCACCTGGCCAATCGGTTCGGGTAAAAGCTTTGCTGGCACCTACGATCTGCACAACAACACTGTGCGTCAAAAAGATGCCGAAGAGCAGCCAACCAAGGTTAGTGGACCAGAGGAAGCAGCCAAGCTTCTGCCGGAAAATGAACGTCAGGCGTGGATCGACAGCCTCGAACTGGCGCAGGGTGTTTGTCGCCCGTTCGATCTCGAATCCTTCCGCGAAGGTCATATGACGCCGGTTTATTTCGGCTCGGCACTAAAAAATTATGGCGTGCGCGATCTAATCGAAGCCTTCTGCGATTTCGGCCCTTCCCCGCGTGACCAGCAGGCCGATAGCCGCATGGTGGGTGCGACCGAAGCAAAAATGACGGGCTTCGTGTTCAAGATTCAGGCTAATATGGACCCTAACCATCGCGACCGTATCGCATTCCTGCGCGTTTGCTCCGGCACGCTTTCACGCGGGATGAAGGCCAAGCTGGTACGCACCGGCAAGCCGATGAGCCTTTCGGCACCGCAATTCTTCTTTGCCCGTTCGCGCCAGATTGCGGACGAAGCTTTTGCAGGCGATGTGGTAGGCATTCCCAACCACGGCACCTTACGCATTGGCGATACGCTGACCGAGGGCGAGGACATTCTGTTCCGCGGCGTACCGAACTTTGCGCCAGAAATCTTGCGTCGTGTGCGTCTTGATGATGCCATGAAGGCCAAGAAGCTGCGTGAAGCACTTCAGCAGATGGCGGAAGAAGGCGTCGTCCAGCTTTTCGTACCAGACGATGGTTCTCCAGCAATCGTCGGCGTTGTCGGTGCGCTTCAGATCGACGTTCTGACCGAACGCCTCAAGATCGAATATTCGCTGCCGGTCGGATTTGAAATGTCGCGCTTCTCGATTTGTCGATGGATCACGGCAGACGATCCGGCGGAACTGGATCGCTTCATTGCATCCCATCGCGCAGATATCGCACACGATCTTGACAATGATCCGGTATTCCTCGCGCAGAATGGTTTCTCGCTGAATTATGAAGCTGAGCGCTGGAAGGCGATCCGCTTTGCCACAATCAAAGATTATCAGGTGCGCGATAACGCCTGACGTCATGGTGAGTTATGATCGATCCTGTTTTGGTTGCCCTAAGCCTGCCTAATGTACTCACGCAGTATCTGGTAGATTATCGCAGCCAACAGGACGAACTGGGGCGTTCAACGGCCACAGTTCTGTTCCTCAACCACCCCGAAAAAGAACCGCTGGTTCTGAAGATCGAGCCGACAAGCCCCGTTGGTGAACTGGCTGATGAAGCAGCCCGACTTGAGTGGCTTGCCAGTCAGCAAATCATTTGTCCAAGCATCGTTTGCTTTGAGCAGGAGCAAGATCGTAGTTTTCTCCTGATGACGCGGCTTCCCGGCGCGGACCTTGCGTCTTGCGTTGGAAACCACCCACCCGAGCGCATCGTCGAAATTCTCGCCAAAGCACTAAAGCGGATGCACGCGAGTGATCCGGCGTCATGTCCATTTGATCATCGGCTCGACATCCGTATCGAAGATGCCCAAAAGCGGGTGATTGCGGGCGCTGTCGATGAAGACGACTTTGACGATGACCGTGCAGGGCAATCTGCCAAGGACTTGTTTGTAGAACTTTGCAGCCTCAAACCCGCATGTGAGGATATTGTTGTTACCCATGGCGACGCTTGTCTGCCCAACTTCATGGCAGACGGTGATGTTTTCGCAGGCTACATCGACTGTGGCCGACTAGGCCTTGCCGATCGCCATCAGGATCTGGCACTTGCCTGCTGGAGCATACATTATAATCTTGGCGAGCAATGGATTAAGCCATTCCTCGACATCTATGATGGTCCGGCAATAGACGAAACAAAGATCACCTTTTATCGTCTGTTGGATGAGTTCTTTTAGACGGCCAGCCTCACGTTCCCGACGAGACGTTTGGGATGGGCTCTAATGCCCAGTCTCGGCCCGTTCACCAATTTTCAGATGGTGCAACTTCTGCGGATTGCGGATCAGATAAATCCCCCGGATCAGTCCATCCTCAATTTCCAAAGCTGCCACTTGCGGCAAGCCATCCGCTTCCAGACTCATATGACCCGGCAGTCCGTCAAACAGTGCAAAATGACGAATGGCTGGCACAAGACCGTCGGCCTTGCGAGCGATGCCGTCATAGAAACGCATGATCTTCTCGCGACCGAAAATCGGGTTGAGCGCTGCATTACGAATACCGCCACCATCCGAATACATCACGACATCTTCCGCTAACAGGCTCTGCAGCGTTGTCATGTCGCCGCTGCGGGAAGCCTGAAAGAAAGCCTCTGCAATTGTTCGGCCACGGCCTTCCGCTACAGCATAACGTGGGCGACCGCTGCGTACATGGTCGCGCGCACGCCTCGCAAGCTGCCGACATGCCGCCGCATCGCGATCAAGCACCCGCCCCACTTCATCAAAGCCGACATCGAAAACATCATGCAGAAGAAACGCCGCACGCTCCAGTGGCGACAGCCGGTCGAGAGCCAGCATCAGCGTCAATGTAATATCGTCGCTGCGATCTTCTTCTTCCTCGACAAGCGGCTCTGGCAGCCAGGTGCCCGGATAGGTTTCGCGACGCACGCGAGCCGATTTGAGATGATCCAGTGCAAGACGGCTCGTCACCTGTACCAACCAACCTTCCGGCTCGCGGATTGCTTTCCGATCGGCAGCGCTCCAGCGTAACCATGCATCCTGCACAATATCTTCGGCTTCGGCATGCGTGCCGACCATACGATAGGCGATGCGGGTGAGACGAGGCCGTAAGGCCTCGAACACATCCGCATCTTTCATTTGTGGCTCAAGCGGCGGCTGCATCAGACTTGACCGGGTGCACAAGACGCAAACCAACCGCGATGCGGTTCCACGCATTGATGGTGGTGATCAGCATGGTAAGATTCACAATCTCCTCGTCAGTGAAATGCGCTTTCAATGCATCGAAATCCTTGTCTGGCGCACCCGTCTGGGCGAGCAGCGTGAGTGCATCTGTCCAGGCAAGCGCTGCCCGTTCACGTGCATTATAAAGCGGCGACTCCCGCCATGCAGCAACCAGATAAAGACGTTCTTCAGTTTCACCAGCCTTACGAGCATCGCTCGTATGCATATAAATGCAATAAGCACAGCCATTGATCTGAGAAGCGCGGATTTTCACCAGTTCATAGAGGCTATATTCAAGCCCGCTGGCCGCAACGCGCTTTTCCAGTTCCACCATTGCCTGCATGATTTGCGGGGCGAATGTATAAGGGGCAAGTCTCTGTTCCATGATGTCTTCTCCTTGAAGTTGACGACCGCTTTTGTCGTTCATCATCAAGACGAGATAGTCCTATGCAATTGTGACATGCTGCGTAAAAAAATCAGCGCTTTGTTTCAAGAAGTACGCCCGCAATCTTTTCTGCAAGCTTTTCAGCGACTTGTTCCTTGCTCATTTCCGGCCATTCTTCGATACCGGTGCGGCTCAGAATGCGTACGCGATTGCGATCCCCACCCATCACATCGCCAGAAACGTCATTGGCAACTATCCAGTCGGCACCTTTCTTGTCAAGCTTGCGGCCTGCATTGGCGAGCACGTCCTGCGTTTCCGCAGCAAAGCCCACCACAAGACCGGGACGCTTCTCACTATGACCAATACCGGCCAAAATATCCGGGTTCTCGACCATGCTAAGCGTCGGCGCACTTTCACCGGGCTGCTTCTTAATCTTCTGATCTGCCGCATTGGCCGTCCGCCAATCAGCAACCGCTGCCACCATCACGGCAGCATCAGCAGGCAAACGGCTTTCCACTGCCGCCTGCATTTCACGCGCTGTTTCAACATGGATGACTTTGACGCCTTGCGGATCAGGGATCGTAACGGGACCCGAAACCAGATGCACCGTGGCACCCAACTTCGCGAGCGCGGCGGCAATGGCGTGCCCCTGCTTGCCGGACGAACGATTGGCGATATAGCGCACCGGATCAATCGGCTCATGGGTCGGTCCAGACGTCATGACAATTGTCTTGCCCGAAAGCGGTTTTGCCCGTGGCGCAAGCAGAGTTTCAACAGCTGCAACAATAGCCAGTGGCTCGCTCATGCGGCCAGTGCCAGCCTCACCACTTTCCGCCATCTCACCTTTTTCAGGACCAATGAACCGCACGCCATCATTTACCAGGGTTAGGCGATTGCGCTTTGTTGCCGGATTTTCCCACATGGCCGGGTTCATCGCTGGCGCAACCAGCACCGGAATTTTTCGCGCAAGCAGCACGGCACTTGCCAGGTCATCCGCCAAACCATGTGCCATCTTGGCCATAAGATCAGCAGTCACAGGCGCGACAACGATCAGATCGGCATCCCGTGCGAGCCGAATATGCCCGACGTCCTGCTCGTCCTCACGTGAAAACAGATCAGTGAACACATGATCGGCGGACACCGCACCAATGGTTAACGGCGTTACAAATTGCTGTGCAGCTGATGTCATCAAAGGACGCACATGCGCGCCGCGTTCACGTAGGCGGCGAATGAGATCAGGCGCCTTATAAGCGGCAATCCCGCCGCCAATAATGAGAAGAATACGTTTGCCCTGCAATGTGCCCGCGGCCGGAACAGAAGCTGGCGTGACAGCGCTCACTCCGTCAACCCCGCCAAGCAGAAGACGGGCTTCCTCTTCCATCGACCTCCCGTTTTGCGCTGCGCGAACGCGCAGCCTTTCTTTAGCGGCATCGTCAAGATTGCGGATTGTAATACTGGCCATTTGATTGCACCGGTCTAATGCTGATGCAATCAATGAAATCACTGTTTTGCTGATTAATCAACAATGTGTTGAATTAAAGCTCGATATAGAGCTTAATCGCTATCGCTGCGAGCGAAATTGCAATCACAATCTGTGCGATCCGACCCCAGCGCGAATGCCGTGCTTCGGCGCGTCCGATGGCTTCAGCTGTAGCCTCATCAAAGCGCAGACCGTTGAGCGCCATCTCATCAAGTGCCACCGATGCACGCTCGACACGCGCCACCAGTTCAGGTGTTTTGCGTGTGAAATGCAGCAGTGCATAAGCGCTGTCTTTTGCATCAAGCAACATGCCCTGCGGCCCGAGATTCTTACGAATCCAATCCCCAACCACCGGTTCGGCTGCCTTCCACATATTGAAATGCGGATCGAGCGTACGCGAAACACCTTCCACCACAACCATTGTCTTCTGAAGCATCAGAAGTTCTGGCCGCGTTTCCATGTCGAAAAGCTCGGTCACTTCAAATAGCAGCGTCAGCAGCTTGGCCATGGAAATGGTTTCAGCTGGCTGACCGTGGATCGGCTCGCCAATGGCCCGGATTGCCTGCGCAAAGCTCGCCACATCATGTGTGTGCGGCACGTAACCAGCTTCAAAATGCACTTCCGCCACACGCATATAGTCTCGCGTGATGAAGCCATAGAGAATTTCAGCGAGGAACCGCCGCTGCTGCTTGTTGAGCCGCCCGGTAATGCCAAAATCGACCGCAACAATCATGCCTTGCGGATCAACGAACAGATTACCCGGATGCATGTCGGCATGGAAAAAACCGTCGCGCAACGTATGACGCAGGAAGGACTGGATCAGCGTTTCGGCGATCTTTTTGAGGTCGAACCCTGAAGCACTTAGTGCTTCCACGTCCGACATTTTGATGCCGTCGATCCATTCAAGCGTCAGGACATCACGCCCGGTACGTTCCCAATCGACATTGGGAACACGAAAGCCTGTATCATCTTTAATATTCTCGGCGATTTCGGAAAGTGCTGCCGCCTCAAGCCGCAGATCCATCTCGATACGCGTGGTCTGATGCAGCGTTTTCACCATCTCGACGGGACGCAAACGCCGCGTAAAAGGAACATGGCGCTCCTGCATACGGGCGACCATGAAGAAGCTCTCCAGATCGCGTGCAAAGCGTTGGCGCACGCCGGGGCGGATGACCTTGACCGCAACCTTGTGTGGCGCGCCATCCTTCATCACATAAGCCGGATGCACCTGAGCCATCGATGCTGCCGCAATCGGCGCGTCAAAGCTCACAAAAAGATCATCGATCTTGCGGCCAAGAGAATTCTCGACTGCCGCAACTGCTTCAACCTGCGGGAAGAAATCGAGCCGGTCCTGCAGCAGTTCAAGATCAGCCGCCACATCCTTCCCGACAATATCGGGACGCGTTGCCAGAAACTGGCCAAGCTTCACATAAGACGGGCCAAGTTTGTTCATCGCACGCGAAATACGCTCGGAACGAGCGGTATTTTTCGCACGTTTGCGCGCAAGCAGCTTGGCAACCTTATGCCCCAGAGCAGGCAATCCAGCCGCATCATCGACAGGCAGTGAACTCAACACGCCTTCGCGCGCCATAATCCAGCCAGCACGCATCAACCGTAGGGCCGCAGAAATATTGCTCATATCGGACTCAGAGCTTCCAGCCGGAATGAAGTGCTGCGATACCGCCCGTGAAATTGCGATAGCTTACCCGCTCGAAACCCGCATCGCGGATCATGCGTGCAAAGTCTTCCTGCTTTGGGAACTTGCGGATAGATTCCACCAGATAGCTGTAGGAATCGGCATCACCCGTGATCATCTTGCCAATCTGCGGGATAGCCTTAAACGACCACTGATCGTAAACCTTGTCGAGAAGCGGGAGTTCGACCTCGGAGAATTCGAGACACATGAAACGGCCGCCCGGTTTCAACACCCGATAGGCTTCAGACAACGCCTTATCGATATGTGGGACGTTACGGATGCCGAATGAAATCGTGTAGGCATCGAAACTTGCATCTTCAAACGGCAGCTCTTCTGCACTGGCTTCAACAAATTCGAGGTTTTCAGCAAGCCCCTTCTTGATCGCGCGCTCACGACCCACACCAAGCATGGAGCCATTGATATCGAGGATGGTGACATGCGCCTGACGACCAGAAGCTTCAACAATACGGAATGCGATATCACCCGTACCACCTGCAACATCAAGCGAAGTCCAACCCGGGCGCTTGGACGGTGCCAGCCAGCCGATCATCGCATCTTTCCAGACGCGATGCAGCCCACCGGACATGAGATCGTTCATCACATCGTAACGCTTGGCAACCTTATGGAAAACGTCGTTGACCAGCCCTTGCTTGGCATCTTCATCGACCGCTTTGAAGCCGAATGAATGCTCCATGCCACCTTGCGCGCCCACGCGGTCCGCATTGCCGTTCTGCTGGCTCATAACTCATCCTGCCGGTTCATGTGCGAAACGAAGACGATCTCCGTTTTCCGTTTGCTTGATGCATATAAAGCTTGTACCGGACGATACAAGCACAGACCGCCAGCCGATACCCCTTTTGTGATCTACTGGTCAGATTCAATCAGATAGAGACGCGCTCCAGACTTGCGGAACTGTGTAAAATGGTCGAAGACAGAGAAAACTGTGCGTGTGCGCTTGCCACGCGTTTTCTCCGGCATCATTCGCCGCTAAAGCATTTCTAATAAAAGTGCGAAGCGGTTTTTCGTTGGATAATGCGTAAAAATAAATAGAGCGGTTCCAACGATTCAGTCCTAACTGGAACCGCTCTAAGGTCAAAAAAGATAACAAGAAAAGTGGAAAGAACATGGGCGTTATTGTCGTCAGCCACCCGCTTGTCCAGCACAAGCTCACCATTATGCGCAAGCGCGAAACCTCAACAGCAAGCTTCCGGCGTTTGCTGAAAGAAATATCGCTGCTGCTTTGCTATGAAGTGACGCGCGATCTCGAACTGACCACCATGCACATCGATACACCGATGATGCCAATGGAAGCACCAATTCTTGAAGGCAAAAAGCTGGTCTTCGCTTCCATCCTGCGCGCAGGCAATGGCCTGCTTGAAGGCATGCTGGATCTGGTGCCTGCTGCCCGCGTGGCACATATCGGCCTCTATCGTGACCACGACACGTTGCAGCCGATTGAATATTACTTCAAGGCGCCGGAAGATATTGTCAATCGCCTCATCATCGTGGTCGATCCAATGCTCGCCACCGGTCATTCTGCGATAGCAGCTATCGACAAGCTGAAAGAGCGCGGCGCAACCAACATCCGCTTCCTCTGCCTGTTGGCAGCCCCGGAAGGCATCGAACGCTTCACTGCAGCCCATCCGGATGTCGAAGTGTTCACGGCTTCGATCGATGAACGCCTTGATGAAAAAGGCTATATCGTGCCGGGCTTGGGTGACGCTGGCGACCGTATGTACGGCACGAAGTAAGTTTCAAACCGTACAATAGAAAACAAATTAATCCGCGCTGGCTGCTCGATAATTGGTATTGAGCAGCCAGCGCGGATTTTTTATCTTCTCAACATCAAAAGAGACGGAAGATTGATCATGTCCACGGAAACGCGCCTGATGGAACTTGAGATAAGGGTTGCTGAACAGGAAAAGACCATTGAGGAGCTTTCATCTGTCCTCGCCGAGCAGTGGAAGACGATTGATCAATTAAACAAAAAGCTGTCCGCGTTAACGGATCGTTTTCTGACACTAGAGGGACAAACAGCTCCTGAAATCCCTGTCACCAAGCCCCCACACTGGTAAAATCATGATTGAGATTATAACGCTTGCTGATCGTGCCGACCTTGCCGCAACCTGCGCTAAATGGAACCACACACAGTGGGGATATTTGTCGGGCGCAACCGAAGAAGACATCGTTTCCGGGTTGCAGGAGATCATCCACTCCACTGACGGGCAGGCTGTCCGTGCGGCACTCTGGAATGGCGAACTCGCAGGATTCGTCCTTTTGATCCACAATGATCTGGACAGCCACCCTCATCTCAAGCCGTGGGTTGCGAGCCTGCTCGTTGCACCGGAATACCGTGGGAGAGGAGTTGCGAAAGCTCTTATGACCGCAATTGAAGGCGCTGCCCACCAGCTCGGCTACAGCGAAGCCTATCTTTATACGGACAAGCCCGACCTTTACCGCAAAATTGCCTGGGATGACTTCGAGGAGCTCAAGGGCGACGATGAAGGCATGCTGATCATGAATAAGAAAATCGCGCGGTCATAGCCGCGCGATCTTTCCACTTTTATGACGCCGCCGGTATCGGGCAGCTCACGCCAGTTCCACGCAGGCCGCAATAGCCGTTCGGATTCTTGGCCAGATATTGCTGATGATAATCTTCCGCGTAATAGAACGTCGGAGCATCTGCAATCTCCGTCGTGACGGATCCGAGACCGCGAGCAGCAAGTGCATCCTGATATGCGCCCCTGCTCTTTTCCACAATTTCACGATCAGCCTGATCGAAGGTATAAATCACAGACCGATAGGTTGTGCCGATATCGTTGCCCTGTCGCATTCCCTGTGTCGGATCATGCTCTTCCCAGAACAGTGACAACAGCTCTCCGAGGCTCACAACATTCGGATCGTAAACCACCAAAACCACTTCAGCATGCCCGGTCAAACCAGTGCAGGTTTCCTCATAGGTCGGGTTCGGCGTAATTCCGCCTGCATATCCAACGGCGGTAACATAAACACCACGAACCTGCCAGAAAAGCCGCTCTGCCCCCCAGAAACAGCCCATACCAAACATGACCTGCTTCATGCCCTCAGGCCATGGACCTTTAAGCGGCTGACCCGACACAAAATGCTTCAAAGCCGTAGGAATAGCATCCCTACGACCCGGCAAGGCGTCGTCCTGCGAAGGCATTTCAATCTTCTTGCGATAGCTGTCTAGGAAACCCATTCAACACCTCCTGAGACGCACGGGATATGTGCGCAATCCTCTTGGATAAAGCCGCCTCCAGTCATCATTCTCTTCCGAACGGCTTAGGCTCAAGCACTGAAAATGCCCAATGGCTTCTCACGTCGATGACCGGCTATGTAAAACAGAAGCGCAAGAACACCGAAAACGAGCCAGCCGGGCTGTTCAAGCACGGGAAGCAACAGCCTGTCCCACACTGCAGACCCTATATAGTGCGTCACGAGCGCTTCTGCATCCCCCAGCGTCTCGGGCGCACCACGTGCCCAAATATCAAGAAGCGATTTGGTCACCAATTCCGAGGCACCCACAGAACGCGCACCATCAAGAATGGCGAAAATGACACCTATCGCCAGAAACAAAACCGCGAAACTACGCAAAACAAAACGAAACACGATTCTCTGCCTTTGAATTTATCCATAAGCATCATGCAAAAATGTGCGCTATTTGCCATTCAATCTATGCGTTACCAGCCGCTAAATTATACCACAAACCGACTATTGCACCCAAATCGAAGAAATTTCCGAAACATGCTCAGAATAATATTATGTAAAAACAATACCTTAGGCTTATATTCATGGACATTGCATAGGCCACAATAAATTAAAGCGAAAACTGGCAAATAGCAGTTGAACATATGTGTATTCTGGCTATATTGCGCGCCGCAGCACCTGTTTTGGCAACTAACCAATGCCTGATTTGAAAAGTGGTGGTGCGTTTGCAAGAGTTCTTACCGCACTGCGGATTTCAAGACAGCAAATCAGACGGAGAGGTGGCCGAGTGGTTGAAGGCGCACGCCTGGAAAGTGTGTATACGGGGAACCGTATCGCGGGTTCGAATCCCGCTCTCTCCGCCATAGCTAACTTATTGATTTAATTGAGAAGAAGATTGTCGTTTTGGGACCTTATACCCCAGTCCCTACCCCACGGCAGATTATCGTGTATCTCAATATTCATCGCAACAGTTTTCGATTCCAAATTGCCGTCCCGACCGATTTGCAATATTTGATTGGCAGATCACCGCTGCGCATTCCGATTGGCCGCATCCCTGCGCTAACAGCGCGTCGCTTAGCCCGGGTGCTTTCGGGTCATGCGGAAAAACTGTTTACGGCGGTCAGGATGAGGGATTACGGGGCTGTGACGCAAAACGACTTGCGTAATGAGATTATAAAAGAGCTTTCGGAAATGGTTGAAGCTCTCACGCATCAACTGCAGGACATCACAGAAACGACGGAAAAGCGCGTCGAACTGGCTGTCCGCAAGGCAGAACTTTCGATGCTGACGGAGCATTTTCAGCAGCAAAAGGATTTCAGCACCAGGCTCCAAACGCTTGGCGGAAGCATCGCGCATGTCCAGGAGCAGGTCAAAAATCTGCCTAACCGACCTGGCTCGAAAAAGATCGATGCGCTGGAAGGCGCAGTATCTGCGCTAGCGCGGCAAATGCTGTCTCTTACGCAGAACGTCGAGACGTCCCTGGACGGCGGTCGGCCCCGGCCCCTATTGTTGGATGTACTAGAAGACTGGACGCAAATGCGCCGGGGACTGGCCATCGATGAAAAGAAAATCAAGACGGATTATAATCGGATCAGTGACTTCTGCGAATTCGCAGGAAATAAGCCTGTTAACAAATATTCCTATTTCGATTTCCAAAAATGGTCCAACCTCCTTGTACGCGTTCCTCAGAATCATAACAAAACCCCTGAAATTCGTGAGATGACGCGGGAAGAAGCAGCCGATTATAATGACCGCCTCCTTTCAAAAAATCGGCTTCCGACGCTGACCGAAAAGACCATCGACACGAATTACCTGTCGCCTCTGCGCACGTTTTTTAAAGATATGGCTGCTGAATATGAGTTCAGATCGCCATTATCAGACGTCGAGATTCGAATTTCCGCCGCCGCTGCTGAATCAATCGAACGGCAACCTTTCGGAACACCGGAATTGAACTTGTGGTTTAAACACGCAGCGCAGGAGACGCGAGCCGATATGAAATGGCTACCGCTTTTGGGCAGCGTAACAGGCGCTCGTATTGGCGAGCTGATCTATCTGCAAGGCAAAGACGTTTATCTGATGTCGGCATCAGACGGCTCGCAATACTGGGTGCTCGACCTTCGCACGAATATCATTACGAACGAGGGAACAGAGAAGAAGCGCAAACTGAAAAACAAGTCGTCGCGACGTCTGATCGCACTCCATGACTGCTTTGAGACCGCCGGGTTCATCGGCTATGCACAAACCCGAAAGGCGGATGAGTGGCTTTTCCCTGCGAGTTTTTATTACGGCAAAACACGTGTCAAAGACCCGGCTGATGCCGCATCCAAACGGATGAACAGGATGCTCCGAGATGTAGGAATTCACACACCTCTGGAACGTGTGTTTCATTCAACGCGCCACACGGCAAAAGATATCATGCGGCTCGCGCAGGTGGATGAAAGAACGCACGACCTGCAAACAGGACATGCATTCAAAAGCCCTTCGCAAAGTTATGGTTCAAAATCGCTGCGAAAGGAAGAGATCGAAGTTTTGCGTTCCATTCCGCTACCGGACGGCCTTGATCTATCGCCTTATTTTGAATCAAAGGAATGATATTTACTGGGCAGCGTGAAAAGTCCAAAAGCTCTCAACATCTCAGTTACCTTCATTGAAGGTTCGATACGTAGTGGAAACACCCCGCTCAACTAAGATTGAATAAGGCAACCCCAGATTGCGTGGAGAGAAACGATGCGAATTTTTGAATCGCCTTCGTGGATTGTGACATCCCAAGCTTGGTGTTTAGCCCTCCATCGACGTCACAAATCTCAGCATAGGTCCTGCCCGATGGGTCATCATCCGGACAAAATATCACGTCCCAATAGAAGCCCCGGTTTCCAATAGGAGCGTTTGCGAGTTTCCCAACAGTCTCACCGACAAAGGTATAAGTCGCCATTCCGTCGCAGTACCCCACTACGGCACGCGCGGTCACGCGCTCGCCTCCACATCCGATCCTCTCAAGAAAACCTGTTGCTCCAAGCGCATCCCACATCGGTTGAGTTAGACCACCGGGGAAGCTTTTACTGGCATTTTTCTCAAGTATCAGCCCGGCATGTTCAACTATGCACGGAGCGAGGATTGTCTTGTACGCCGAACGCACTTTATGACGGACCATTTCTACGATATCGATTTCTAGCGGTTCCTCGGTAGGAGTTTCGGATACCCGAAAATCAATCAAATCACCAATCCGGTGGCTTGTACCCTTTTCATCTTGGAAATTGATGTCGGCAATGATAGCGAGTTCTTCGTTTTTGAATTTGCTAAGCGTAGCATAGAAGATAGTGCGTTTATTCATGACACGATCTCCTCTAGGACCTCAACAAGCGTCTCTGTACGTTTATCCCCATAAGTGGGTATGATCTCGATGTTTCGCTTTTGAAAAAGGGTATACTCAAAATCAGACGGATTGTTGACGACAATATAAGCTCTCTTCCCAGTATCACTATCGGGCAATGACTTGAGCAACTCGTTCAATAGATCAAACAAAAACCCGATGTTTAGGTCACTAAAGCTGTAACCTACAAATAGCGCGACCCTGTTCAGAAGATCGGAGCGGAGCTTAAAATCCAAGGGAACATCATAGCGCAGCCTTTTATAATAATGCGCTTCCGAGAACACCATCAAATCAGGATTGTTGAAGTCTCCGTGGAACTTCACAACTTCAACAGGATCGCTTCCACCCATATCTCGCTCACGTGCGACCACCTTAACTTGCCTACCTGCTAAACGCAGGGATCGTTCCAGCAAATCGTCGTAATTTGTTGTGTAGTACGTTTTCGAATTGGCGAAGCTGGCGAGTGTATTGTGCACTTTAGAGGCCTTGACCGCGTCATCGTTGACATCAAATTTGCGGACGAGCCAATTAGTCAGCGGCGCGAAATTTCCCATCTTCTGCTCAAAGAATTCCAGAATCTGTAGATCTGTCCCCCGATAGCGAAGAAGTTCGGGATCAGAATACCCCATCAGGCGACATGCCTCGCTCACCATCTCCGACCATGACGGACCTCGTTGAGCAGTCGTCGATCCTTGAGTCGTCCATGTTAACGACATGGAAGCTCCCGCACCAACGAACGGGACTACACGGCCTTGGCGATACAGTTTTTTCAATTCTGCTGGGACCGTGGCTTTCATGGTTTGGTCACCGTCAATCTCGTAAGTGAATGATGATGGGGTATGTTGTTATGAGGATGCGTCTCGAAGAGAATAGCGTCGGATAAATGCTCAAAGTGCCAGCCATCGAACATCGAAACAAACCATTTATGGTCGAGCAGCAGCGGATGAAATTCCGGATGTGCGGCAAGGTCGTGGCTGCCTGAGTTAAAGGACACTAAAATGAAGGTACCACCGGAAACAAGTGCCGACTGTAGATCGCAAACCAACCGGCGCGCCAGCGCCTCTGAAGGCAGACAATGCGTAAGCCCATAGGATACGATAATATCGTATGAGTTCTTGGGATAATTCACTTTGAGGGCATCACGGTGAGTCCAATCGATGGCCTCGTTCGGGAACAATATCCGACCGTTCCTAATCGCAGCAGCAGAACATTCCAACGCGGTGACCTTCGCGCCTGCGCGTGCGAACGCGGCGGAATTCTTACCTTCTCCTGCGCCGACATCCAGCACCCTCAGCCCAGCCGCGCCGTGAGTGGCAAGGTAATCTCTTACAAGCGATCCTGCGTTGGTTCCCCAAAAGCCTGTAACAGCCTCGTATCCGTCGTCATAGCCGCCATTCGTTTCAACGAGCATTCAGTTCCCCCATCAGAGTGGACAACGCCCGTTCGTAAGCATCAAGTCCAAGCCAATTGATAATAATAATGTCAGCGTCCCCCGTCATGTAGCGGATTTTGCTTTCAACGGGCGCAGCGTAGTGCTTGATGAATTCTGGAAAAGTTATGTCATTTTCGTTATGCCCTTCTCGGTCTCGGTACATCTCGAAGGCCACATCAGGCGGCGTGTAAACGTAAAGTAAGGCCACTGGCAGTGTTGCATACTGTTTAAGAGCCTCAAGTGTTTCTGGATGCCTGATTCCATCAATTAATACACGGTCTGACTGTGTCGCGGTTACCTCCACCGCTAACGCTCGCCCGAGCCTGTTCGGGCCATCGGGACTAGTGATGAAAACCTCAGCTGACGATTGAAACACGTCACGGGGCGTATCTGGAACTGGAGGCATCTCCATTAGCCTCGCCAATACCTGGCCTGAATTCACGCCTGTGTAACGAAATTTATTGCGCAAAAGATTGCTTGTCGCAGATTTGCCCGAACCAATCGAACCGACGACACAGAGGACGTGTGGTCCCTGGAAAATAGACTTTCTCTGAATTTTGTAACTCGGAACCATCTCCATCGAGCTTTTGAAAAATTCTCTGAGCACAAGCTGAGACCAATACTCGAACTCCGAGAGGTTGATCGGCTCTTTCAACGTATCGAGCCACTTGATTTTGTTGATAGATACCTCTCCGCGCCCGACGGATTTCCATTGGGACCAGTCGTCCACCCAGTACCGTAAAACCACAGCCATGTGCCGGACGCCAACATCAGACGAGTCGTCGTTCAATATTCCAAGAAATTCTAGGTCGTCTGGGTTCACCCGAGGTCGACCATTCGGCAGCATCAATTCCTCAGAAATTTCTCGCGCTGCATTTTGTCTAACTCCAAGATCACCGAGGGAGAAAAGATCTCTATCGTCTTCACTCACATGCCCCCCGAAGCCGACACATTGCGCCCCGCGAAGGAATTTTGCCGCCCGGTTGTACAAGCCTCGTCGGAAGGCCAATATTTTCGATTGATACTGGATAACAGTGTATGTGACGATCTGCTTATATCCATCATCCGTTTCGGCGACAGAACGCGGTATGTATGTTACCTCGGCCTCCCCAAGTTCTAAAAGCGGATTTGGCGGAGCTGCATTTCCTATGCCCTGATACTGCAAAAAGCGTTCGTACGCCGTTCTAGGGATACAGAGAACCAACTCTGACGATGGTACCGGTGCTCGGCGTTCTGCGCGATACACCTTCAGCGCATCTGGGTCGTTGGACTGTTGCTCCGCAAGCAGTTCACGAAGATAGAACCGTCCACGACTGGTTCTCACGAAGGGCGACTTGTCATTGTTTAAGATGTCTATACTTAAGCGTGCTTGCATAGATTTCTGTGGTGTGCGACTAAGCCCCGCAGCAGGAAATAACTCATCTTCAAGGCCATAGTTGACGAGCGCGCGCGCAGTGAGAGGCCGCTTATGCTTTTTTAGTACGGTTTCTGCGACCCAAAGGTAAGTGACGTCTTCCAATTCGCTAATCAACCCAAAGTAATAAGGTAAAAGACAATCGCCTATATAGTGCTCAGCGTAACATGGCTAATTAGTGGGGTGGCGAGCTTATCCCCAGTAATTGAATGTCGAAGGGATAATTCATAAGCGTGAAGCAGAATGCAACTCTTATGGTCGTCCCGGTTCAACCGCGCTTTTAGAAAGCCTAGCCGAAGTCAACCTCTTCTTCGCGTTTCTGCATGCTCTTCAGCAACCGCAGCCGTCGCGGAGGCTTCGAAGTCAGCAGCTCGTTGATTTCATCACCCGTAAGACATCCGCGTTCGATCAATACGTCGGCAAGCCTGCGAACATCATCGCGCCGTCGCTCGATGATACTTTTGACTTCTGTCATGCACTGTTGAAGCAGTCCTTCGACTTTCTTCTGGATGTCGAGGCGGGTTTTCAGAGCCGCCAACACGGGTTCGGAATCGGACTGGACAAAAGACGTGAGGAGGTCTTGCTGACCTGTGGAAAGCCACATACGAGCCGCCCACCACGTTGCTTCTTTGAGATCTGCTTCGCCGCCGTCATTTCGCTCACCGAAAAAAATATCTTCGGCAGCGAGACCGCCGAGAAGATGTTTGATCATCAAGACAATCTGGTTTTTTGAACGCAGATAAATTTCGGCGTCCGGCCGGACGATAGATACGCAACCACCGTCGAAACTATTGGAATCAGTCAAAATCTCCCGCGTAACTTGCGCGAACTTGATCGTTTTCCCATATTCCAAAGCAATAATACCGTGGCCAGCTTCGTGTACGGCCGACATAGCAAGCACTTGAGCTGGCATTGGCTCGCGAGTTGGAAGAGCTGCCAGCAAATTGTCGATGACCATATCACGACGAGCCCGCCGCGCTGTCCGACGCGCCTGACGAACAAGTGCCTCAAGCCATGCGCCTGCCATGCCCTGCGAGCGTTCGACGACTGGTGAAAGATCAACTCCCTCGAGATCGCGTTTCAGATGAAACCGCAAAATTCCTTCGCGAGCGGCTTCATCCGGCAGCGGAATTTCGATGACCTTCTCAAGGCGACCTGGACGGCGCAGTGCCGGATCAACACGGTTTGGATCATTGGTCGCGCCAACGACGACAACACCCTCGCGCCCGGCAACGCCGTCAAGACATTCCAAAAGCCCATTGATGGCTTTCACGTCGTAGCTCGCGTTGTCGGAGTCACGGCTGTTGCGGTCGCCAGCGGAGTCAAACTCATCGATAAACAGGATGCACGGTGCCTTTTTGCGTGCAGCCTCGAACGCTTTCCGCATGGCCTTGAGATAGTCCCCGAGATGTCCGCAGGCTTGCCATTGTGCCATGGAGGTCGCCACTAGCTCGACGTCACAGGTGCGCGCCAAAGCCGCCGCAAAGGTGGTTTTTCCCGTGCCCGGAGCACCCGCCAGCAAAATACCCCGATCAACTTCCGACCACGAAATCCGGCCCGCCTGCCAGTCAGCCAAATCGATGGCGAGGTCGCGACCCCACTCACCTGCAGCGCCGAGGCCGTGCAGGTCGTTAAGCGTGGGCGCGCTCGTGTCTGATGCAGGCACGACAGCTTCTGCTGACTTACCATGCTTTTGGGCTTCGAGATACGCATAGGCCAGTTCGCAAGATTTCAACGGATGTCGACCCTCAGAAAAGATGCTCATCAATTGGTTCACGGGAACCGCCATCAGTTCACGTCCGATTTGCGCATCCAGGTAAAAATCGCTGTCGATATATTTCTTGACCGCATTTTCCAGCGCACTGGGCGTGCACTGCAGCGCGATCTCGGCATCGACAAATCCTGCAATTTCCGCAGGAATTTTCTGACTGGGTGTCATAAAAATGAAAACACGACGATGCTCGAATAGAACGTTCAAAATGCCATCTTTGCCCTTTCGCTTCGCAGTATCTTCGTAGACGTCAAAATCGACGGCTTGGGACTTTTCGGGCCGATCACCAACAAATTTTTGCCGGAACGAGCCGTCCAAAATTCCGTCGAGAGCGACGTAAAATAGCGTTTTTTCCTCATCATCGCGGCACCTGACGACGAGAACGCACGGTTTCTCGACATGAAAATAATCGCGTGCAGCCACCGAAGACGCGCCATTGCGGATTGCATCTACAAAGCACTCGTACAAAAGCCCGATGCGAAAACTGTCGATGACCGGATCGACGTAATTGCTATCGGCAGGATCGTCCGCGCAGACTTCTTCCAGCTCGCGCTCGACGCCTTCAAAATCGAGATCATCGAAACCCTGAATATCGTGATGCTGGTCTTGCTTTTCAGTAGGCATGAGTAATTTCTCCTGAATAATTGGTGCTCAACCTGCGGGAGCGCAGGGAGCTCGCATGTGCATGTGCAATCGTTGGAAAGTGTGCGGCGGATGGATCAGACCGTAGCGAAGGTCGCGAGACCAGGCAGAGCAGCTTTGAGATGCTGGAAAGCGCGCGGGCAGAAGGACACATCCGGCACATCGACGCCGACGTCTCGGCTCAGACCAATGCTGTCGAGACGTCCGTGGGTATGGCCGTAAAAATGATAGCTGCCGCGATGTGAGCCCGGCCAGGTGCGATGCGCATAGTGCGACAGGAACAGCCGTTCGCCACTGTCCGTGGTTGTCAAAGCGTGCACCGGTGCCTGATCCCAGGCGAGATCGGCCAGATAGCTAAGTGTGTTGCCGTCATGATCAACATCGTGGTTGCCAAGAACGAGGATCTTGCGACCGTTCAACCGACGGAAAATCTGACGGGCATGCGCTGCGCCGCCGAAGCTGAAATCGCCAAGATGATAGATGATGTCGGTTGGACGGACGACGCTGTTCCACGCATCGACCATGAACTCGTCCATTTCCCTTACAGATAAGAATGGGCGATCACAAAAGCCGATGGCGGCCTCGTGCCCGAAATGCGTATCGGCGATGTAAAACTTTTGAAAGTAAGTCACGTTGGGTTCCCTTCGAATACAATTGTGCAATGAAAACAGGCCATTGGCCCGCAACGGTCATGCAGCTATTCGTATCGAGAGAAGGAACCTCATTTGTTTACGCCTCGGAATGAGCGCCCTAGCCAGAATTAGTCCGGCACCAACGCTGTGATGGCCATATACTAGGATCTTTTTCCTATTTCAAGTGGAAAATTTGATCTACCCCCCGCAGCGCGAATTTCGTTACGGCAGGTATTTTCGTTACGGGCAAATCTGCGGCATCGCTAGTCTCACTGGGGCAGTCCTGTGTGAGCCTCACTGCTTGGAACCATTTTCAGTCTCGTATGATCGGCTATTGACCTTATGAGACCTTCGACTCACCATGTTTGAAAACCTATTGATACTATTGGATGATTTCACATGGATACAGTTGCCAGCCAAGCTCTGGGCCAGATTGTCGGCTACGCCCGTACATCCACTACCGATCAGAAAGCGGGCCTTGACGCCCAGCTTCGAGACCTGAAGGTAGCTGGTTGCGTAAAACTGTTTCATGAAGAAGTTTCCGCCGTCGCCACCAAACGGCCCGAGTTGGAACGAACGCTCGATTACGTCCGCGAAGGCGACACGCTGATCGTCACAAAACCTGACCGCCTTGCGCGTTCGACGGCAGACTTGCTGGCCATCGCGAAAACGCTGGAAGACAAGGGGGTTACGCTACGCATCCTGTCGATGAACGTGGACACCGCCACCCCGACGGGGAAGCTGATCCTGACGGTGTTGGGTGGCATTGCTGAATTCGAACGTGATCTGATGCTTGAGCGCCAGCTAGAAGGCATCGCAAAAGCGAAAGCTGACGGCAAATACAAAGGGCGGAAGGCCACAGCGCGCGCCAAAGCTGCCGACGTGCTCCGTCTGAAGCAGGAAGGTTTGACAGCAAATGCCATTGCTGCCCAGCTTGGCATCGGCCGGGCCAGCGTTTTCAGGATACTTCGCGAAAGAGCCTTGTAACCGACATGACTGTCACATCGGAACGAGCTGTAATTTCCTGTAGTCTGACACCAATGGCCACACGCTGGGGATAAAGGGCCGGGAGTTGATGGCCCATTTTCTGAATGCAACGAAAGAAAATGGAACTGATCAGTGTAGCCAAATTCACATATACGGTTCGGATTCCCTTCGGCGGGGCTGTGAACGACTAAATAAGAACTGCGTTTCTGCCCTTCTTTTCCTCCGGCGCGGTGGCGTTCAAAAGCCATGTCTCCTGGAACCCGTTATGCGAATCGCTCAACTCATTTTGCGGAATGCTCGCGGATCGCTGATCCAGTTGGTCCATCGCCGAGCCGCTGAACGACCGTTGTTGACCCACATTTCGTTGAGTGTTTTTCCCTGAGCGGGAGCTTCGTCTAAGTATGGATAGATGCCAAGGTATTCTTGGCCTTCATAGCTGTATTGCTGACTGTGCGTTACAGGTAATATTGCGACGGCACCGTTAAATCCATCGAAATAACCCAGCTCCCACGGCATCCATTTCGATGAACGGGAATTTGCGGTATGCACATATATGAGTGACTTGCACTGACGCATCCGGAGTCGGATAACCTCAGCAGTTGCTGGAGTGACATTGCTTCGGTCCAATTGGGGATCCTCAAGCCAGTCTACGTAGACCGTTTTGCCATAGTCTTCCAACACGCCTTTCACGCCTAGGATTATCTCGGCGTCTGAAGTCGAATGACTGAGAAAAATGTCGAAGCTTGACTTGGTTTTTGCCGCCAAGGCTTCTTCTTTGAGGACGGCTTTTGCCGTTCTCCAACTTCCAGCCTGACGCTGGGCACGCTGCCGGATGCGGCTTTCCGTGAATGTGGACACCGATTTCCTCCCTGTTCTTCAATAGTTATTATTCTGACCGTGCGTCATAGCGGAGCAATGGGACTGCAGACCGTAACTTCAGCCCTCTATCAGTAAATGAGCGTCGGACTATTGCTTGAACGCATTGGTCGCGACAGGTCATACTCGCAGCACGCACGATAATCATAGGCGGCATCAATCATCGTCACGAGGTTGTTCAAACTTCTCGCGATACGGTCCCATGTGGTCACGGAAATCTTGGCCTTTGGATCCAATAAATTATCGATGATGCGGTCAGGCAGGTATGGATAGCGCCGTTCATACTCCGCCCGGTCACTGACGGTGCTCCACGAGGTGCAATCAGGATAGACCGCGGCCTTCTCAACTTCGTGTGCCGCCGTCCAATATGAGGGGCTGGTGGACGGAAGTTGAATGACGAGGATTCCAGACTGCTTGTTGACCGTTCCATCATACATGCTGGAGTAGATCTCCCAATCGACATGCTTTCGTCCTTTGGTCTCCGTACCGACCAGAACGATGGTAACGCTCGAATCCCTGAGATAGTCATCTCGGATGATCCGACGAATGCTTTCGGTTGGCAGATTATCGTTAACGTCGTTGGTATCAACGGACACGTCAATGAACAGGCCATATTCTTCAGCCCATTGTTGTAACTGGTTTTTGGCCCACTGGTCGTTGGCGTGATGGTAGCTGATGAAGACTTTGTGCATCGTGTTACTTTATTTTCCGTGCAGTCGCCGCGATTTTTAGGATTGGGTCAATCAGTTCGTTGAGGTTCTCACGCGGCTCGCGTAATTCCTTCAGCGCATCAAGCAGAGCGACATCCCCGCCCGCGTTGTCACCAATCCAACGGTCGGCTAACTCAGCGGCAGCATAACTGGTGGCACCTATAGGAATGCAGGTCACGCCATGTTGTCGGGCGATTTCGAACTCGCGGATCATGCCGTCGGCAATCACAGTGTCATCGCCAGCCTTCTTGTTGCCGAACAGAAACAATGCGATGCCCGATGACGATATTATGTCTTGGCGATAAGCCTCCCAGACTTCCTTCCGCTTGGCTTCATCGGCGATAAATTGCGGAAAGGGCCGCATCAGCATCCGATCTTCGAGATGCCCCTGCTGACGGTCGGCGTAAATCGCTTCGAGTGCACCAGTAAACAGCGCATTGCCGACGCCCAGACCCATACCCGTTGCGACGCGAAGTTTGGCCGAAATCAAGGCTGAACCCAACGTCCGCATGAAGCTTGTGACCGCCGCTTCGCCCCATGGCGAGAAATCACTCGCGCTCGACGAAACAAAGATCGTCCGGCTGCGATATTGCCGCTCGATTTCAGCCAGGATGTCGGTGATTTCGCTATACTCATCGACTAGCAGAGGGCGAATATTGAATCGCTTCAGGTCTTCGAGCACGAGCGCTTGTCTGATTTTCCCGTACTCAAACTCGGCATCGCTCTCACCTGGGCGGCGGGTTCGATTCCGAAAGATGGCATAGTGACGACGCTGATTGTTTTTATACGTAATCCGCACCCGGGCGAGGACCTGTTCAAGATTCGGATCTGTAAAACTGAACCCGAGGAACAAGAAGGTTTTTGATACAAGATCGCCGGAGAGCGCATTAATGAACGCTCCACGATCACTCGTATAACGCTCGTAATCATCGCGCGTCGCAACCGCCTCATCTGGGCGGTCAACATCCCCGTGCATCTTGTAAACGATAGCGTCGCGACGGGGCTGCGTATTCGCTAACTGCGGCACAGCCCATTTAACATCAACAATCTTGCCTGCGCCTCTCAGCGCGTTTTCGATCAGCTTGTCATAATTGGTCGTCCAGTAGGTCGCGATGGGAAGCCGCGCCAGCAATCTGTGATTGCTCGTGGGCGGGTTATCCGCCGAAAAAGCGTTAACTATAGCTGTATGAAGAGCGTTTCTGTTCTGGTGATTCGCGTTCACATGGAATTGCGCCACCGCGACTAGATCCGACTCCTTGTCGACATTGAGATGGAGTTCTTCTGCCAGAGGTCGGACCAGATTGGCCCAATCCACAAAGCCAGCAGGAGCGGACAAGCCAGCCCCAGCAAAGATCGCAGCGTTACCCACCTCAATTTCCGCAAGAAAATTGGCAACAAACCCCTTTATATCATCCCGCATTCATCGACTCTTCGTTAGCCACAGGTCTTACGGTCTGGCAAATACGAAATGACGCCCCCGCCCCCTCTCAAGATATGAGCGAGGGAAGATATTTATTCAACCTCAATGGATGCTTAAATCACAATATCGATTAGCACAGAGGAGTGCGGCCGCTTTTGGGAGCGTACGAGCGATACGCCATTGGCAGAACCGGAGACGCAAAGTCACCGTTCTGCAGCTTGCCGACGAAGGCTTGATGTCACTGCCAATGGGTGCACGACATTCTGGCTCAAACGGCATCCGCAGTATGATGGTTTCCAATCCCGCCGCATATATTACGCCCCTCCTCCGTTCTTCCAAACCTTGTGGATAGGCTCCGGCTCATCCATTAGAGCGTCGGGCGCTAATCATGCAACACATTGAGCTGCTTTGAAGAAGTTTCGGCACTCTTGTGGCGAAAACAGATCGCAGACGGAGCCGAGGGCTCTCCACAGCTCGTCATAGGTG
>NZ_JAOYTK010000006.1:0-175147 GCF_025846885.2 Brucella sp. HL-2 | reverse complement strand
ATCATTGGCTTTGACGACATTCCGTTGGCTCGCCTTACCACACCGCGCCTATCAACGATCGTGCAACCTGTTAAGGCAATAGCCGAGAACGCAGTCGTCGCACTTCTGGGAACCGATGTGCCGCAACGTTCAATTCTGCTCACACCTACAATCAAGTTGCGCGAAACAACGATCAAACTCTAATGGTCTGATTACTGCATGTACACTCCTCAATTACAAGTGCCGAGCAAATGTCGGGATTACCACTGATGCTTGAACACGCACCAGGTGCGGAATCTATTGCAGAATTGGAGCAGAAAGTTATCAGTTTTCACATATAAAAGCTTTAGCTTTTGGCAGTTCAATCTATTTCACTTGATATAGTTCGTCATTACGCCAAGAAAATCTCGACGCAAGGCGAATTATACATAGGCGTAGAGAATTAGCTGACTTCTTGCATGCGCAAATTTGCCACCAGACACCTCTCGTCTCAAACGAGTTGCGTTTCAACGCCGATCTATTGATTGAGACGAGCACAAAAGCCGCCGTTTTATTTCAGCGAACTAATGGGAACCTTGGCCCGTTAGTTGTGGCTTCCACCTAATTTCTCCGCAAGTACAATCAATTACAAGAACGATATTCAAACGGACTTTAGTTGTGAGACTCTCTTTTGAAGAGACGCATTCTTCCTTGGTTCTCGGCAGTGCCGTTTGGCTGGTTATTGGTCGGCACAACGATAAGCCGTTTATCGGAGCGATTAGTCGGTCTGTTATAATCAGCGCGCCCCTCCGGTCTTGGGCGATTTCTTTCTCGATATGCTCTATCGCGGTATGATCTATCGCGATAGTAACGATTATCTCTATAATACCTTGAATTATACCTCGGTCCGCTGCGGTAAATAACTTCAGGTCCAGAATAGAAACCGCCGTATGCTGGGCCGTAGTCACGATAGCCATCGTAGGAATAGGATTCGCTCACGCATCCAGACAGAGCAAATGACAGCAAGGCGATCACGCCCATAGACGTAAATGCTTTGAAAATGGCCATAGGTTTCCTGCCTTCTTTGCTGAATGTTTGTGAATCACAATCTGCCTTCTGATGAAGGAGAGCAAGTCACGAAATGCGATCTCTATGTTACTGTTCGAGACCACAAAGGGTCCGCTGAAGTTTTCACCCCTGTTACGACGCATGCAACAACACGGCAATTTATCAGCAACGATAAATGCCGAGCAATTCCAACAACGGAAGTGTTGCCTCATTTTCCGGGAAGACCAGACCGTCAAAGATCGACCGGCTTCCCAGACTCTTCTTCTTCGAGAGTCACAGCTACATCGGCATTGGCCGATAGCCTGACCTTATCATCGCTCTCTATATCAGCAACGAAGCCAAGTTCGATGTAATGATGGTGATTTCGGTGGGCTTCCGAGTTATCAGTTTTCTTCAGCTTGATGCGATTTCCATCAAGACGATCTACCGTTCCGACATGGACGCCATCCGCTCCAATAACTTCCATGTTCTCGTGGATTCTGTGCTGCATTGTCATATCCTCCTTGAAACCAATCCAGTGCAAGGAGGTAGATAGCGCGCAGAAGTGCGGAGGCTATCCCCAGATCGAATTAAAGATTGCACTCATCGTGTGCACAGTCTTCTGCTTAAACGCATCATTGATCCGCTCAGTAAGCTTGCAGATATAGCTCCAGCTAAATATTACGTCTGCAGAACAAAATTCTCATACGCTTAAGGAGGCCACAGGACATTCCTGCAATTTTTTTCCGCTTCTTCTTCGGAGAAAAACAGTCCTCTTTGTTCCAACAAAAAGCGATCATGTTTTATATTCGCATATCCAGATCAAAGTATAAAAGTGACCAGTCATGTGACCCTGACGTGAGGACCTCAATGGTCTCAATATAAAGCAGTGAGAGGTTGCAGTTCGACAAACTTGCAAAAGGTCCGGCTATTTCCTAGACTTGGGCCGGAACCATACCATCGTGGTGAGCAATTCAGTCTGGGGACATGACGGGTAACTCTCGAAATACGCTGCTTTCACTCGTTATCTCGAATAACCAGTCGGCCTTCCCCCTGATGATGGATGCCAAATCGGACGATGCCATCGGGTTGCTGCGCGTTTAACCCCGTAGCGACCCCCAAATTCCAGTCACACTGAATGCGAAAAGTCCTGCCGGGCAACCGGTAGCTCCAACGTTTGGGATTTATTTATGGCTATCTGGACTGAATTGGCGCGTGCCAGCAATGATGCTGGCGACGAAATCCTCTTGCGTCAAAGAGACGACATTTTCGAGATCCGATATAATGGTCTTGAACTGATGTCTAACATCAACTTCCAATCCGAGACCGTTCTGGCAGAACGCTCATTAAGACTGCTCGGCCGTTCGCCGAAGAGGGTATTGATTGGCGGGCTCGGCATGGGTTTCACGCTCCGGGCCGCTCTAGATTACCTTCCAATTGATACCGAAGTCACCGTCTGTGAACTCGTGCCTGAAATTGTTGAGTGGAATCACTCTCGTATTGGCCACTTGGCGGGTTTCCCACTTCATGACCGCCGCGTGAAAATTCGCATCGGCGATGTAATGGATACGTTAAATCAGAACCCAGCCACATATGATCTGATCTTGATGGATACGGATAATGGTCCGGATTTTCTGGTCCGAAGCACCAATGACGCAATTTACGCGGACCATGGTCTGACTGTGGTTGAAAATGCCCTCACATCCAATGGTATAGCGAGTTTCTGGTCTGCAACGGCATCCTCAGAATTTGAAAAAACACTCGACACCTTGGAATGGGAGTGGAGCCGTCAGGACATCTGCTTGATTGGCGGAAGAGCTGATGCTTTCCATTACATCTACTTCGTCATTCGGAGTCAGATGTCTGATAATTTCGGCTTCAGAATTGGAGGGAACCGGGAGATCAGACAGATGGTTGGTGTTTAAACAGACCAATTTGGGAGACGGTCTTAAGATCGCCTCCCAAATCCGTTTCCAAAAGAAAATATCGTGCGATCACAACGGTCGTATTCTCGCATGCTCATAGACACTGGCGATCCGCATAGAATGCGGATAAATGCACTTTGATAAATATGAGTATGAGGGGTCTATGTCTTACTTCCCGAAATGGCGTCTTACAAATAACAGCGTAGTTTTGCCTGATGAACGGCTTCCAACGGCTGCGGCTGTGCCGATGGGCATCCAGCATCTGTTAGCAATGTCCGGCTCGACGATCGTCGCACCCCTTCTTATGGGGTTTGATCCGAATGTTGCGGTGTTCTTCTCAGGTATCGGAACATTGTTGTTCTTCCTGATGACCGGTGGCCGGGTTCCGAGCTATCTCGGCTCTTCCTTTGCCTTCATTGCGGTCGTTATTGCTGTGACCGGCTATTCTGGCAGCGGTCCCAATCCTAATATTGGCTTGGCACTTGGGGGCATTATTGCCTGTGGCGCGCTTTATGCCGTCATCGGACTGGTGGTTATGACGATCGGCACAGGCTGGGTTGAAAAACTCATGCCCCCTGCCGTCACGGGTGCGATCGGTGTTGCTATTGGCCTAAACCTCGCCCCTGTGGCAGTTGGTCAGCTCAAGGGCACAGGCGCGCATATGAGCATCGCAATGCTGACGGTCCTCTGCATGGCGATAATTTCGGCCTATGGTCCGCTCGCCACCAAGCGTGTCGCTGTGCTGCTGGCACTTTTGTTTGGCTATTGCCTTGTGTTGATTTTCGGCAATGGCTTGGGCATGGTCCCTGGTATCAATTTTGGGGCTGTGAGTGCAGCCCCATGGTTCGGTCTGCCCGCTTTTGCAAAACCTGTTTTCACCTGGCCCGCTATCACACTGATCGCGCCGGTTGCGATTGTTCTTGTTGCTGAAAACCTCGGGCATATCAAAGCGCTTGGTTCGATCACCGGTCAGAACATGGATCGTTATATCGGTCGAGGCTTTCTGGGCGATGGCCTTGCAACCATGATTTCCGGTTCTGGCGGCGGCACAGGTGTAACCACCTATGCCGAAAACATCGGCGTCATGGCCATGACCAAAGTCTATTCGACGCTGATCTTCGTAATCGCAGCTGTCGTTGCCATTGCGTTGGGCATGTCACCAAAGTTTGGTGCAATCCTGCAGACGATCCCGGCTCCAGTTCTCGCAGGTCTTGCAGTCTCTGTTTTCGGGCTTATTGCCTCCGCGATGGCGCGCATCTGGGTGGTGAACAAGGTCAATTTCGCCGATCCGCGTAATCTCTTCACCGTGGGCGTAGCGCTGATTTTTGGTGCCGGTGATTTCACCGTCAATATCGGAGATTTTGCGCTGGGCGGAATTGGTACGTCCACCTTTGCAGCTCTGATCATTTATCAGCTGCTTAGCATTGGTCGTCTAAGCGGCGACGAAAAAAGCTAAATATAGCGTCGCGCAGAACCGTTATGGCTCTGCGCGACACTCCCCCGCCCGACATCCAGCGCCCCGCTCTTATCAAGCGCGACGCGTACCTGACGAAACGATATCGAGATAAACCGCCAACACCAGAATGCTACCCTTGATGATCTGCTGCCAGAAGGTATCGACGCCCAACATCGACATGCCGTTGTCGAGGCTCGACATGATCAGCGCACCCACCAGCGCACCAATGACCGACCCCACACCACCGCGCATGGATGTTCCGCCGATAAAGCAGGATGCGATGGCATCCAATTCACCGCCGAAACCTGCCGATGGTGTTCCTGCCGCAAGGCGCGCCGTTGTCGTCAACCCGGCGACTGCAGCCATCAAGCCCATCAAAGCAAACACCGCCATTTTGACGAAGTTCACATTCACGCCCGAAAAGCGTGTGGCTTCAAGGTTGGATCCGACCGCATAAATATGCCGCCCGAAAACCGTCTGGCGTGAAATGACTGTGAAAACACCCAGAATGACCAGCAGCACCAGAACCGGCACCGGGACGCCCTGATAACTGTTGAGGATCAGGATAAAGCCCAGGATCAGGATGCCTGTGCCAAGAAGGCGAGCCGTTTCCATCGCGGGTGACAGCGTTTGCAGACTGTGCTTGCGTTTGCTGGCGCGGGTTCGCAATGTGATCAGAATGAGCACTGTAAAGAGCACCATGGCGCAGACATTGCCGAGCCAGCCGGGAAGATATCCCTGCCCGATATATTTGAAATCCGCCGAAATCGGCGCAATTGTGACGCCGCCCATGATGCCCAGCACAATGCCGCGAAACACCAATTGTCCACCAAGCGTGACAATGAAAGACGGTATACCGAGATAGGCTGTGAGCCAGCCGTTAAAGCCGCCCAATATTACACCGAGAACCAGAACCGTGCTGACTGTAGCCCATAACGGCCAGCCATAGACCACGTCGAGCACCGCGGCGACGCCGCCAAGAAGCCCGAGCAGTGCCCCGACAGACAGGTCGATTTCACCGGCGACGATGACAAACACCATGGCTGACGCCAACATACCGGTAATTGCCATCTGACGCAGAAGATTGGAGAAGTTGCGCGCCGTCAGAAACTGCGACCACCCCATTTCCGGATCATAGGTCATCACGGCAAAGAATGCCCAGATAAGGGCAACCACAATCAGCAGCGCCACAATCTTGTATTCTGAAAGGAATTTTCTGAGGCTTTTGCCTGTCAACGTCATGTCATGCACCAGTTCAGATTAGCTGCGGATTGAGCATTTCCAGCAAAAGTGCCAAGCGGCTTTTGCGTTGGAGAATGCGTAAAAACAAATAATTAGAGCCGCTCCAGATTCCAGGAAACTAGGCCGCATTGGTTGCAGGCTTGCCGATTGCAGCGGCAAGAACCTTCTCCTGGGTGAGATTTTCATTCGGGAAATCGCCACGCAATTTGCCCTCGCCAATCACCAGAACACGATCGCTGATGCCAAGCACTTCAGGCATTTCCGACGAAACCATCAAAATCGCGACGCCCTGTTTGGCAAGCGCGAAAATCAGTTTGTAGATTTCATATTTTGCGCCGACATCGACACCACGTGTCGGTTCATCGAGAATGAGAACCTTGGGGTCTGGCAACATCATTTTAGAAAGCACAGCTTTCTGTTGATTACCGCCTGAAAGCGAGGCAATAGCCAACATTGGATCTGCGGTTTTCACTTTAAGCCGCAAAATTTCACGCTGAATCGTTGCGAGCTCCGATTCCTTATCGATCAGACCGCGCAGCGAAAAGCGATCCAGCACAGAGATCGTCATATTATGACCGACCGGCATGATTGGAAGGATGCCGTCACGCTTGCGATCTTCCGGCACCATACAGATGCCCTGTCGCACGGCATCACGCGGCGTGCGGATTTTGATTTCTTTGCCGTCAAGAAAGACCTGGCCTTCATAGGCACCAGGCCACACACCAAACAGGCTCGATACGAGTTCGGTGCGCCCCGCACCTACAAGACCCGCAATGCCCAAAATCTCGCCGCGTCTGAGCGCGAAGGAAACATTATCGACCACCTTGCGGTCGGGATTGGTAACATCCCAGCAACTCACGTTACGGGCTTCAAACATCACCTCGCCAATATCATGCGGCTCACGCGGGAAAAGGTTCTTCATCTCACGTCCCACCATCATGGTGATGATGTCAGGCGTGGTCAGTTCAGCCATTGGCCTCGTCGCGATATGCGCGCCGTCACGAATGACTGTCACTGTGTCGGAAATCTCCGCCACTTCATCGAGCTTGTGCGAGATATATACGCAAGCCATGCCTTGCGCTTTAAAGTCTTTGATCAGATCAAGCAGGACCCGCGTTTCGGATGCAGTCAGCGCCGAGGTTGGCTCGTCAAGGATCAGAAGCTTGGCGTTCTTGTTGATCGCTTTTGCGATCTCGATCAGTTGCTGCTTACCGCCGGAATAATGATAAACGGGGAGCGCAACATTGATGTCGTGAATCTTAAGGCGTGCGAGCAACTCGGTCGCCCGCGCATTCATCTGATCGTAATCGATGAAGCCACCATTGGTTGGCTCTGAACCCAGAAAGATGTTCTCAGCCACTGACAGATGCGGAACCATCATCAGTTCCTGATGAATAATGACGATGCCGGCGGTTTCCGTGTCGCGAATTCCAGCAGCCTTCAGCGCCTCGCCTTCCCAGAATATCTCGCCGGTCCAGGTGCCATAGGGATATACGCCAGAAAGCACCTTCATCAGCGTCGACTTGCCCGCACCATTTTCACCGCAGAGCCCGACACATTCTCCCGCGCGCACTTTCAGGTAAATGCCATCCAGCGCCTTCACGCCGTTGAACTCTTTACCGATGTTTCGCATTTCCAAAAGATATTCGGACATCAACAATGACCTTGCAGTATTTACATAGGAAATTAGCTTCGGGCTAAGCCCTGAAGCGGCTCCTGAAAGCCGCTCATCTGGAGAATTTTAGTCGACAACGCTGTCAGAAGCATACCTGGCTTGCCTTATGTGAGGCCAGACACTGGAAGCATAAGTTTCCAGCATCCGGCCCCGCAATTTATTCTCAAGTCTGCATCACCGAAGGGCTTTATTTTCCTTCGATCTGCTCCTTGGTGTAGAAGCCATCAGTTACATAGATATCGATATTGTCCTTGGTCACGGCCGTAGGCGTGAGCAGAAGCGTATCAACTTCCTTGGAACCATTGTCGATCTTGCCGTTGAACTCAGGCTTTTCGCCCTTGACCATTTGCACGGTAAGCTTTGCAGCTTCTTCAGCGATCAGCTTGAGTGGTTTGTAAACCGTAACGGTCTGCGTGCCATCAACCAAACGCTTAACGGCGGCCAGATCGCTATCCTGACCCGAAACAGCAGTCTTGCCCGCAAGGCCCTGCGCTGCAAGTGCCTGAATTGCACCACCAGCGGTGCCGTCATTGGAAGCAACGACTGCATCGATCTTGTTCTGCGCAGCAGTCAGCGCGTTTTCCATGATCGAAAGCGCTTCAGTCGGGCTCCATTCCTTGACCCACTGCGAGCCAACGATTTTGACCTTACCTGAATCAACAGCTTCTTTCAGCGCCCGTTCCTGACCAGCGCGAAGCAGCTTCGCGTTGTTGTCGGTCGGCGAACCGCCGAGCAGGTAATAATTGCCCTCTGGCTTTGCCTTCAGCACAGCCTCAGCCTGCATGAAACCAACGCGCTCATTATCGAACGAAATGTAAGCGTCGATATCGGCATTGAGGATCAGGCGGTCATAGGAAAGAACTTTGATGCCGGAAGCCTTTGCATCGGCAACCACTGCGTCAAAAACCTTTGAATTCATTGGTACGATCACGATGGCATCAACGCCCTGCGAGATCAGGTTTTCGACCTGCTTGACTTGCTTTTCTTCGTTGCCGTCAGCCGACTGAACGTTGACCTTGGCACCCAGCTTTTCTGCTGCCGCGATGAAATAATCGCGGTCGCGCGCCCAGCGCTCAACGCGCAGATCATCAATGGAAAAACCGATAACCGGATTTTCCGGCGATGCAAACGCTGGTGTTGCGCTCATTGCCCCAATGCCGAGAGCTGCTGCAACCAGCGCGCCAGTTAGAAAATTACGACGTTTCATGCACTGTTCCTCCAATCACCGCCGGCATTATGCCGGTTGATACAAATCCTCGCCCCGAACGAACCCGCCCCCGGAGTCTGGCACGACAAAGCAGCCCCTAACGAAGCTGCTTGATTTCATATCTGGTTGATCCTCCCTGCGGTGCTATGCACCAAGATCACTCCAGTGAGTCTTGCGCATGAAGGTGCAAGATCTCATCCTCGGATACAATTGATACGTGAACAAAAATGAATAGCAAGCATTTTTTGATTTACGTACCTCATTTTTGATCCTATGTTCCGCTCCGAGGAGTGAAAATGAAACCCACCGTGCATGATATAGCCAGAACTGCGGGCGTCAGCCTCGCCACGGTAGACCGTGTGCTGAACGATCGCCCCGGTGTGAGAGCTAAGACGCGCGACCGTGTGACGGAGGCGATGAACACGCTCGGCTATGTGCGAGATGTCGGTGCCGCCAATCTTGCACGCGGCAGGCTTTATCAGTTCGATTTCATTTTGCCGGATAATGAAAACACCTTCATGCAGAGCCTTCGGGCAGAGTTGGAAGCAGCGACAGAGCGCGGACTTTCCGAGCGTGTTCTGATCAATCTCGTGCTGGTTCCGGCATTTGATGAAGCAGCTCTTGTTAGGGCACTGGACGCGAGTGCGGAACGCAAACCCGATGGTGTCGCGTTTGTTGCGGTCGATACCGACCCAGTGCGCGACGCCTGCTTGCAGCTTGCAGAACAAGGTATTCATGCAATTACTCTCGTTTCAGACCTCGGCAATTCATCCCGCGCGCATTATGTCGGCATCGATAACGGCGCTGCCGGACGTACCGCTGCGCGCTTACTGGGCCTTTTTGCAAGCGGCACCAATGGAGCCATTGCCGTTATCGCTGGCTCATTGAAAGTGCACGACCATCAGGAGCGCTTCGAAGGTTTCAAAAGCGCCATGGAAACCGATTTTTCCGGGCGGGAGATTCTGCCGGTTCTGGAAGGTTTCGACGAAGGTGCGCGCGTTGAAAAGCTCGTTCTGGAATTGCTTGAAAAGCGCAAAGACCTCGCAGGAATTTATAGTTTAGGTGCGGGCAACAGTGGGCTTGTACGAGCGCTTGCAGCCTCCCGACATGACAACCAGCCACTTGTCATCGCCCATGAACGTGACGATGTCACATCGCAAGCTCTGAAAGACGGGCTCGTTCACGCAGTCCTTGCACAAGATGCGGGCCATGAAATCCGCAGTGCAATTCGTGTTCTCAAAGCAACGGCGGATCGCCTGGCCATCGTGCCGGGACAGGAACATATCCGCATCGAAATCTTTCTCAAAGACAACCTGCCCCAGCTCGACTGAGGCGCAGGCGAAACGACAACTCCACAGGAGCGACTATGTATCTCGGCCTTGATCTTGGAACATCCGGCGTAAAGGCGCTTCTGATCGACAGCGACCAGAAGTTGGTTGGCTCTGCCCATGGTGAGCTTGATGTTTCCCGCTCTCACCCCGGCTGGAGCGAACAGGACCCGGCACAGTGGATCAAGGCATGCGAAACAGCTATTGACGGTCTGCGCGCGGCGCATCCAAAAGAGTTCGCAACCGTTGCAGGTATTGGCCTTTCCGGCCAGATGCATGGTGCGACATTGCTTGATGAACACGATCGGGTGCTTCGCCCCTGTATCCTGTGGAATGACACGCGCAGCTATAAGGAAGCGACTGAACTTGATGCTGATCCGGCATTCCGCGCGATCACCGGCAATATCGTTTTTCCGGGTTTCACAGCGCCGAAGCTGGTCTGGGTTGCCCGCAATGAACCGGATATTTTTGCACGCACGCGCAAGGTTCTTTTGCCGAAGGATTATCTGCGGCTCTGGCTTACCGGCGAATATGTGTCCGACATGTCGGATTCGGCAGGCACCAGTTGGCTTGATACCGGCGCACGCAAATGGTCAAGTGAGCTTCTCGCAAAAACCAGCCTGACTGAAAACCATATGCCGAAGCTCGCTGAAGGCAGCGATGCAACTGGTACTTTGCGTGCTGAATTGACCGCGCGTTGGGGCCTTACAAATGCGCCTGTCGTTGCAGGTGGGGCTGGTGACAATGCGGCGTCTGCCTGTGGCATGGGTACAGTCCAGCCCGGACATGCCTTCGTTTCGCTCGGAACGTCGGGAGTTCTGTTTGCAGCCAATGGTGCTTATCAACCAAAGCCTGAAAGTGCCGTACACGCCTTCTGCCATGCGCTTCCCGGCACATGGCACCAGATGGGTGTTATCCTTTCAGCGGCCAGCGCGCTTGACTGGTTTTCCCGCATTGTTGGGGCAACTCCGCATGCGCTCGACACGGAACTTGGTGACACACTCAAAGCACCCGGCAGCGTGACATTCCTGCCTTATCTTTCTGGCGAACGCACGCCATATAATGACGCGAAAATCCGCGGTGTCTTCAGCGGCCTTGAGCATGAAACCGACCGCAACGCGATGACTCAAGCCGTGCTTGAAGGCGTGGCATTTGCCATCCGTGACAATCTCGTGGCGCTGCAATCGGCTGGCACAGAGATCAAATCGCTCATTGCCGTGGGGGGTGGCTCGCGCTCAGCCTATTGGCTGAGATCAATCGCGACCGCATTGAATGTGCCAATCTCGCTGCCTGAAGAAGGCGATTTCGGTGCTGCATTCGGCGCTGCGCGCCTTGGGCTGATCGCCGCCAGCGGCGTTGATCCATTCGCAATCTGCTCACCGCCTCGCACAGCCCGCACCGTCGAACCCGAACAAGCGCTGATCTCTTCTTACAACGAGGCCTACCAGCGTTATCACGCACTTTATCCGGCGCTGCACCCACTCGCCTAAAAAGCGAAGCGACAGCGTCACCAGCATCAACATTGGAGGAGCATGATGAGCACCGGATTTTTCGGCGACATCCAGAAAATACGTTACGAAGGACCTGACAGCGACAACCCGCTGGCGTTCCGTCACTATAATCCGGACGAGATCGTCTTTGGCAAACGGCTGGAAGACCACCTTCGCTTTGCTGTCGCCTATTGGCACACATTTGCATGGGAAGGCGGCGATCCTTTTGGCGGACGCACGTTTGATCGTCCCTGGTATAAGGACGGCCTCGAGGCAGCAAAGCTGAAAGCTGATGTGGCGTTTGAATTCTTCTCGCTTCTTGGCGCGCCTTACTATTGCTTCCACGACGCCGATGTGCGCCCCGAAGGCAATAATTTTGCTGAAAACACAAAGAACCTTGAAGCCATCGTCGATGTTTTTGAGCAAAAGCAGGCCCAAACCGGCATCAAGCTTCTATGGGGCACAGCCAATCTCTTCTCGCACCGCCGCTATATGTCGGGTGCTGCGACAAATCCTGATCCGGAAGTCTTTGCTTTTGCAGCAGCGACTGTCAAAACCTGTCTCGACGCAACCAAGCGTCTTGGCGGTGACAATTACGTGCTTTGGGGTGGTCGTGAAGGCTATGAAACCCTGCTCAATACTGACCTGAGCCGCGAACTCGACAATATGGGACGTTTCCTCAATCTCGTGGTTGAGTACAAGCACAAGATCGGCTTCAAGGGAACAATCCTGATCGAACCAAAGCCGCAGGAACCAACCAAGCATCAGTATGATTATGATGTCGCAACGGTTTACGGCTTCCTCAAGCGCTATGGTCTGGAAAATGAGGTGAAACTCAACATCGAACAGGGCCATGCAATTCTTGCCGGTCACTCGTTCGAGCATGAGCTGGCGTTGGCCCGCAGCCTTGGCATTCTCGGTTCCATTGACATGAACCGCAATGACTACCAGTCGGGTTGGGATACAGATCAGTTCCCGAACAACGTGCCGGAAATGGCGCTTGCCTATTATCAGGTGCTGCTCGACGGTGGCTTCAAAAATGGCGGCACCAACTTTGATGCCAAATTGCGTCGCCAATCAATCGACCCGCAAGACCTGCTGATCGGCCATATCGGCGGCATGGATTGCTGTGCGCGTGGCCTCAAAGCTGCCGCTCGCATGTTGCATGACGGCGCATTGAGCAAACCACTTGATGAGCGCTACGCCGGTTGGTCTGGCAATTTCGGCAAACAAGTCGCGACCGGTCTTTCGCTTGAGCAGATTGCGTCTGAAGTCGAAACTAAAGACATCAATCCGCAGCCAAGATCTGGTCGTCAGGAATATCTGGAGAACGTGGTCAATCGCTACGTTTAATTATTATCAAAACACAAAACCCCGCTCAATGAGCGGGGTTCTCATTTTAGTTCAACGCCACACTACGCGGCATCCGACAGGCCGCAAAACGATCCAAACTTTGATCATAGGCCGAAGTCTTTACCGCCATCATGCCAAGCACTGTGTGAAACAGATTGTCGTGGGATGATGGTTCAGCTGTCGTCTTGCGCAGGCAATCGAGATTAAGACCGGTGTCCGCTGCATATTCCGTCCCAAACCAGGTGATGAACGGTATATGGGTCTGCTGCGATGGCGCGATGAAATAAGGTGCCGCGTGAAGATAAAGACCATCCTCACCAAGCGACTCGCCATGGTCAGACATATAGATCATCGCCGATGCAAATTTATTCTCATGTGCTTTGAGAAGATCAATCACCTCAGAGAGAATGTGATCAGTGTAAAGGATCGAGTTGTCATAGGCGTTGACGATTTCTTCCTGTGAACATTTGGCGAAATCATTTGAACGGCAATCCGGTGTGAACCGCGCATATTCAGCCGGATAGCGGCGATAATAGGCCGGGCCATGACTGCCGGTCATATGCAGAACGATGGTTGCATTGCCAGTAACTTCGTTCAGCTCCTTGGACAGACTGTTGACCAGTATCTGGTCAATGCACTCACCGCCTTCGCAATAGCGTTTGTCCTGAGCACCCTGCAAATCAATCAGCTTGATCCGTTCGGCAACGCCCTTGCTGCCGGTATTGTTCTCGTACCAGCTGACCTCAACGCCTGCATGTTTAAGAACGTCCATGAGATTTTCAGACCCACGGAACTTGGTGTTGGAATAGTCCTCGCGAGTGAAGGGTGAAAACATGCAGGGCACGGATACCGAGGTTTCGGTTCCACAGCTGGTCGTATCGGTGAAAGCAACAACGTCGCGTTGCTTCAATTCCGGATTGGTTTCCCGCGCATAGCCATTGAGGCTGAAATTCTGGGCACGCGCTGTTTCGCCTACAACCACCACTGTCACCAGCTTTTTGCCTGCTGGCAATTGCGTCAGCGCTTGCTTGGCATCCAGCCCAAGCGGCTCCATCGGAATGTCGCGGTTTTTGACGATGTGCGAAACATATTGGACCGTGCTGGTGATCGGAGTGCTTGGCATAAGCTTTTGCATGATATCGGCTCCATGCTCACGGAACATGGATGAATAGGCAGCATAGTTCGTGCCGAGTATGGCGATAGCTGCAATCAGACAGGTGAGAATGACGCCTGTGTTCACCATCAGCTTTCCGAGCAACCGGCGGTGTTTGACGCGCACCCATGCGATCAGCAACGATGGAATAACGCCATAAAGCAGTATGTGCCAAAGGAAGCTCGACGTCAGCAATGCACCGGACTCAGCCTGTGTCGTGGTCAACGCTGCCTCAACGACATTCTTGTCGATGATGGTGCCAAATGTGTCGGTGAAATAGGAGCCACCTGCAGCAATGATCACGAAAAATATCAGTATTGGCTTGATGATATATTTTGCCGAGAACAGAATAAACAGAGCCACGTGCAGCAGCAAAAGCGTGGCTACTATGCCCGCGAGTCTCATCGGCGCATCAGCATAATAGGTGCTGATCGCGTGCCAGAAGGACCTGTTTGTGAAAATGAGGATGTAGAGAGTTGTTAAAACGCACAGCGGCCCGCTGGCAATTGTGGGACGAAATTTCTGCATGACACACGCTTTCGAACGCTTTGAATTTGCGCCTTACAGGGCCGACAGATGCGATGGGTCAGCTATATCAGGCACATCTCAGTCAAACATGAAATCATGATGGCTTTTCTACGGCGAACGAATTGGGCCACTTGCAAGCCTTAACGCACAAACAAAACGCCGCCAAAATTGGCGGCGTTTTCGAGTTTGAATTTATTTTAGAGACTAACCCACCCACCATTTTTGTTGGAAGATCTTACGCAAGCATCGATGAACGCGACGCCTTTTACACCGTCGTCCACGGTTGGATAGATGACCGCACCGTCAAGTTTACTGTTATCGCGCTTCGCCTGAATGGCATTAGCGGCTTCCACATAGATAGTCGCGAACGCTTCCAGATAGCCTTCCGGATGACCGCCCGGCACACGTGTAACACGAGTTGCGGCATCTCCAACGCCTGAACCACCACGGGTAATCAACCGCTTCTGTTCTCCAAACGGCGTAAACCAAAGCCGGTTCGGGTCTTCCTGCGCCCATTCGATGCCGCCCTTAGTGCCATAAACGCGAAGACGCAGCGCATTCTCATTGCCCGGTGCGACCTGACTGCACCACAGCATACCCTTGGCACCGCCAGCAAAACGCAGCATCACATGCGCATTGTCATCAAGTCTACGCCCAGAAACAAAGCTATCGAGATCCGCCGCGAGACTGTCGAGCGTCAGACCAGTCACGAACGACGCAAGATTGAAGGCATGGGTGCCAATGTCACCTGTTGCACCACCGATGCCAGACTGGGCCGGATCGGTACGCCAAATGGCGCCCTTGGCACCAGTTTCCTCAACCGCTTCCGTCAGCCAATCCTGCGCATATTCAACCTGAACCACACGCAAATCACCCAGCTCGCCATTCGCAATCATTTCGCGTGCCTGACGAACCATCGGATAGCCGGTATAATTATGGGTCAGCACAAACAGCGCGCCGCTCTCGTCGGCCACTTTCTTGAGCTTCTTTGCGTCAGCGAGTGTCGAAGTCAGTGGCTTGTCGCAAATCACATGAATACCGCGGCGCAAAAATTCCTTCGCTGCATCGTAATGCACATGGTTTGGCGTTACGATGGCCACGGCCTCAATGCCATTCTTGAGGCGCGCTTCGCGAATTGCCATTTCCTTATAGCTCGAATAGGTGCGATCCTCCGCAAGGCCAAGCTCGCGACCCGAGGCTTGCGCTTTTTCAGGTGACGAAGACAACGCCCCCGCCACCAATTCAAAGCGATTGTCGAGCCGTGAGGCCATACGATGAACACCACCGATGAATGCCCCTGCACCACCGCCAACCATGCCTAGCCGAATGCGCGGGTTTGCGGTTTCTTTGGTTTTTGCTTCAATGGTCATAGTGTCTGTTTTCCCTCAGAGCCCCAGCATGCGCCGATTGGCTGCATCATCGGTTCCGCCAGCGGCAAAATCATCGAATGCTTTGTCGGTCACGCGAATGATATGGTGTTTAACAAACTCAGCGCCCTCACGCGCTCCGTCTTCCGGATGCTTCAGTGCACATTCCCATTCGACCACTGCCCAGCCATCGAAATCATTGGCGGCCATTTTCGAGAACACAGCACCAAAATCAACCTGTCCATCGCCCAGTGAACGGAAGCGACCAGCGCGATTAACCCAGCCCTGATAACCGCCATAGACGCCCTGACGTCCGGTTGGATTGAACTCCGCATCCTTGACGTGGAACATCTTGATGCGGTCTTTATAGATATCAATATTGTCAAGATAATCGAGGCATTGCAGCACATAATGCGACGGATCATAGAGCATGTTTGCGCGCGGATGATTTTTAACCCGCTCCAGGAACATCTCAAATGTCACGCCATCATGAAGATCTTCGCCCGGATGAATTTCATAACAAATATCGACGCCATGCTCGTCGGCATGATCAAGGATCGGCGTCCAGCGGCGAGCGAGTTCATCGAATGCCGTTTCAACCAGACCGGCGGGGCGCTGCGGCCATGGATAGATGAACGGCCATGCCAAAGCGCCTGAGAAGGTCGCATGTGCGCCAATGCCCAAATTGCGAGATGCCTTGATGGCCATCTTCACCTGCTCAACCGCCCATACCTGACGCGCTTTGGGATTGCCGCGCACTTCTGGCACTGCAAATCCGTCAAAAGCTTCGTCATAAGCCGGATGCACGGCAACAAGCTGGCCTTGCAGATGCGTCGAAAGCTCTGTCACCTCAACGCCATTTTCGCGCGCGACACCGGCAAGTTCATCGCAATAATCTTTGGATTCCGAGGCCTTCTTCAGATCGATCAGCTGGCTCGCCCATGTCGGCACCTGAACACCGGCATAACCCTTTTCTGCGGCCCATTTGGTGATGCCGTCCCATGTATTAAACGGCGCTTCATCGCCCGCAAACTGCCCGAGAAATATCCCCGGCCCTTTGATCGTCTTCATCAAAAGTCCTCCAACTGAAAATTCGACCCGATATCGGGAATAAGGGCTTAGAGCGTTTTCAATTTTCTTTGAATCAGAGGAAACGCACTAAGTATCTGTTTTAGAGTCATCTTGTCCGAAAACCGTTTCACACTTTTCGGGATGCGCTCTAAATCAAGCGACAAACTACGCGTCCGCCAAAGCGGACGCGTATATGAATATTAGAACGGAGAATCCGGGAAGTAGAACTGCTCGGCGTTATCCTTGGTCACCAATGTGGCGTCGAGGATATAGTTGCCGCTTACTGGAATCTGGTCGTAGAAGTGACCGGCAGCAAGCTGCATAGCAGTTGAAACCATCGCAGGTGGATAAAGAACATCGACAGGCATTAGCTTGTCGCCATCCATGACCTTCTTGATCATATCCTTGGAACCAGCACCGCCGATAACATACTGGATATCTTCACGGTTAGCCTGTTTGATTGCTTCAAGCACGCCAACGGCCATGTCATCATCCTGACACCAGACAACATCGATCTTCGGATATTTCGTCAGGAAGTCCTGCATCACACGGAATGCATCGTCGCGGTTCCAGTTGCCATACTGGCGATCAAGAATCTTGACATTCGAACCCTCGATACCCTTGTCAAAGCCGTCCTGACGCTGCTGATCGATAGGGATCGGCAGGCCGCGAATGACGACGACCTGTGCGTCTGGCGTGGTCTTCTTGATGTATTCACCAGCAACCTGACCAAGCGCGGGATTGTTACCCGCCACATAAAGATCACGGATGGTGTTGTCGTTGTTGCTTGGTGCGCGATCGACCAATGCCACAAACGTACCCTTATCCTTGATCTCCTTGATAGCATTTACCAGTGGATCGGGATCGGATGGCAGAACGACCAGACCGTCCAGGCCCTGAACGGCAAGATCCTGCAATGCGTTTGCCTGACTGGCCGCATCCGGCGATGTCTTGACGATCACGTTGAGGCCCGGATGTTCCTGCATCAGAAGCTTGGCCACACGTTCGGCATGATAGACCACACCAGCAGTCCAGCCATGGTCGGCTGCTGGAATAGATACGCCGATCGTGACCTTCTTGTCCTGCGCGCCTGCAATGCCTGTAAAGGCCAGCGCACCGGCCGCCAATGTTGCAAAAGCAACGCCTAAAAGTTTTCCTCGCATTATTTCCTCCCAAATGTTCAGGGGGCTTTATCCCTCTGTGACCGGACCGCCCCTTCAATCCCGTCAAACTCATTGTCCAAAGCGCGATGAAGTTACCTATCACGCCTTGGATTTTATCGTCGCGACAGCGACCGTTGCACCAGCATGGCTATGATGATGATCGCCCCCTGAATGGCCCCGATCAGATATTCGCTGATGAAGTTGGAAAGCAGCATGATATTGCCGACAATTTCCAGAATGAATGCACCGCAGATCGTGCCCCAGACACGCCCCACACCGCCCCGCAACGCCGTACCGCCGACAACGACTGCCGTGATCGCCTGCAGTTCCCATAACATGCCGGTTGTTGCCGATGTGGACCCCAGTCGCGGTACATAAAGAAGCACTGCAACTGCCACGCAAAGACCCTGCACAATATAGGCAATAGTGCGAACACGCTTGACGGAAATACCGGAATAACGCGCAACATCTTCACTGGAACCCACTGCAATCACATGGCGACCATAGCGGGTGCGGTAGAGTACGAACGCCGCTATCGCTGCCGTTACAAAGATCGCAATAACCGGGATCGGAACACCAAAAACGGAACCGAAATAGACAGGTCTGTAAAGCGCCTGAATGTCAGGATTGCGCAAGGTGATTGCTCCGCCCTGCGACAGCCAAGTCGTCAGACCACGGTAGATACCCATCGTACCCAGCGTAGCGATAAACGGTTCTATACCACCAAGCGTTGTGATCAATCCATTTGTCAGACCGCAAAGCGCGCCCACTACAACGGCCAGAAGCACAGCTGCGATCAGCATCATCACAGGATCGGCAATAACGCCGCTGTTCATGAACATGATCATGATACTGCCAACAAAGGCCGCCATAGCACCGACCGACAAATCCAGCCCACCCGATGAGATTACATAGGTGGCACCAAGCGCGATGATTGCAATGAAGGCGCTACGCGTCGCAACATTCAACAAATTGTCTATGCTGATAAAATTTGGATTGGCAATTGTCCCCAGAACAAGCAGCAAAAGCAGCGCAATAAAAGGCGCAACAGCCCTCAGATCCCAATCTTTGGACGTTTTCGGCACTCTACTTTTATCGGTAACTACGTCAGTCATTTACTCCCCTTTTTTATTTAAGCCGCTGCTTCTGTGCTGACGCCAGTTGCTAAGACAACGATGTCATTTTCGGTCATGCGTTCGCCTGTCACTTCGCCTGCAACTCTGCCCTCGCGCATGACGACGATACGGTCGCATACGCCAATGAGTTCAGGCATTTCAGACGATACGACGATGATCGATTTACCCTCGTCGGCCAAATTGGCAATGAACTGATAGATTTGTTCTTTGGTGCCCACGTCGATGCCTCGGGTCGGCTCGTCAATGATGACGATAGACGGGTTGAGCATCATCATCTTTGCCAACAGAAGCTTCTGCTGATTGCCGCCAGAAAGCTGCCCGGCAAGAATATCCTTGCGGCCAGTGCGGATATCGAACTCTTTGATTGCATCGTCGAGTGCCGTGCGTTCTTTACGCCGATCAATCTGCAAGCCCCGGACGAATTTGCTGATCGAAGCGAGCGTCAGATTGATCCCGAGGTCCTTGGCAAGCAACAGCCCCTTGCCTTTGCGATCTTCGCTCAGATAGGCGATGCCAGCGGAAAGACTTTCTTGAGCATTGCGGAAATTTGCAGGCTTTCCATTATGACGGACCTGACCCTTGCCAGACCGCAGCCCAACAATGCCTTCCATCAATTCCGTTCGACCCGCACCGACCAACCCTGCAAAGCCCAGGATTTCGCCTTTGCTCAACGTAAAACTTGCTGTTTTAACATAGCCAGGAACGCTGAAATCATCGACCTCGAGCACTGGCTCCTGTCCGTGACGTGCAGCGCGATCAGGGTAAAGCTTAGCAACATCGCGCCCAACCATCAGCCGGGCCATGTCGTTTGGCTGCAGCTCAGATGCCATATGCGCAGCCACCAGCGTACCATCGCGCAAGACTGTCACGCGATCCGAAATCTCTTTCACTTCCGGCAGTCTATGCGAAATATAAAGAACCGCGACGCCTTTGGCGCGAATGTCACAAATGACTTTCAGAAGCGCCTCAGTTTCGACCGGAGTAAGCGAAGCCGTTGGCTCGTCAAAGATCACCACACGATGCGGCACGAGCAAAACGCGAGCGATCTGCACAAGCTGGCGCTGTGCGATGGAAAGGCTACCCACGATGGCATCGGGATTGATATCCGCACCAAGATCATGAATAGCTTTGCGTGCGCCTTCGCGCATGGATTTGTCATCAACAACAAGGCCTTTGGAAACTTCGCGTCCCAGATAAATATTCTGGGCGACAGTCAGATCAGGCGCCAACAGGATTTCCTGATGCACCAGAACAATGCCCTGCGCTTCTGCTTCCACTGGACCCGAAAACAAGATCGGTTTGCCATCGATGTGGATTTCACCGCTGGTTGGGCGCTCATTACCCGCAAGCAGCTTCATCAGCGTCGATTTACCCGCACCGTTTTCACCGATAATTGAGTGAACTTCGCCGCCATAAATGCTGAGATTTATACTTTTCAGAACCTGAACAGGTCCGAACGATTTCGACAGCGAAACCGCCTCCAGAAGCGGCACGCCATGCTCGTTTCGGCTCGCGTTCATACGCGCGCACCAGTGCAAGCACTAAAGCTTAAGCGCCTGTCGAGACTTCTGATTGTTTGAATTTCCAATTGCATGTGAACTCCTCCCAAAGCTTCACTGTGCAACCTTAACGTCGGCTTTGAGGTACGTAAAGCAAAATTCTGCACAACATAAAAGTCATTGACAATTAATAGCGGTCCGATTCACGTAAAATGCAAGGCGACAGTTGGAGGCATTCAACTAAAGGGGTATACTCAAATCATAATTTGGGCTGATATTCAGCGTACCGCTCGTCACTCAAAAATGAAAAGACAAAGCGCAAAGCATTATGTTGAAAGGCCGTAAATTCGATGTACGACGTCCCTTGCCGCGTTACAGGACCAATAGAGCGCATTTGATCTGACGCGAATCTTATCCAAAAAACGGTCGCACACTTTTCGGAGTGCGTTCTTAAACGAGTGGTTAATTACGCCTCGGCGATCACCAAATAATACAATCTTAAATTAGCACATACAGCAAGACACGCGCTTTTTTATATACTATGAAGCGGTAACGTCCAAGGCGTGTTGAATTGCGGATACAGACACATGAGCTCCCATTTAGCGCAGTCAAAATGGCGCATGTTAGACATGCTGCCAGCCATAGCCCTTTTCGTGATCGGCCTCACAGCACTCATCTATGCGATGCTTTCCCCAAGTGGCGAGAACGGTCAGTTTGCCGTCCTCATGCAGCCATGGGCGAATGTCTCACAAGTGGCAACGCTGCTTAGCAAAGCCGATGTACAGATCCTGTCCTTCAATGAGCGAATGAACGTTGTGGTTGTACATGCCGCACGACCTGACGCAATCGACGCACTTTACAATGCAGGCGCGTGGCTCGTCTTTGAACCCGCACAGCTGTCCAGCTGTTTTGACCTTGCTGTTACCGGGGCCTAATCCATGATCATTGAGCTTGATGATATTCGCAGACGCTTTGCGCGCTTTCTGGTGATTCTTTTCTGGCTGCATGTTCCGCTGTTCGCGGTCATCGCTTATGGAACCGGTGCTTCCATCCTCGGCGGGGCGCTTGCAGGAGCTTTCCTTGCCGCAAGCTATAATCTGATGTGGTGGCGCGCTGATATCGCGCCCGCAACCCGCTTTTTGTCTGCCGTAGCTCTCGTGGCTGAGCCTGCAATTCTGCTCTATCTGCTTCGTGGGCACATCTGGCAGATGGACATGCATATGTATTTCTTTGCCATGCTCGCACTCACCATTGGCTGGTGCGACCGCAGAGCAACCATCATTGCAGCCGTCGCAGTTGCATTGCACCATCTGACCCTCGACTATCTGCTGCCATCCCTCGTCTTCCCAACGGGCAGCGATATTCGTCGAGTGATGATTCACGCTGTGATTGTAGCCTTTCAGGCAGCCGTTCTTGTCTGGTTCTGCGATATGCTTGTCGCTTGCGTCAACAGCATCAGCAAGATGCGCGATGAGATCATGATTAAAAATGCCGAGATTGAAACACGCTCTGCCCAAGTTGAACAGGCTTACAAGGCCAAGGGCATGTTCCTGGCCAATATGAGCCATGAAATCCGCACGCCGCTCAATGCGATTTTGGGCTTTTGCCATCTGATGCTCCGCACCGACATGACCGAGCGCCAGCGCGATTACCTTTCCAAGATCAATGGTGCCAGTGGCTCGCTGCTGCGCCTGATCAATGACATTCTGGATTTTTCCAAGAACGATGCGGGCAAACTCACATTGGAAAACCGGCCGTTCGAATTGCGTGCCCTCTTTGATCGCAAATTGCAGATTACAAGTGCCGATGCCCGCACCAAGAACGTGGCAGTGAGCCTGCATATTGATCAGGGCGTACCGGAACGCCTTGTCGGCGATGAAATGCGCCTTGGGCAAGTGCTCCTCAACTTGATGAGCAATGCCATCAAGTTCAGCGAGAATGGTTCCGTTACTCTGCGCGTAAGCGGCAAGCCGACGGATAGTGGCGATTACAGCCTGCAGATTGCCGTTGCAGATACCGGCATTGGCATGACACCTGACCAACAATCCAAGCTGTTCAGCTCTTTCTCGCAGGCCGATAGCTCCACCACACGCCGCTTTGGCGGCACCGGACTTGGACTGGTCATCAGCAAGCAAATTGCCGAGCAGATGGGCGGTGACATCACCGTACTCAGCACCCCCGGCAAGGGCAGCGTCTTCACCGTCACAACCACTCTGGGTAATGTGGATCGCGCGCATTCCATTGTCGAAAAGCCACAAGCGCATATCCAGAAGCTTCGGATACTTGTAGCGGACGACAATCCGGCTTCTCGCGAAATTTTACAGAGCATATTCGCGGACTGGTCGATCCAGGTCGATCTGGTCGCATCAGGTACCGAGGTTATTGGCGCACTGGAAACAGCATTCCAGCGCGGCCAGCCCTATGATCTGTTGCTGCTCGACTGGAAAATGCCCGGTATGGATGGCATGGAAACAGTGGGTAGCCTGTATGCCAATGCAAAGCTCGCCAAACTGCCCGAAATCGTTCTGATAACTGCCTATGGTAGTGATGAGTTCAAGGAAAAAGCTTCGCGCGCCGGTATCGCAGCCTATCTGCCAAAGCCAATCGAAGCTCAGCAGATACTGCAAACGCTGAATATGCTTTTCCCGCTATCGAAAGATGCCAAGGAAGCTGCACGGGATTCAGAATTGATTGCAGAGCCGCTGCGTGGCGCGCATGTTTTGCTCGTTGAAGACAATGCGATCAATCGCGAAATCGCTTATCAACTCCTTTGTGATGCAGGCCTTGATGTTGATACCGCCGAGAACGGGCGTATTGCCTGCGAAAGCGTTGCGCGATCTGGTTCGCTCTATTCAGCCGTGCTGATGGACGTTCAAATGCCCGAAATGGACGGCCTGGAAGCCACGCGTCATATTCGTCGCGACTGGAGCCCTGATGCCCTGCCAATCATCGCTCTGACCGCACATGCTTATGAAGAAGAGCGCCGCAGATGTGCCGAAGCTGGCATGAACGATCATGTGGCCAAACCAATCGATCCAAGCGTGCTTATCGGAACACTTGAGCGCTGGATGAAGCCACGCCGGGTGGATCTTACCGTCGCCCAACCGCAGGACAGCCAGATCGAGGTCACTCAGACCGATCTTCCTGACCGCCTTCCGCCATTCGACCTCACACGAGCACTCGTGCGGGTGAACGGAAAACGGGCTCTTCTGCGTCGCCTCATCATAAGTTTCCATGATGATTTTGCGAATGTCATCGAATCCCTGATGGATCAGATTGCCAAGGGTGACCTGACTGGAGCACGACGCCTTGCCCATACGCTCAAAGGTGTTGCAGCATCTCTGGAATTACCAGAAATTGCGCGTATTTCTGCTGAGGTGGAACTGGCAATAGCCAATGAACAGCTGGTCGGTCTGGAGCCAACGCTTTCGGCGCTCAACTCCGCCATGAAGCCCGCCTTGAAGGCTGCAGCCAGCCTGAAGGACAAGGTGACCGCGCCGCAACAGCAGACAAATACGAGCGCTCAGACCGCAGATATTGCATCCGCAGTGACGATGCTGCGCGACCACCTCACGCGCCGGAGCATGCGCGCGCGCAGCAGTTTCGATGCGTTGCTCCAAATGCTCGGCTCAAACGCCGAGCAAGGCAACAAAGCGGAAGCTTTACGCACGGCAAAAGCTGCGCTGGACAAGCTCGATTATGAGCAGGCCCTGCGTAGTCTGGACGAAGCCTTTGCCGAAGAACTTCCTCCAGCAAACTGAAACAGTTCCAGCAAAAGTTCGAAGCAGTTTTCGGGCAAGATGAGCGTTAAAATAAAGAGTTAGAACGTCGATCTGATTGAATCGGATCGACGTTCTAGAATTCGCCCCAGATCATAAAAAACAAGCGGCGATCTAAACACTACCGGAGTAAATTAAATGCCTGATCGTGCAACCGTCCTGATCGTCGATGACGAAGTTTCAAACATCGAGATCATGAACGCGGTGCTGGAAGACCATTATGAAATCTGCTTTGCCACATCTGGTGAACAGGCGCTGGAAGTTGCGCGCTCAGTTTTACCCGATCTGATTTTGTTGGATGTCATGATGCCGGGTGTCGATGGCTATGAAGTCTGCATCCGCCTGAAGAATGATCGCCTGCTGGCTGACGTGCCGGTTATCTTCACGACAGGTCTTGATGATCAGGAAGCAGAGGTTCGCGGCCTTTCGCTGGGTGCCATCGATTATGTAACAAAACCGATCAATCCGGTCGTGTTGCGCGCGCGCGTGTCCAATCATATCGAGCTCAAGCGTCTACGCGACCAGCTGGCCCAGATGGCTGTTACCGATGCTTTGACGGGTCTTAGCAACCGCCGTCAGCTGGAAGTCATTCTTGCAGGAGAAATCTCGCGTCTTGCGCCTGCGGGCGCATGGCTTTCGGTCATCATGCTCGATATCGATTTCTTCAAGCTCTTCAATGACACCTATGGTCATCCTGAAGGCGATCGATGCATTGCCATGGTTGCGGCCGCTCTGAACCGTGCTGTGCATAAGGTTTCGGGTATGACGGCGCGCTATGGCGGCGAAGAATTTGCCTGTGTTCTGCCCGGTGCGGACCCCGAAACCGCTTTAGCCACAGCACATGAAATCCAGTTTCAGATCCAGTCGCTAAATATTCCGCATCCCGGCTCGGAAGTCAGCACGAACGTAACCGTCAGCATGGGGATCGCATCTGCGCGCACCCATCCCGATATGGGCGGATCACTTTGGCTGCAGCACGCCGACCATCAGCTTTACACGAGCAAAAAGAGCGGTCGCAACCAGATTGCAAAGACCGAGTTTTCAACGGCCTGAAACTGATACCAACATCCGATGCGTGCAACTCATTTGATGTTGGTTAAGCCTTTGTAGAGAATGAATATTTGCAAGACACGATGTGTCTATATCTTAGCGCCTTGGTATGCCCGCATCACGTCAAATCGAGATGTGCCTTTAGCGGCATGTCATCATGGATAGACACAGTCTGCCGCTCGATCATGCGATGGACCAGAGGGGGCGTTGTCCCCTTGTGCAGAGCAAGCAGCCTTTCTGACACTTCCGCGTCAGATTGCGTCCGCCGCTGATTGTGGCGCACATATTCCACCCATGTCGGAACGTGATAACTTTCCGTCCATGTTTCCGGATTTTCGAGATCGCGCAGCAAGGCCCATTGTCGTGCGCCATCGCGAATGCGAATGCGTCGCCGCAACGCCATTGCCCCAAGAAACGCCTGCACATCTTCCTGAGCGATTTTATAATCGACCATGATCATGATCGGGCCACTGCGCGACCGTAAGTCTAAGCGCAACTGCGGTTCGCTGAAGCGATTGAGTGGATCGAGATTAAGCGATTCAAATTCCGGCTGCGGCAGCAAAAACCCGACAAGCGCACCGAAGAGCAAAACGCCGGCTGCTGCCAACAAAGCTCCCGGAACGCCGAATTCATCGGCAACCGAACCCCACAGCCAACTGCCCGCCGCCATGCCACCGAACGTGGCCGTCTGGTAGAGTGCCAACGCACGGCCAACCACCCATCGCGGGGTTGAAAGCTGCACAGTCACGTTAAACAGGGAAAGCGCGAGAACCCATGACAATCCTGCAGGCAGCAGGAAAATGCAGCTCATCCAGATGCTGCGGCTCACCGAGAGCAAAAGACAGCTGAGCGCAAAAGCGACAAAAGCGCCCCGCACCAACCACTCATTGCCGAGAAGTTCGCGCAGTCGGGCGCTTGAAAGAGCGCCACCGATCGCACCAATCCCGAAAAAACCGAGCATGATGCCATATGTCAGCGCTGTGCCTTTAACGAGGTCACGTGCCACAAGCGGCAACAGTGCAAGAATGACAATCGCAGACAGACCGAACAGAAAGCCGCGAAACATGACTTTTAGAAGATTTGGCGACATAGCCACATAGCGCAGCCCGGCGACCATTGCAGGCCCTAATGCTTCGCGCGGCAACGTGGATTTCGTCGTCTGAGGTTGCCAGCGCCAAAGCGCTAGAATAAGCGCGCAGTAACTGAAGGCATTGAAGATGAAAGCAAACGCGGCACCCGCTGCCGCAACAATAGCGCCACCAATTGCCGGACCGATGCTGCGCATCAGATTGAAACTCATGGAATTAAGAGCAACGGCTGCAGGCAAATCTGTTCTGGGAACAATGTCGCCCATCGATGCCTGCCATGACGGATTATGCAAAGCACCACCACAACCGATGAGAAAGGTGAAGCCGAGCAACATCCATGGTGTCAGCATGCCCAGATAGGCGAAAGCTGCAAGCGCAACCGAGATAACGAGCAGGAGAATCTGGGCGGTGAGCATGATGCGGCGGCGGTCGAAGTTATCCGCAAGCGCGCCTGCCGCAACCGAGAAGATCATTACCGGCAAAGTAGTGGAGGCCTGAACCAGCGCGACCATATCATCCGAACGCGCAATGGTGGCCATCATCCAGCCCGCACCGACAGTCTGCACAAGACCGCCCAGGTTTGAAAATAGCGTTGCAGACCATAAGGCGCGAAAAGTTCCATACTGAAACGGCGCTAGGGGGGAATTTCTTTGCGGCATTCGGACGACCTCCATCCTCATCCGTTCTTCTAGGCGATACGCGAATCGCGCCAAGGGAACAAGCAGCTTCCAACAAGCGCGACCGGACGACACACTTAAACATTTGAATCAGCATGCAGATAATGAAAGCTGTCACTCCCACTTTATGGCGGGATCATGTAAACAGGCTTAATCCTTTGATAAAAATGCGTTCAAGATGACACAGCTTTCCCGCCCTTCTCTGTTTGGACTTGCCCTTGTTTGTTTCACTGTTGGGCCAATAACCGCGTCTTTCGCTGCGGAGGCATTGCCGCGACTGACGCCGGAGGCGGGTGTCGCAGCGCAAATTGCTAAAACCGAGAATGGTTACGTCATTGTTCAGCCCGATGGGTCGGAACTCACGATGATTGATGCCGAATGGGCCGCAAATTTCGACGGTGAACCAAGCTTCACAGTTGCAGATTTCAATTTCGATGGATTTCCCGATGTGGCGCTTGGCGCAATTACAAGCGAGAGTCCCGATATTGGGTTTGGTCTTTTTCTCTATAAGCCAACAACAAAATCTTATGCGGCGCTCAATTTTACGGAAGATTTCAGCGAGCGGCTTAACTGCGGCGCTCTATGGAATATTGAGTTAATCAAAAGCAGGGAAGCGATCAAAAGCAGCTGTAGTTTTGAGGGCGAAGATGCGCGCATCGATGTTGTGCGGATAGACCCCAACGGCGGTGCAAATTTGCTGGAACAATCGCGCCCGAAGGAAGAAATCTGGCATTGGCCCTATCTCGACCGCCCCGCCCGCATGGTCTCGTATGACCGGCAGGGCAACATCAATCTGGAGACAGTCATTGCCAGCGATGAAGCAGAGAATAGCTGGAAAGTCCCAGTAACTACGCTCGAAATATATAGTGCAGCTGATCTGCAAAGCAGAACGCCTAGCCATCTTGTCAAAGGCGAAAGCGTTCGTATCCTTGCTTTCAGTGGCGACTTCATGAAATTCGCCCGCGAAGGCAGCGACAACCTGCCCGGCGGCTGGGTATTGCTTAAAGAAGCCTATGACCTCGTCGCCCATTATGATGCTGACGGAACCAAACCGCAAACGGCTTCCCTCGGCCTTTCCGACTACAAAGATACAACGGAAAACCCCGATTATTATCGCAACCTCTTCACGCTGACGATGAAGAACACCAGCGATACGGAAATCCAATTGTCGAATGCTGAGCTTTTTCTTCTCTTCAACGGAGATAACGGCACGCGACTAGCTCATAAGCTCTACGATATCTCCGATACGACGCTCACGCCCGGCGAAAGCCATATGCTCGACGACAATCCGATTGAGAAGCGCGACGGACAATTTGTGATTTATCACGATAATGACGGGCAGGACGCCTATCCTTTATTCTTCCCGGCGAACCTTATGCCCGGCAAGTATCGTGTCCGCCCAATAATCACAGGCCCCGGCCTCGGCAGTTTCATCTACGGCGAGAATGAAATCGAACTCGAATATCCGCCGAAGCTCGCCGACAGTCTGGTTAAACCTTAAGCTACCTGCCCCGCACACCAACCGGACGACCAAGCCCACTGGAAATTATAGCCGCCAAGCCAGCCAGTGACATCAACCACTTCGCCGATGAAATAAAGGCCCGGTACGTTCTTTGCTTCCATGTTTTTGGAATCGAGATCGCGCGTATCAACTCCGCCCAAGGTGACTTCAGCCGTCCGATAACCTTCCGAACCGGCTGGCTTCACGTGCCAGTCGTTGACCGCAGCTGCAGCACGCCGCAATACGGCGTCCGACAGATCGGCAAGATTAGTCGCGGGAAAATCTGCAGCGATAAGCTGGGCGAGTTTCTTAGGAATAAAGAACGACAGAGCCGTTTGCAGTGCCTGCTTGCCGTTTTTAGATCGCTGCTCTTTGAGAGCTTCAAACAGATCTGTCTTGGGCAGCATCGAAATGACAATTTCGTCGCCTTCACGCCAGTAAGATGAAATCTGCAGAATAGAGGGACCACTGATGCCTCGATGCGTGAACAGCATCGCCTCGGCAAATTTCGTCTTCTTGCATGAAACGACAGCATCGACGGCAACACCCGCAAGCGGCTTCAAACGCTCGAGCAAATTCGGCTCGAAAGTCAGCGGTACCAACCCGGGGCGTGTTTCGACAATACGTAGGCCGAAACGCGTGGCAACGTCATAGCCAAAACCCGTCGCCCCCATCTTCGGAATGGATTTTCCGCCAGTGGCAATGACCAGCGACTTCGCTGAAACCGTACCGCCGGAATGCCGGACAACAAAACCTCTTTCGGTTTTCTCAACGCTTTCGACAGAAGTTTCGAGCAATAAGCGTGCGCCGTAACGGTGCATTTCATCAAGCAGCATATCGATAATCTGCGTGGCCGATCCATCGCAAAACAATTGGCCAAGTGTCTTCTCGTGATAAGCGATACGGTGCTTGTCTACGAGCTTGATGAAATCACGCTGCGTATAACGACTTAATGCCGAGATGCAGAAATGCGGATTTTGCGACAGGAAGTTCTTGGGGCTCGCATGGATATTGGTGAAATTGCAGCGACCGCCGCCAGAAATACGGATCTTGTCACCGGGCTTTCTCGCGTGATCCAGCACCACCACCGAACGGCCGCGCTTTGCGGCCTCAATCGCACACATCATGCCAGCAGCGCCAGCGCCTATCACCAAAACATCGACGCTCTGCAACATTCAACTCCGATTTAAAAAGATTGCGGCACCATATTGCCGTAAATTGTGAGCGCAAGGCGTGTTTCGGAGTTTTTAAACATATCCGCGTTATAAAGGGTATAACACAGAGCCATTTCAAAGGAGCGGGGGCAGAATTTGAAAGTTTCAGTCTCGTCAGCGCCTGATATAGAGAACAGAAGAACCCGCTTTGTCGGCGGTCCAGTCTTCTGGATGTTGCTTGTACTTGTCGCGTTGATTGGCCTGTTGAGCATTCCGCTGACAGTCCCAATTGGTCCTATGTATTGGGATACGTATCTCTATCTCGACGCAGCGCAACGCATCAACACAGGGCAGATTCCTTCGGTTGATTTTTTCACTCCGGTAGGCCCGCTGGGATATTACCTGTTCTCCTGGGGCATGAAGCTATTTCCACAAGCGCAATCCCTGTTGCTCGTGCAGTGGTCCACACTTGCCGTGGCGGCCCCTCTCATGGCAGTGGTTCTTGCCGAGGTCGGAAGCAGAAACCGCGTCATCGCCTTTGCGCTTCTCATTCCTTTTCTGGCCTTCGCCATATTCCCTGCCAATGTGCAAACCTATACGTCCTATCCCGGTCTCGACGGCTTCGGCATCTATAACCGGCAAGTGTCTCTACTGCTTTATGTACTGACATGCGGTCTGATGTTCATTGCCGACGGCCGCAAGCTCGCAGTCTTTTGCGCCGTTGCAATGCTTGCTTTGTTTCTCACAAAGATCACCGGCTTTCTGGTTGGCGGTCTATTCGGACTGACGGCACTGCTTGCAGGACGCTTGTCCATGAAAACAGTTCTGATTGCTGCCGCCATAACACTGATCGGGTTGGCTGCGCTCGAACTAAACGGCCACATGATCTCGGCCTATCTTGCCGATATCGAGCAGCTTCTGGCTTTGAATGAAGGAGCGCTGCTGCCGCGATTTTTGACGGTCGTATCGGGTAAGCTGGACGTCATTCTGCCAACCGCAATTCTTGTTCTGGCGCTTTTCTGGATTGAAATGACACGCGGCTCGGCCTCTGTTCATTTTTTTGACCGCAACTCCGTATGGCTCGCAGTCATTTTGCTCGGCGGCATCATTCTCGAAACCCAAAACACTGGCAGTCAGGAATTCATCTTCATCTGGCCGGTTTTGTTGATGATCTACCACCGTGTCAAAAATGTTGAAGGCAAGGCTAAGATTGCGTTTCTGGTGCTGGCAGCCTTCTGCGTTATCCCGACCTTTAGCAAGGTCACACACAAGACTTTGCGCGCAATTGCGGTGGCACCCACCTATGTCCAACCACCTGTGACGGAGCTTAAAAACATGCGCCAGGTGTCCGCCAGACCGGACATCATGGATCGTGCGAAATTGCTACCCGTGCATTATGCCGATTATTCCGCACCTTACGAAGCATTGGCGACGCAAGGACAACTGCCAAGCTGGCGGCTTTATTCAGAGCTCGATTATCAGATGTACTGGATCATCTCCGCCGATGAGGCAGTCAAAGCCTTCAAAGAATTCGAGAGCAAGACCGGCGTTTATATCAAAACGCTGATGACACTCGACTTCACCGATCCATTTCCGTGGCTGTTAAACCGCGATGCCACGCGGAAAATCCAGATCGGCGCTGATCCATTCCGCACGGTTCCCGCGATGACGCCTGAAACCAGAGCGGCGGTTGAAGCAACCGACGGCGTTCTAAAACCCAAATGTCCGATGACAACAACCCGTCTGGCCCTGCAGGAAATTTACGCTGACGCGCTCAAAGATCGCCAAGTCGTGCCACTTGATGCATGCTGGGACTTATTGTTGCGTCCCAGAATTTTGCAAAAATAGAGCAAGAAAAGCGAAAGGCCGGATGAACCCACCCGGCCTTTCTTTTTACTTGATTTGCGCTTTCACGAAACCCTTGACGATACCGACGATACCGCGCCCTAGAATCTCATCAAGCGCTGCGATGAACTCATCAACATGCGCGCGACCGCAAATAAGTGGCGGCTCAAGGCGGATCACGTTGCGATTATACTCGGTGAAAGCCACCAGCACGCCATGGTCCCGCAAGAGATGGCTACCGATAAAGCCAGGTAGCGAGCCTTTCAACTTGTCGTCGAGCATGGCGAGCACAGGGCGAAGTACCATTGGCATGGCCTTCGAGAAGTCATGGAACTCAAGTCCCACCATCATGCCCTTGCCCCGGACATCCTTGATAAGCGTCGGATATCGTCCGTGCAGCTCTTTCAAACGATCAAGCAGATAGTCGCCGTTTTCTGCCGAGTTATCGATCAGATGCTCATCGTAAAGCACATTGATCGTTTCAATCGAGGTAATGCAGGCTTCACCGATGCCACCGAAGGTCGCCATGGCATGGATCATCGCCGTTTTCGGCGTTCCGTAAGCTTTCATATAGACGTCGCGCTTGGCAATCATCGCGGCCATCGCTGTCTTGCCGCCTCCCAGCGACTTGGCAAGGGCAGTCACATCGGGAATGACGCCGTAATGCTCAAAGGCATAGAACTTGCCTGTACGGCCAAAACCGCACTGCACTTCGTCCGCCACCCAGATCACGCCATACTGATCGCAAAGCTGACGCAACTTCTGCCAGAAGGCAGCATCGGCCTGAATGATTCCGCCGCCGCCCTGAACGGTTTCTAGCACAATAACGCCAATTTCCGGATCAGAACGGAACGCGCTTTCAATGGCATCAATATCGCCGAACGGTACGCGAACCGTATTATCGACCAGCTTGAACTCACCGCGGTAAAGCCCACCATCGGTGATCGACAGCACGCCCTTGGTCTTTCCGTGGAAAGAGTTTTCAGCATAGACAATCTTCGGCTTCTTAGGGCCTGCGGCACGTTCTGCAACCTTGATCGCAGCTTCCATGGCTTCCGAACCGGACGAGCCTAAGAAGACCATATCAAGATCGCCTGGCGAACAGGCCGCAATGTCATAAGCCAATGCGGCCGCATATTGCGACATGAAGGCGATGGCAATTTCGTGCCGCATTTCTTCCTGAAACTTGCGGCGCGCTTCGAGAATGCGCGGGTGATTATGCCCAAGAGCAAGCGAGCCAAAGCCACCGAAGAAATCAAGTATCTTGCGACCGTTCTGATCAAAGTAATACATGCCTTCGGCACGTTCGATTTTCACCTTGTGAAATCCGAGCAGCTTCATGAAATGCAACTGTCCCGGGTTAAGATGTCCGGTGAAAAGCTCGGTCATGCGCGGCAGATCGAGCGCCTTGGCATCTTCTACAGTCAGAAGCTTGGGCTTGGGCGTGTGGTTGGCAACAGCAACCGTGTCATGTGTCGTAACTGTCTTTGTCATGGTTTGGTCCTCACGCCGCCTTCGATGCATCGGCAAGTTTCTTGCGATATTCGCTATAGGCTGCGATCAGCATGTCCTCATCACGATATTGCGGTATCCAGCCCAATTCCCGTTCGCCTTTTGAAACATCGAGAACGCACATTTCATCGGCAATCAGATATTGCTCCGGGTCCATCAATGGCTTGTTGAGCCAATCGAGGAAGTCCAACGTGCGCTTCACGGCCCATGCGGGGGTCGGCACCAGAATGGATTTTGATCCTGCATGCTTGACCAGATCACCGAGCAGTTTACGCACCGGCGGCGGATTGAGCGAGCCGAGATTATAAACCTCATTTGGAACGCCCGCCTTATAGGCAGCATAAGCCGCCGACGCGCAGTCAAACACCGAAATAAACTGATAAGGGTTCTTGCCCGAGCCGATCATCGGAACCGGCAGATTATTATCGATGAGCTTGAACAGCTTTTCGAGAATGCCAAGGCGTCCCGGTCCGATAATGAGACGTGGACGGAACAGCGAAATATTCATGCCGCGCGTGCGCCACTCAGCGGCCAGCTCCTCGGTCTTGAATTTCGACAAACCATATTCACCAAGCGGATTGCAGGGATGATCTTCTTTCTGCGGCCAGACATAGGTGTGGCCATAGACCATATCTGTCGTGAAATGCACGAGACGTTTTGCGCCCGCTTCGTCCATCGCCTTGATAATGTTTTCCGTACCGTAATAGTTGACCGGGAAGAAGAAATCGTGACGCTTGGCACGCACCTGAAGGGGTGACAGCATCTTGGCAGACAGATTATAGACCATGTCATCGGCGCGAATGCCAAGTTTGCGGATCGCCTCCGGGTCAGTCACATCGGTATGGACAAATGTCACATCGTTATAATGCGCGAGATCGCTTTTCACGATATCCGCGACAATGACTTCATGTCCATCGGCGAAAAGCATTGGAGCTAGATAGCGCCCCACAAAGCCATCGCCACCAAAAATAATATGTCTCATAATCCTGCCCCGACTTTAAAATTAGAGCGCATCCCGAAAAGAGTGAACCGGCTTTCGGATAGGATGCGCGTTAAAGCAAATAGCTAGAACGCCGATCTGATCGTATCAGATCGAAACGCGCTCTAAACTGGTGAGCGGTCGTGAACGGCCGCATTGTGTTCGGCATTCGGCGTCTTACCGCTCTGTGCGATCAGCACTGTTCCGATGCAAATGAAAGCGATGCCCGCGATTTTGTAGACGCCCAGTTCTTCCTTGAACAAAAGCCACGCGAAAACTGCCACGGCAACATAGGCAAGGCTCAAAAAAGGATAGGCAAAAGACAGATCGACTTTTGAGAGCACATACATATGTGATGCCATGGAAATCACAAACATGGTCAGACCAGCGAAAACCCACGGATTAAAGACAATTTGAAATATCCTATAAATCAGCGTATCCGCAGTATAGCTGGCATTACTAAATGACATCATGCCATATTTGAGCAGCAGCTGTGCTGCCGCGTTGGTCATGACTGTAAAGAGAATGAATGGGATATATTTCATCGCCTGTCCCGTGGTTTAATTTTTTAATGCGGTACGCCGCCAGAAATCGGAGCAGAACCGCGCATCGCGCATGTCTTCAAGCTGCTGCCACTCTGGAAAGCCCGCCTTAAGTGTTTCAGAACTCATGCGCTGGTCCTTGTAGGGATTGACGCGCCCACCTGCTTCAATCGTCATGCTGTCGAGCTGCCCAAGCAGTGCAAGCGTCTTCTGCCCTCGATTGGGGAAATCCATCGTCAGAGTATAGCCCGGTTTCGGGAACGACAGGAGCCCCGGCGAACGCAGATCGCCAAACCGTTTCAACACCGTCAGGAAAGACGCCTGACCTGCCGCGCGACTTGCAGCCAGCATGGCTGGAATAACATGTTGAGCATGGTCAAACGGTATCACGCTCTGATGCTGGTACAGCCCTGCAGGGCCATAAAGCCTATTCCAGTTCCTAACCCCGTCGAGCGGATAAAAGAAACTCGCAAAGCTGACCAGATGTGGCGCCTGTTTGCGGCGTTTGGCATGGTAATAAAGATTATTGAACGCAGTCAGGCTCGGCCCGTTCAGCATTGAAAACGGTAAGTCGAATGGCACGCCAAATTTGGCCTCACCGCTCTGCCCCGCACGATTACCGTTGATCGCATGATTACCAATCAACAGCACGCCACGCCCTTCAGATCGACCACTCGCCAATTGATCCACCCAGGCAACCGCATATTCATTGTGGCGGTCGCAATCTTCCGCAATCGCGAAATACTCGGACAGGTTTTGGAACGGCGTAATGCGTTCCTCGACATCGAGAGAGCCAACCGGCATCAGACGGATACGGGCGTTGAGGATCAGCCCGGTCAGGCCCATGCCACCAATTGTTGCTGAAAAGAGTTCGGCATTTTCGGCGCTCGAACAGATGTAATGCACACCATCAGAGCGCAGGAGCTCCAGGCTCTCCACATGGCTACCGAAAGTGCCGCGTAAATGATGGTTCTTGCCATGCACATCATTGGCAATCGCGCCGCCCAGTGTCACAAAACGCGTGCCTGGGGTTACGGGCAGAAAATAACCCTGTTTAGCAACTGCCTCGATAATTTCACTCAACAACACACCGGATTCAGCTTCAAGAATGCCGGTATGGACATCGAAGCTTATTATCCTAGCGTGGGTCCGCATCGATACAAGCAATCCTGCGTCATTATGGCAGCTATCGCCATAAGAACGGCCATTGCCAAAAGCGAGCAGACTTTCCGGGCCTTCCAGGTTGGAAAACACATCATCGAACGCAATGGCGTTTCGCCTGTGACGATCTATGCGTCCAAAACTGTCAAACGATTGGTCCATCATCGCATCCCGGATACGAATAGCAAGACTGCACCAATGGCTATCACTACCTGACTGCGCCAGTCATTGGCGAGAAACACGACAGGATCGTCATCCATTTCCTTGCGATGCGCCAAGATCCATACGCGGATGATGATGTAAAGAACGATGGGCACCAGCGGCCAGATCAGCCATGGATAGGTGTAGAGCTCCTGAACCGCAGCACTGTTGATGTAAAGCGCCAGAACCACCACAGCCGTAAAGCCGGAAGCGACGCCACTTTGGCCAACAATGTCTCTATCTTCGGGACGATAACCGCGACCAGCGATACGGTCTTTTTCTGTAACTGTCGAATGCTGCAATTCGACATAACGTTTCACCAGCGCCAGCGACAGGAAGAAGAACATTGCAAACGCCGTCAGCCAGAACGACTGTGGAATTTCGGTCGCTGCAGTTCCGCCCAACAGCCGCAAAGTATAAAGTGCTGCAAGACAGATGACGTCAACCAGCAATGCCCGCTTCAGCACCAGTGAATAGGCCGTCGTGGCAACCAGGTAGAGACCGATAACCAGCGCAAAAATCGGCGGCAGGAAAAAGCAGGTTGCAGCTGCGATCAACAAAAGCAGCGCTGACACCTTGAGCCCGAATGGAATGCTTAATGCACCACTTGCGAAGGGGCGCGAATGCTTTCTGGCATGCTGGCGATCAAGCGGCAGATCAATGATATCATTAAGAATATAGATCGCCGAGGCAGCCGCAGAAAACGCAATAAACGCGAGGATAGAAGCCAGAAACACCTCGGGAAAGAAGATGGTGTGAGCGAGGATTGCGGGAACAAAAACCAGAAGGTTTTTGAGCCATTGATGAACTCGCAGCATTTTCAAATACGGCTTGATGCCCGCTGCCCTTTTCTCAAAAAGCCGACTACCATTGGCTTTCTGAAAATGCGCAGCTGCGCGATCCGGGGCAACGACAATCACGTCCCGTGCAGCTTCGAAGACGGCTATATCGGCGCGGTCGTTACCCGCATAGTCAAAACCTTTCGGGCCATAATGTTCTGTAAGAGCCTGCGCTTTGCGATGCGAAGAAAGATTGTTTTTGCCTGTCGTGGTCAAAACAGCCTCAAAAATACCGAGCTCCGAAGCAACCGCTTGCGCCAGTGGCTCTGCTGCTGCGGTCGCCAGAACCAGTCTGCGCCCGTTGGCATGTTCCTGACGAAGATAATCAAGAAACTCCTGACGATACGGCAACAATGAAGCATCAATAACGATGCGGCGCGCAATTTGCTGCTTGAGATGGGCCTTGCCGGACAAGAGCCAGATCGGCATCAGAAAAAGATAAAGCGGGTTCTTCTTCAGAAGAACGAAAGCGCTCTCCCAAAGCAAATCTGTAGCGACGAGCGTCCCGTCGAGATCCACCGCCAAAGGCAGTTCCTGGCTCTTTAGCCGCTCATCCATTTTTCGTCATTACCCTCAAACCCGCCCCGGCAACTCTCGTCGACCAAGCCCCCTTGGCAACACAAAAGACGAAAGTACAAATGAACAATGATTAGTCTTCTCTACAATCGATAATTGTTATTGATGGGCTTGTCTCTACCAAACTGCCCTTTAAGCAATCGCTACGAGTTTTGGTTAATAAACGCGCCATCCTACATAATCGCTGGTCTATCTTTTCATCGCGTAATATAAGGCGTTGATTATTTTCCAGCTTGATCTGCGCTTACAGCAGGAACGCCTCAGGTTTAGAGCCGACCATGAATATTGAATCTGCCTTGAATGACGGTTCCAATGTCTTCGAACTGGCACCAATTTCCCTGTGGCTTGAGGACTATAGCGGATTGCGCGCGCAGTTCGAACAATGGCGTGCACTCGGCGTTACGGACCTTAAGTCCTTTCTGAAAGAAGACACTAGCCGCTTGCGCATCTGCACGAGCCTGATCCGTGTCATCAAAGTCAATCGCAAGACCCTGTCTCTGTATGAGGCGCGAGACATCAATCATCTGATTGAAAACCTGGAACGCGTGTTCCGCGACGACATGCTCGATCCGCATATTGATGAAATGGTTCAGCTCTGGAACGGCGGCAACGCGTTCATGAGCGATACGGTAAATTATTCGCTAGGCGGCAAGCGTCTCGACATCCAGCTCAAAGGCGTGGTTTTACCGGGCCATGAGGAAAGCTGGGATCGCGTTCTCTTGTCCATCGAAGACGTGACAGCGCGTGAAGAGGCGCGACGCCAGCAAAACAAGCACAAGCAGCACGCAGAAGGCCTGTTTGAGCATTCGCCTGTCTCGCTTTGGGTGGAAGACTTCAGCCGTATCAAACAGCTGATGAACGATATCCGCGAGCGCGGCATTGTTGATTTCCGTGTTTTCACCGATGTGCATCCGGAATTCGTCCGCCAATGCATGAGCGAAATCCGTGTTTTGGATATAAATCGGGAAACGCTCGAACTGTTTCTTGCACCGGACAAAAAGACACTTCTGCAAAACCTGCCGAATGTTTTCAAAGCCGATATGGAAACCAATTTCCGTGAGCAACTGATTGATCTCTGGAATGGCGTGCTGTTTCAGCGCCGTGAAGTTGTCAATTATGCACTCGACGGAACCGAACGGCATTTGCTTCTACAATTTTCAGTCCTACCGGGCCATGAAGAAGACTGGTCGCTTGTTCAGGTCGCACTTGCTGACATTACGGCACGCAAGAAAGCCGAAGCCTATCTTGAATATCTTGGCAAGCATGATGTGCTGACCAAGCTGCATAATCGTGCCTTCTATGTTGATGAATTGAACCGTCTTGAGCGCAAGGGACACGCACTTGTCTCAATCATCATCATCGATCTCAATGGCTTGAAAGCGGCCAATGACCAACTTGGACATGCGAGTGGCGACGGCTTGTTGCGCCGCATCGGTGAAGTGCTGAATGAGGCCGTCAAGCTGCCAGGCCACGCGGCCCGTATTGGCGGCGACGAGTTTGCAGTCGTGCTGCCCTATGTCGATGAACGCGGTGCAGAGGCCGTCATGGAAGATATTCGTCGGCTGGTCGATATCAACAATCAGTATTATTCACAGCTGAAAATCGAACTCTCGATGGGATCTGCCACCAGCATGCCCGGCGAAAAACTGGAAACAGTCGCCAAGCGCGCCGATCTTCTGATGTATGAGGACAAGCGCAAGCATTACTCGGCGGAAGCTCTGCGAAAGTCGCAGCTGCCGCTGTAGAGCGGTTCACTCTTTTGGCTCAAATGCTCTCATCATCAAACTTGATGACCGTCTTGCCACGCGTGAGATCGGTGACGAGCTGGGCCAGTTCCCCGTGAACAACGAGCGGCATGGCGCCCGTCATTTCCACACCGGTTCCTGTGAAATTTTCGTTCGCAATCGTGACATGCTCGACTGCGGTCAGGCGAGCCTTGAGGAGTGCGTGATCTGAAAAATCACAAGCCAGCGCGAAGCCTATCACCGGGATCACTTCAGTTTTCTCGGCTTGCCGCAGGCACATCGCAGCCGTACCGCCATAAGCCCGCATCAAACCGCCGCTGCCCAGCAGTATGCCCCCGAACCAACGCGTTACGACCACAGCAATATTATCAAGCTGTTGCCCATCAATCGCTTGCAGAATGGGTTTACCCGCCGTGCCACTCGGCTCTCCATCATCGCTGAAGCGATAATTCTGCCCGATGCGCCAGGCCCAGCAATTATGGTTCGCGGCAAGATCGGAATGCTCAGTCAGAAAATCCTTCGCAGCCTGCTCATTCGCCACGGGTGCAGCAATGGCCAGAAACCGGCTCTTCTTGATCTCCTGCGTGACAGTTTCAATGCGGCTGATGGTGAACATGGCTTTCCTGCAAAAGGTATTTCGGGGGCCTAGCATTTTACGTTGCGGATGACGACCCCTTATGCCCGCGTTAGCATTGCACACATGCAAACTTGGGTATAAGGCAATGAAAAATGAGCCGCACTTCCTGCCTGCCGCTCACCCCTGCCGATAATATGAAAGGTCCGCCGATGTTCGAATTGATTGTGAGAAACGCCAATCTTCCCGACGGACGTGAAAAGCAAGACATTCTCGTCAAGGACGGCAAGATTGCCGATATCGTCCCTTCCAAGGGCGAGCATCAGGCAGCCAAGGAAATTGATGCTTCCAACCGTCTGGTGACACCGCCTTTCGTCGATCCGCATTTCCATATGGACGCGACCTTGTCGCTCGGTCTGCCACGCCTCAATCGTTCTGGCACGCTACTGGAAGGCATCGCGCTTTGGGGCGAATTGAAGCCCATGCTAACCGTTGAAGCCATGGTCGAGCGCGCTTTGCGCTATTGCGATCTGGCGGTCAGCCAAGGTTTGCTCGCCATCCGCAGCCATGTCGATGTTAGCGATCCGCGTCTGCTCACTGCCGCCGCGATGATCGAAGTGCGCGAAAAGGTGAAGCCTTATATCGACCTCCAGCTCGTGGCTTTCCCGCAGGACGGTTATTACCGCTCGCCGGGTGCGGTTGATCTGGTCAATCGTTCACTCGATATGGGCCTTGATGTTGTGGGGGGTATTCCGCATTTTGAACGTACCATGGCCGATGGCGCAGCATCACTTGAAGAACTCTGCCGCATTGCTGCCGAACGTGGCCTGCCCGTTGATATCCACTGCGATGAGACCGACGATCCAATGTCACGCCATGTCGAGACGCTGGCGGCGCAGACAATGCGTTTCGGTCTTCAGGGCCGCGTATCCGGCTCGCATCTCACTTCCATGCATTCCATGGACAATTATTACGTCTCCAAGCTCATTCCGCTGATTGCGGAAGCTCAGATGAACGCTATTCCGAACCCGCTGATCAACATCACGTTGCAGGGTCGCGCCGACACTTATCCGAAGCGTCGTGGCATGACCCGTGTACCGGAACTGATCGCGGCAGGCGTGAATGTCGCCTTCGGCCACGACTGCGTTATGGACCCTTGGTATTCAATGGGTTCTGGTGACATGCTCGAAGTCGGACACATGGCCGTTCATGTGGCGCAGATGACATCAATTGAAGGCAAGAAGCAGGTCTTCAATTCTCTCACTGACAATTCGGCGAAGGCGCTTGGCCTCGAAGGTTACGGCCTTGAAAAAGGCTGCAATGCAGATTTCGTGGTGCTTCAGGCACGCGACCCGCTGGAAGCGCTGCGCCTTAAGGCCAACCGCCTGACGGTGGTCAAGCGCGGCAAGATCATCGCCGAGACCCCACAACGGATCAGCACTCTCAACCTCGAAGGCCGTCCGTCTTCGGTTGACGGTGCGGAATACGCGCCCATCGGCTAACAATATCAAGAGTTTCGACCTATCCGACATGTCGCTGGATAAAAGAACCGGAACAGTCGCGGCGGAAAACCCATGCCTAATTTTCAGGCCGCAAGCTAATTCGCTTGAATTCGAGGCAGATTGAGCAAAGATATGAACCGTTGCTCAGTCAATCTACTCACACAAAACGAAGCAACCGGCTGCACTTTCCGGCGCGCTGAAAACACTCAAGAGGGGTTCTCATGAACAGAACATCAAAATTCACTCGCCGCGACATTCTTGCGATGTCTGCGGCTCTCGGTGCGACCGCAATTTCGACGCGCGTTTTTGCTGCAGACGAGAAGCTCAAAGTAGCTGGCATTCACGCTTCGCCGGTCGAAAATGCGTGGAACTCGCGTCTTCACGAAGCGCTCAAGCAGGCTCATGACGAAGGCGTCATCGAGTATGTTTTCTCGGAAGGCGTTTCGGCCAGCGATTATCCCCGCGCGATGCGCGAATATGCCGAACAAGGCATCAAGCTGATCGTCGGTGAATCCTATGCCGTTGAACGCGAGGCGCGTCAGGTTGCAGGCGATTATCCGCAGACCACCTTTATCATGGGTTCGTCCGGAAAGGCACAGGGCGATAATTTCGGCGTGTTTGGCACGTGGAATTTTGAAGCAGCCTACCTCGCTGGCATGCTGGCAGGCGGCATGAGCAAGTCGGGCACATTCGGTTCAGTTGGCGCTGTGCCTATCCCGGAAGTCAACATGCTCATCAACGCATTCCAGGATGGCGTCAAAGAAACACGCCCGGATGCGAAGTTCAATGCCTCGTTCATCGGCACATTCTTCGACCCGCCGAAGGCACGCGAAGCTGGTCTCGCCCAGATCGACGCGGGTGCAGACATTCTGTTTGGCGAACGTATCGGTACAGCAGACGCAGCCAAGGAACGTGGCATTAAGGCAATTGGCTCGCTGATCGACTACACGCCCCGTTATCCAGACACCGTTTTCGCCAATGCGATGTGGTATTTCCGCCCGATCCTCAACGCGGCCATTGCTGATGTGAAGGCAGGAACGCCAACCGGCAAGGATTACACCCCGTTTAGCCTCATGAAGGAAGGCGGCAACGATATCGTTTACGTCAAGGGCGCAGCTCCTGCAGAAGTCGAAGCCAAGATGGAAGCGCGCCGCGCCGAGATCAAAGCTGGCACTTTCAAGATCGAGCCAAATCCGGCTGAGCCTAAGTAATAAACATTCAGGGCAGCAGAAGTGGCACTCGACATGAAGCAACAGGATGCAACGGCGCTCGCCAATGCGATCGCGAAAGGCGTTTTGACTGCGCAAGAGGCCATGAATGCTGCCATTGAAGCCGCAGAAATATGGCGCCCTCTGGGCGCCATTACATATCTCGATGCAGAACTTGGGCGCCGCAATGCGACCGCCGTCGATATCAATCCGGAGAAAGCCTCCTTCGCTGGTGTGCCATCACTGTTCAAAGATCTGGGCGGACCTTGCGCCGGTTTGCCGATCCGTCTCGGCTCACGTGCCTGTATGAATGTATCGCCGGAGCTTGATTCAGAACTGGCAGTACGACTGCGCAAAGCCGGGCTCAATTTCTTCGGAACGACCACAGTGCCCGAGTTTGGCATGGCGCTTTCAAGCGAGCCAATAGACGGGCCTGTCGCACGTCATCCTTTCGATGAGGCACTGTCCCCTGCCGGTTCCTCCGGTGGTGCAGCAGCAGCCGTTGCTGCAGGCATCGTTTCGATAGCCCATGCAACAGATGCAGGTGGCTCGATTCGCGTTCCGGCCGCCACATGCGGACTTATCGGGCTCAAGCCAAGTCGTGGTGCCATGCCTGCGGGTCCGCATTTCGGCAATTATCTTGCAGGTATCGCAAGCGAGTTCGCCCTTTGCCGCTCGATTCGCGATGCAAAAACGCTGTTCCCATTCGTGGCCGGAAATTGCGAAAGCTTCATTCCCGATGTGGCACTCACATCAGGAGCCATGCCTCAAAAATTGCGTATCGGCATCATTTCAGGAGATCTTGCCAAATATCCGGTGACGACTGAACGCAGACAAGTGGTTGCTGACGCCGCACGTTTCATCGAAGCTCAAGGCCATGTGATCCGTAACATCGACGCGGAAACGCTCGCACCACTTATTGATGCCAGCGCCATCGCCTTCGACAGGATCATTTCTGCCAATCTGGCAGCGGCAATTGATGCATTTTCGATTGATGAAGACAAGCTAGAACGGCTGACGCGTGCGGTGGCTTCACGCGGTCGCAAGATGAGCGCTGTCGCACTCTACGACGCCATGAATGGTGGCGTGATGACCGCCTATCAACTTTGGCAGATTTTCCACGATATCGATGTGCTCATCACACCCATGCTGGCGCGTGCGCCGCAGCCAATCGGCTCATATCCAATGGATCACGACGATGTGGATGCGCATTGGCATAAGATGAACGCCTTTGCGCCTTATGCGGCACTGGCTAATATTTCCGGCTTCCCGGCGCTTTCGATGCCTTTTGGAACGGATGCGGATGGTATGCCACTTGCAATTCAGTTGATTGGACGAATGGGAGCAGACAATCTTCTCTTGAACCTTGGCGAGGTGATGGAAGAGGATCATCGCTGGCAGCACAAATTTCCCGTTGCGGGGTTAAACACATGACCACAACAGTTCTTGAACTGCAAAACATAACCAAGCGCTTTGGCGCATTAACCGCCAATGACGATATTTCGCTAAAGCTTGAACGCGGCGAAATCCTCGCTTTCCTCGGCGAAAATGGCGCTGGCAAGACCACGCTGATGAACATTCTCTTCGGTCATTATGTGCCCGATGAAGGCCGCGTTTTCGTCAAAGGTATCGAAATCCCACAGGGCAAGCCACGCGCTGCAATCGATGCGGGCGTTGGCATGGTACACCAGCATTTCACACTTGCACCGAACCTCACAGTGCTTGAAAACATCATCACCGGCACCGAAAACCTCTGGAAGCTGAAATCGTCGCACGGCGCGGCTCATGCCAAGATCGCCCAGATTGCAAAACGTTTTGGCTTGCAGGTCGATCCCGATGCACGGCTTGGCGACCTATCGGTTGGCGAACAGCAGCGGGTGGAAATTCTCAAGGCGCTTTATAACGACGCCGACATTCTCATCCTCGATGAGCCGACCGCCGTTCTGACCACGCAGGAAGCGGAGGGTCTGTTTGCGACGCTTAAAGAGATGGCGCGTCAGGGCCTGTCACTGATTTTCATTTCGCACAAGCTGCATGAAGTCATGTCGGCCGCTGACCGCGTCGTGGTGCTGCGCGGCGGCAAGCTCGTGGCTGAACGCAAGGCCACGGAAACATCCAAGGAAGAACTGGCCGAACTGATGGTCGGTCGCCGTGTTTCCCGCCCTTTGCGCGCCGCTGCAACACCAGGCGAAACATTGCTTGAAGCTAAAACTGTTACCGTCTTGGAAGACGGCGCAACGCGCCTGACCGACCTCGATTTTCACCTGCGCGCTGGCGAAACACTTGGCATCATCGGCGTTTCCGGTAATGGACAGGCAGCGCTTGGGCGTCTGGTTTCGGGGCTCAGTCAACCTTCCAAGGGCACCCTCGTGATGTTTGGGCAACCGGTCGAAAAGTTCGATCCACGGCAGTTTGTGGCGGACGGTGTGGGCCGCATCCCGGAAGATCGCAATGCGGAAGGCGCAATCGGCGATCTCACACTTTGGGAAAATGCCGTGCTTGAACGCGTGCGTGATCCACAGTTCTCCAGTGGGCTTCTGGTCAACCGAACGGCTGCGCGTGAATTTACCGACCGCATTATCAAGGATTTCGATGTGCGCGGCGGAACACCTGACAGTCGCATTCGCCTGCTTTCCGGCGGCAATATGCAGAAGCTCATTTTGGGCCGCAATCTTGAAACTGCGCCGCGCATCCTCATTGCCGCACAGCCGACACGCGGGCTCGATGAGGGCGCCGTCGCAGCCATCCATGCCCGCATTCTGGAAGCCCGCGCCAAGGGTGCTGCCGTGCTGCTGATCTCGGAAGATCTCGACGAAATTATCGGACTTGCCGATCGCGTACAGGCTATCGTCAAAGGCCGACTCTCACCACCGATTGATGCGGAAGAAGCCAATGCGCAAAGACTGGGCCTGATGATGGCCGGTGAGTGGAGCAAAGCATGATCCCGAAAAGTGTGAAGCGGTTTTCGGATAAGATTATGCTCAATCAAGCAAAGGGGCTCAACTGATGCGTATTGAACGACGCGAGACACGGCCCGTGGCTTTGGTGGCAACCGCTCCGGTTATCGCGGTTCTGGTTGCTTTCGTGCTTGCTGGCCTGTTGATTGCCTGTGCTGGCGCACCAGTGTTCGAATCTTTTCGCCAGATCGCCATTGGAGCATTCGGCAACAAGCTCTCGATCACTGAAACATTGACGCGCGCCACGCCTTTGATGCTGACCGGCCTCGCTGCAGCTGTCGCTTTCCGATCCAAGCTCTGGAATATCGGTGCGGAAGGCCAATTTTATATGGGCGCTCTTGCAGTGGTCGCGTTCGGTACGCAATTGCAGCTTCCAGCCCCCTTGCTCATTCCGCTTTTGCTGATCGTTGGCGCGATTGCGGGCATGATCTTTCTGCTGATCCCGCTTGGGTTTCGCCTGCATTTCGGTGTCGATGAAGTCGTGACTACGCTGCTGCTGAACTTCATCGCCGTATTGTTCGTCTCGATGATGATCGAAGGACCGATGAAAGACCCGCTTGCCTTTGGCTGGCCGCAGTCAGAACCAGTTCCCGATGCAGCCGTGCTGCCGAAAATCATGACAGGCATGCGCCTACATATCGGCATCGTGATCGCCATCGCGCTCGCACTCATCATTGCCTATGTGCAGAAGCGTACTGTCTTTGGCCTTGAAACCAAGGCCGCCGGTCTTAATCCACGCGCGGCGCGGTTTGCTGGTGTGCCACTTGGAAAAACACTGGTGAAGGTCGCCTGCATCTCCGGCGGTCTTGCAGGACTTGCCGGCGCGATTCAGGTTATGGGCGTGAAGGGCTATGTAACGACCGATCTGTCGCCCGGTTTCGGCTATTCCGGCATCATCGTCGCCATGCTTGCTAATCTCAACCCTATCGGCGCGATCTTTTCGGCACTCTTTGCTGCCGCCATGTTCGTCGGTGCTGATGGGATGAGCCGTGCTATCGGCATTCCTAGCTTCATTGCCGACGTCACCGTCGCCCTTTCGCTGCTCGCCATGCTGGTCGCATTGTTCTTCACCCAATACAGGATCGCCCGATGAACGAGTTGATGGATATCCTGCTTTCCGCTGGCCTTTGGGTTTCAGTGCTGCGCATCGCAACGCCACTGATTTTCGGCACGCTCGGTGCGCTTTATTGCGAACGCGCTGGCGTTCTCAATCTCGGCATCGAGGGTATCATGACCTTTGGCGCGATGATCGGCTGGCTGACGGTTTATAATGGTGCGGACCTTTGGGTGGGTGTGCTTGCCGCTGCGGCTTCCGGCGCGTTGTTCGGCCTGCTTCATGCAGCGCTCACCGTCCCGCTTGGTCTGTCGCAGCATGTGGTAGGCTTGGGCATCACGCTTTTTGCATCGAGCCTCAGCTATTTTCTGTTCCGTCTTCTGGTGCCCCTTTCTTCGACCCCACCGACAATTACACCATTCCAGCCGGTTAATCCGTCCTGGCTTGCAGATATTCCGTTTATCGGACAGGTTTTTGGCACACAGACCGCGCTCACCTGGCTTGCTATTCCGCTAGCGCTCCTGCTTGGTTATGTGCTGTTTCGCACGCCGCTCGGCCTTGCTATCCGCATGACCGGCGAAAATCCACATGCTGCCGAAGCGCAAGGCATCAATCCGATCCGGGTTCGTATTTTCACGATCATGTTCGGTAGTGCCCTGATGGCCGTGGGTGGCGCGTTCCTAACACTCTCTGCATTCAACTCGTTCTTCCCAACCATGATGCAGGGTCGCGGCTGGGTATGCATTGCACTCGTCGTATTTGCCTCGTGGAAGCCAGCGCGCGCACTTCTGGGCGCATTGCTCTTCGCGCTCTTCGATGCGTTCCAGCTGCGCTTACAAACGGTTTATGGCAAGGCCGTGCCATATCAGCTCTTCCTGATGATCCCATATATCATGTCAATCGTGGCGCTTATCGTCATGGCGCGCCGTGCACGCGTACCACAGGCGCTGATGCAGCCTTATCGCCGCGGCGAAAGATAATCAAAAGGGCGGCTGCAAATTGCAGCCGCCCTTTTGATTTGCGACGTCGATATTATACGCTAAAGCGCTTCTGACCATCCATCCAGGTTTCACTGACTTTAATCTTGCTGATCTTTGTCGGGTCAACCGTTGTCGGATCTTCCTCAAGAATTGCAAAATCGGCACATTTGCCTTCTTCGAGACTTCCGACGATATCATCCATTCTGCAGTGATAGGCTGCATCAATGGTTACACCGCGCAGCGCCTGCTCGACCGGGATACGTTCATCCGGAAAGAACACTTCACCACCGTCATTCATGACACGTGCAACAGCGTCCTCGACATAGCGCAGCGGTTCAATCGGCGTCACGTTCCAATCGGAGTGGAAAGAGATACGCAAGCCTTCGGCCAGTGCGGTTGCGCAAGGATCGTAGAATTTTGCGCGATCAGGCCCTAGAATTTCATCGCGGAACGCCTTGCCCCACCAACGCACATGTCCGATGAGAAATGACGGCTGCAGCCCCAGCTCCTTTGCCTTTTGCATCTGCTCCTGATGGAAGATGCTGCAATGCTCAATACGATGACGATGATCGTCGCGTGGCGTTTCCTTCAACACAGTTTCGTAGGCCGCAATCGTCGCATCGATCGCGGCATCGCCATTGGCGTGAACACCGACCTGCCAGCCACCCTGATGCGCCCGGCGGATCGTAGCGGTCAGCTGTTCAGGCGTGTAATTCATCGCGCCACGATCATCGGTTCCGAGATAGTTTTCGCGCTGATAGCCGGTGCGTGCCTGATTGGAACCGTCCGCCCAGGCCTTGATACCGTCATAACGATAGAGATCGCTGCCACGTCCCGGCTTGATGTTCATTTTCTCCCACTGGTCCATCGCGGTTGAGACCAGCATGCCGCGATATCGGATCGGCGGGTTCTGTGACATAACCTGATCCAGCAATGCCAGATGCTCCGCCGGTGCCATCATTCCTACGCCGCAGTCATGCAGTGATGTGCAACCAACCGATGCGGCCTTATCGAGCATACGTCGGATGCTGGTCGAAACGTCAGCAGCCGTTGGCAGAGGCATCTTCTCAATGAAGGCGTTGAATGCAGGCGGCTCTTCAAGGCGACCGCTCAACTGGCCGGCAGGTGTTCTGACGTAGCGCGCCTCAGCAGGATTCGGTGTCGAATCGGTGATACCTATAAGTGCAAAGGCCTTGCTATTGGCATAAGCGATATGACCATTGCTCTCCATCATGAAAAATGGATTGTTCGGTGCCAGCTCATCCAACTCCGCCAATGTCGGAACATGCGCCCCCTTGGTGATGCTTGGATCGAATTGCTTGGCCCGCACCCATTCGCCTTCACTGGCCTTGCTGACGCCACTGCGTAGCGTGCTCCAGACCTGTTCGAATGTTGGCGTGGTGATAGGGCTGACATCGATCCAGTCGTCCATGACGACAAAGACCGAATGCATATGCGGATCGATCAGACCCGGCATCAGCGTTCTGCCATCCAGTTCTACGATACGCGTGGTTTTATCGCGAAACTTATCGACATGATCTGTCGTGCCGACTGCAAGGATACGGTTTCCACGTACAGCGATTGCCTCGGCCTTCGGTGTTTCACCATTGAGCGTGAGAATGGTTCCACGACGAAAGATCACATCAGCCGGGGCATTGGCGCTCGACAGGTTGCCCTTGGCCATAGCTGGTTCCACGGCGGTTGCAGCAAAGGCTGAAGCAGCAGCACCGCCCATGTACTTAAGGAAGTCGCGTCGTGAAGTGGTATGCTTAAATACAGCTATCAGTCCAGGATTGCAGGCTAAACACATGGGTCGCATTTCCTATAAATGGGAATACTTTGCCTTACCCATCAAAAGGAACAACAAAAAACACAAATACGCAAATAAAATTAGAAAACTAATTTATATTATATTTACCTAATATATTGCCCACTCATTCCATCCCCGAATTTACTTAAAATTAGAAACAAAAACGGCGCCTAAAGGCGCCGTTCTTTTGCAGAATTAAAGCGGATCAAGCAACGCTCGACTTACCGCTCTTTTCAAAGCGCTTGCGCTCATTTGGATCGAGATAGAGCTTACGAAGACGGATCGACTTCGGTGTCACTTCGACGAGTTCGTCGTCCTGAATCCAAGACAGAGCGCGTTCCAGCGTCATACGGATCGGAGGCGTCAGCTTCACGGCTTCGTCCTTGCCCGAGGCACGAACGTTCGTAAGCTTCTTGCCCTTCAATACGTTGACTTCAAGATCGTTATCGCGGCTGTGGATGCCGATCAGCATGCCCTGATAAACCTTGACGCCAGCGTCAATGATCATCGGACCACGATCTTCAAGGTTGAAGAGCGCGTAAGCAACGGCTTCACCCTGATCGTTGGAAATCAGAACGCCATTGTTACGGCCCGAGATTTCACCCTTGTATGGCTGATAATCATGGAACAGGCGGTTCATGATCGCCGTACCGCGTGTATCGGTCAGAAGTTCCGACTGATAGCCGATAAGACCACGGGTCGGTGCGTAGAAGACCATACGAACGCGGTTGCCGCCCGAAGGACGCAGCTCGACCATTTCGGCCTTGCGCTCGGACATCTTCTGAACAACGGTACCGGAATATTCTTCATCAACGTCGATGACGACTTCTTCTACCGGCTCTAGCATTTCGCCGTTTTCGCCTTCTTTCATGACGACGCGCGGACGCGAAACGCCAAGTTCGAAGCCTTCACGGCGCATGTTTTCGATCAGAACAGCAAGCTGCAATTCGCCACGACCGGAAACGAAGAAGGAATCCTTCTCGCTTGATTCTTCGATCTTGAGCGCAACATTGCCTTCGGCTTCTTTCAGCAGACGATCGCGGATAACGCGGCTCGTTACCTTGTCGCCTTCGGTGCCAGCATAAGGGCTGTCATTGACGATGAAGGACATGGTCACTGTTGGCGGATCGATTGGCTGTGCTTCAAGCGGCACGCTTACGGATGGATCGCAGAACGTGTCAGCAACCGTACCCTTGGAAAGACCGGCAATAGCAACGATGTCGCCTGCATGGGCTTCTTCAATCGCCTGACGCTCGATACCACGGAACGCGAGGATCTTGGAAATACGACCGGTTTCCAGAAGCGAGCCGTCCTGACCGAGAACCTTGACGGCCTGGTTGGACTTGATCGAGCCCGAATGAATACGACCGGTGATGATGCGTCCGAGGAACGGATCAGCTTCGAGGATCGTACCGATCATGCTGAACGGGCCTTCGGCGACTTTAGGCTGCGGAACGTGCTTGAGAACCAGATCGAACAAAGGAGCAAGACCTTCGTCCTGCGGACCTTCCGGGTTCAGCGCCATCCAGCCATTGCGGCCTGAACCGTAAAGAACCGGGAAGTCGAGCTGTTCGTCAGTCGCGTCAAGATTTGCGAAGAGGTCGAACACTTCGTTGATGACTTCTTCATGACGACCATCCGGACGGTCGATCTTGTTGATCGCAACGATCGGACGCAAGCCAACCTTGAGCGCCTTACCAACAACGAACTTCGTCTGTGGCATTGGGCCTTCAGCAGCGTCAACGAGAACGATAGCGCCATCCACCATCGAAAGGATACGCTCAACTTCACCGCCAAAGTCGGCGTGGCCTGGCGTGTCGACGATGTTGATACGGGTGTTCTTCCAGACAACAGAGGTCGCCTTTGCAAGAATCGTGATCCCGCGCTCACGCTCGATATCGTTGGAGTCCATCATGCGTTCGGCAACGCGCTGATTGTCACGGAAAGAGCCGGACTGCTTCAGCAGTTCGTCGACCAGTGTGGTTTTGCCATGATCGACGTGTGCGATAATAGCGATATTACGCAATTCCATATGGAGATCACTTCTATATGAGTTGGGAGCCGCGCCAAGATAGATGCACGGAAAATCAATGGGGCGCTCTTACAGGTTTTTTTGCGTTTTAGAAAGGGGCAGCGCGAAACTGCCCCTCAATTAACCCGAAAAGGCCGGATTTATTTGCTTTTTTACACTGCAATTCTGACAGTTTTTTGAATTTCTTTGGCGTGTCGTTATCGAAAAACCGGTTGCCACTTTTTCGCCACATGCCTGAAACTCATAAAAGCGTTCCGGAAAGAATGACCAGCGCGACACTGAAATAGATCACCAGGCCCGTCACATCGACCAAAGTGGCAACAAAGGGTGCCGATGCGCTAGCTGGATCAAAGCCAAGTCGTTTGAGAATGAATGGCAGCATTGACCCCGTTACAGAGCCGAATGTCACGATGCAGACCAGCGCCATACCGACAGTTGCGCCCACCAGAATCCAGTGTTCGCCGTAATCGTAAATGCCGAGCTTTTGCCATAGCGCAATACGCACCATACCAATCAAGCCCAGAAAACTGCCCAGCGCCAGACCAGTCGGCACTTCGCGGATTGCTACCCGCCACCAGTCCTTCAGCCTGACTTCCTGAAGTGCAAGCGCGCGGATGATCAGTGAAGTTGCCTGCGAGCCGGAATTACCGCCTGAAGACATGATCAATGGAATAAACAGTGTCAGAACGAGTGCTTTTTCCAGCTCCAGTTCAAAATGCTGCATGGCACTTGCGGTTAGCATTTCTCCCAGGAACAGAATGCCGAGCCAGCCGGCGCGCTTCTTCAGCATCTCGCCAAAGCCGATACGCATATAAGGCTTGTCGAGCGCTTCCATACCGCCGAAACGATAAGCGTCTTCGCTTGCTTCTTCTGTCATGGCATCCAGCACATCATCGACAGTGACAATGCCGATGATGTGGCGGCTGTCATCGACAACAGGAACAGCAAGCAGATCGTGTTTACGGAACAGGCGCGCCACATCCTCGCGATCCGCATGCGGCGAGATCGTGATTGGATCATCATCGCGAGCGAGCGACAGGATAGGCTCGTCCAGCTCGCGAATGATAAGACGACGCAAACTGACGACACCCATCAGAACCCGGCTTTGCGGATCAACCACATAGATCGCGTAAACCGTCTCACGCGTGCGCTCGACCTTACGGATATGATCGAGCGTCTGCCCGACATTCCAATTCGAAGGCACAGTGATGAATTCGATGGTCATCAAGCTACCAGCCGTGTTTGGCGGATAGCCCATCAGCTTTTTCAGCGCGGCCTTGGTTTCTGGCGCGAGAATAGGAAACAAGCTTGCGCGGTCGGCATCTTCGAGTTCTTGAAAGACGTCAGTAGCGCGGTCAGCCGACATTCCATCCAGCAACTGGCTGGCAATGTTGGGTGGAAGTGTGGCCAGAATTTCGGTTGCACGTTCCAGTTCCGGCTGATCAAGCAGTCGGATGGCATCTTCGTGCGAAAGCTGGGCGATAACTGCGACCGCATCATCGGCATCCAGTTCATTGACGATCTCGACCGCGTCGCCTGTACGAATATCGGCGATGCGGCTGGCAATTGCTGCAGCAGGGAGGTCGGCAACATTGAGCACTTCAGAGACGAAGTTGTTGTCGGTCATAAGGGCTTGCCTTTCTGTCGATCCGCCGTCAAAGACAGACCGTGCAAGCCGACCTCAAGCGATCAGATCACGAACTGCCTTGACGGCTGAAACAATCGACTGTGACTGTCGCTTGGCATAAGAGAATAAAGCTCCGGTTGAAATGCGGCCAGATAAATGCGGCTGCGAGCGTGATGTGCCCCCGACAGCCCTCAAAGTCAAGCCCCGGCAAGCAATGATGAAAGCTTTTTCATGCTCGTTTCAGCTTGCCTGCTGCAAACGTAACCACAACACGAAAGCAATCGCAGCGATGAAACCAAGAGCCGGGATCAGCGTTGCAAAAGCAATCACCGGATCACCCATAAGAGCTGCGATTGCACCACCCGCGAGCCCGCCGCCCATTTGAAAGAAGCCCATCATTGCTGACGCGGCACCCGCCATTTTGGGAAACGGTGCCATGCCCGCTGATGTCATTACAGGCATCACCAGTGCAACGCCAAAAGCAAAGAGCGCCATCGGCAGCATGACAAGCAAATAGGACGGCTCGAAAATGCGCAGCAACGTTGCGATAAGAATACTGGCAATGACCATAGCCACATATCCTGCTGCTGTAAGCTGGCGCGGCTGATAGACCCGCATCAACCGCCGAAACAGCAGGCTGCCCGCAAAGTAGCAACTCGTTTGCAGAAGAAGTCCCATGCCAAATTGCGTAGCCGTCATGCCCACACGCCCCATCAGAATGAAGGGCAGAATGGTCGCCGCTGTATAAAGCCCGCCCGTCGTGCCACCGACCCCAAGGCTCGCATAAATGAACTGACGGCTGGTCAGCAATGTGCGGTAAGAGCGCAGCAATTCCTTCGGTCTAATACGGCTAAGATCGCGAGTGACCGTTTCCTTGATGATAAAGATCGCCATCAGGACAACCAGGATGCCCAGACAGACCATCACGATGAAAATCGCCTGCCAGCCGAAAAGCTCCATCGTAAAACCACCCAGTGTCGGCGCGACAGCGGGCCCCACAGCAATCACAATGCCGATGAGATTCATCACGCGAGCCGATGCGTCATGAGTGAAAATATCGCGCACGATTGCGCGTGAAATCGTAACGCCGACAGCCGCTCCCACGCCTTGCAGGAATCGTGCCACCAACAGCTTATCGATGGTGGTCGAGAACAAGGCCATGATGCTTGCGGCCAGATAAATCATCATAAAAGCGATGGTGATGGGCCTGCGTCCAAAACCATCGGATAGCGGTCCGCAGATAAGCTGCGAAAAGCAGAAGCCCGCGAGATAGACAGATATGGTGAGCTTGACCAGCGCTTCGGTTGTGCCGAATGCATGGATTATTTCAGTCATGGCGGGCGTATAAAGCGCCATCGACATCAGACCCAATGCAGCCAGAAGACCGCCGATAACGCCGACCCTCAATTCGCTCATCACGGGTTGTGCGTTTTGAGTACTGCGAGGATCAGGCGCCACATTCATGGATTGCAACAATCGCTCTCGGCCCGACAGCGCGAAAAACCGCAACCAGAAAGCCTAATCTTCGAGGAATTTATAAGCGCTCGCGTTTTCATGGGAGCAGGATGTCGTTCATCCCTATTATCTGCGGCGAACAGGGTCAAGCCAAGGCTTTATGTCGAGGCAAAGATCGGCAAACGCCCTTGCCCCAACGACACTGAACTCCTAAGTCTGGTGCATATCGAATTCATTTGATCCGGAGTTTTCTCATGTCCGCCAAGCCCACCTACAATCACGCACTGACCGAATGGAATGGACCTCTGGGGCTGCCGGATTTCGCCGCATTCAAGGATGATGATTTCGCACCGGCTTTTGATGTAGCACTTGCGGAAGATCTTGCCGAGGTGGAAGCCATTGCTAATGAAACCACTGGACCGACTATTGAAAATACGCTGAAGGCTCTGCAGCTGACCGGCAAATCTCTCGACCGTGTATCTTCGATTTTCTGGATGCGTGCTGGCGCGCATAGCAACGACGATATCCAGACGCTGGAACGCGAAATCGCACCAAAAATGTCGCGCCATTACTCGCGCATCATGATGGACCCGGCGCTGTTTGCCCGCATCGATACGCTCTATGACAATCGCGACCATCTTGATCTTGATGTCGAAACCAAGCGCGTACTGGAAAAGACTTGGAAAGGTTTTGTCCGTTCTGGTGCCAAGCTTGATGAAGTTGGCAAGAAGGAACTGGCAGGCATCAATGAAAAGCTTGCCGGGCTTGGTGCGCGCTTTGGCCAGAACGTGCTGAAGGATGAATCCAGTTGGGCGCTCTTCATCACCGATGAAGCCGACCTTGCAGGGCTTCCGGATTTTCTGAAGAACGCGATGCAGAGTGCCGCCGCTGAACGTGGTCAGCCCGACGCATGGGCGGTTACGCTGTCACGCTCGATTGTTGAGCCATTCCTTTCCTTCTCGGAAAACCGCGAACTGCGCGAACAGGCCTTCAATGCGTGGGGCAAGCGCGGCGAAAACGGCGGCGATACCGACAATCGCGAGATCGTGCGCGAGATGGTGGAATTGCGCGAGCGCAAGGCGCATCTGCTCGGCTACGCCAACTTCGCAGCTTACAAGCTCGATGACACCATGGCCAAGACACCGAAAGCCGTTATGGATCTGCTGGAACCTGTCTGGGACAAGGCCCGCGCCAAAGCGCACGAAGAAGAAATCGAGCTAGAGCGGCTGATTGTGACCAATGGCGGCAACCACAAGGTTGCGCCATGGGACTGGCGTTTTTATGCCGAAAAGCTCCGCGCCGAGCGTTTTGCTTTCGATGAAGCAGAATTAAAGCCATATTTGCAGCTCGAAAAAATCATCGAAGCAAGCTTTGATGTTGCCACCCGTCTTTTCGGCATTCGCTTTGAAGAGCAGAAAGGCATTACCACCTGGCACCCCGATGTGCGGGTGTTTCAGGTGCTGAATGCCGATGGCAGCGAACGTGGCCTTTTCCTTGGCGATTATTTTGCCCGTACCTCCAAGCGTTCTGGTGCCTGGATGAGCGCATTGCAATCGAGCCATAAACTTGATGCCGGACAGAAGCCGTTCATCTACAATGTGATGAACTTTGCAAAGCCAAAGGCTGGTGAACCTGCCCTGCTTTCGCTGGATGATGCGCGAACACTGTTCCACGAATTCGGCCACGCGCTGCATGGGCTTTTGTCAGATGTGACATGGCCCGCAGTGTCCGGCACTGCCGTTTCGCGCGACTTTGTCGAACTGCCGTCGCAGCTTTATGAGCATTGGCTGACTGTGCCAGCCGTATTGGAAAAATATGCCGTGCATTATCGCACCCGTGAGGCCATGCCAAAGGCCTTGCTCGACAAGGTACTTGCAGCGCGATCCTTCAATGCGGGCTTCAACACGGTTGAGTTCACCTCGTCAGCGCTTGTGGATATGGCTTTCCATACGGGCAATGAAAAGATCGCAGATCCGCTGGCTTTTGAGGCGGCAACGCTGAAAAAGCTGTCGATGCCTGATGCCATCATCATGCGCCACCGTACGCCGCACTTCACCCACGTCTTCTCCGGTGATGGCTATTCAGCCGGTTACTATTCCTACATGTGGTCAGAAGTGCTGGATGCTGATGCATTCGCGGCATTTGAGGAAACCGGAGACGCTTTCAACCCTGAACTGGCGGCAAAGCTCAAACAGTATATCTATTCGGCTGGTGGCAGCCGCGATCCAGAAGAGCTGTACAAAGCATTCCGCGGCAAGATGCCGACACCCGATGCTATGATTGAAAAACGTGGATTGAATTAGGAACATGTCTCCAAAAAGTGGGCACCGGTTCTGGGATAAAAACACGCATTTTCAATGGAAAGGCCGGGAAACTGGCCTTTTCAGTTCTTATGGCTGAGAATGTTCACAAGGCGCCCGTAAGGATCACGCACAAAGAAACGGCGCACGTCCCATTCTTCATCACTCGGTCCATATTCGACAGCAAACCCAGCAGCAGTCATCCGCTCAAGCACTGCATCAACATCATCGACTTCGATGGAAAGATCGGGCACTGGCGTGCCCGATCCGCCTTCAGTGGCAAAGCTGATCTGCACCCGCGCTTCCGCATCGGCGGCATAGGTCACGATCCAGCCGTGGTCCATCACCACATCGAGTTCCAGCACGTCTCCATAGAAACGCTTCGCGGCCGACAGATTATCAGCCGCTATATTGGAAACGATGCGGCGGACGGCCATCAATATTCGCCGAGCTTGATGTCTGGCGTGTAATCGACGCCGTCGACTTCTTTCACCACTGGCTGACCGCAATGCAGAACCCCCGTTGCCGCGTTGAATGCATAGGTCGGGGAGCCGTAAAGCTGCCAACCCTTGTTCAGCGCTGCGGTAACGCGGTGGCAGAATGCAGAATCGTCCGGGCCAGTGATGAAACGATAGAGCTTCATAGTCTTTCTTCCTTTGTCATGATTATGAATTGGATTTCGCGAGCAGACGCTCAGCCATTTCGAGATGCAGGCGCTCGACCATCTGTCCGTCCAGCGACACCACGCCCTTATCCGCATTTTCTGGCTGCGCGAAGGCGGCAATCACTGCGCGGGCATGCGCAACATCTTCGTCTGATGGTGAAAAGGCCCGGTTGGCCGCTTCAATTTGCGAAGGATGAATGAGCGTCTTGCCGTCGAAGCCCATTGAAGCCGCCTGTATGCACTCGGCTTCATAGCCAACGCTGTCGCGAAAGTCGTTATAAACGCCATCAAGCACATCAATACCGCCAGCGCGTGCCGCGAGAATGATCTGCATGAGCCATGGGGTAAGATACGGCCGCCCGGCCTGCGGGCGTACACCAGTCGCCCGCGCAATATCGTTCGGCCCAACCACAAAGCAACCGAGCCTTGCTGCGGAACGATGTCCGAGAACTGCAATTTCATCTGCATTGAGAATGCCACGGGGCGTCTCGATCATTGCCCATACACGCACATCTAGATCCGCATCGTTGCGATCAAGCCGGTTCGCCGTATCGATAACATCCTGCGGTCGTTCCACCTTCGGCAGAAGCACAGCATCAGCCCCGATTTTAGCCGCAGCAGCCACGTCAGCCTTGCCCCATTCAGTATCGGCTGCATTGACCCGCACAACCCGTTCGAAACCAGCCCTCGGATGCTCTGCAAAATGCGCAGCAAGCGCGTCGCGTGCAGTCGTTTTAGCTTCGGGCGCGACAGAATCTTCCAGATCGTAAATCACGCAATCAGCTGCAAGCGTCAGTGACTTTTCAAGCGCACGGCTATTGGAAGCAGGCACGAACAATACAGAACGACGCGGACGAGCAATTGTTTTCATACACAATTTGTGCACTGAACGGCGTCAAGGTGCAAGCGCCATCCCCACACATTCATGGGACTTGAATTCCGCCTCATGGCCGCCTATTTTCAAGCCATCGGTTGGAATGCACCTGCCGTCCGCAGCCTTAGGCCATGGTAAAGCATTCTGGTTTTCGTTTTTGTTCCGGTGACGGCAGAAACGGCAATGCGGGCACCCGTTCATGAAAACGCCGCTCACAATCAGGAGCGAAAACAATGACCACAGCAACTGCTGGGCAAATGACGACTGACTTCAAGCATCAGGCCCGTAGATTACGTCAGGCTTTAGGCGAAGAAGGTATCACCATCAGCCACGGAAAGGCGCTCGACCTCGTCGCCCGCCAATCGGGTACGCGTGACTGGAATACGCTTGCTGCCACAAGCCACGAAAACGAAGCAGCGACGCCCGCTCAGGACGACACAGCACCTTATCGCGTTGGGCAACGTGTCTCTGGCATGTTCCACACTACGCCTTTCGATGCCCGCATCGTTGGTGTGGAAGAAACGATCAAGCGTGACTTGTGGCGCATCACACTGCAGTTTGAACCTGCGATCAATGTCGCAGTTTCACCGAACCTGTCGATGCTGCGCAGACGCTTTACCGTTGTGGTGGGTGCTGACGGCAAGTCGCGCCGCCTCACAGGTGTCGAGGCTGGTGGTATTGCGCTCAAGCTTTAAACACATGGCGGCCCGTTCCAAGAACAGGCCGCCAAAGCATGTTGCAGTTAAATGGCTCATTTAGCGTTCGCGAGCATGCGCCAATTAAATGAATCTAGAGCGATGGGGGCGATAAAACGCGACATGCTCTAGGTTGCGACCTATTGGGCACTTGTGGCCAGAAACATTGACTCTGTGTCATGCTGATGTAAACCAGTCTTCAAATTTGCAAATACCAAACTGACAGGCTCCAGATATGGATAAGTTCACCAAGCTCACGGGCGTTGCCGCCCCCCTGCCGATCGTCAATATCGATACGGACATGATTATCCCTAAGGATTATCTGAAGACGATCAAGCGCACGGGTCTGAGCAAGGGTCTGTTTGCTGAAATGCGCTTCAACGAAGACGGAACCGAAAACCCGGATTTCGTGCTGAACAAGCCTGGCTATCGCAATGCCCAGATTCTGGTAGCAGGCGATAATTTTGGTTGTGGCTCTTCGCGTGAACATGCGCCATGGGCACTGCTTGATTTCGGCATTCGTTGCGTAATATCGACTTCTTTCGCCGACATCTTCTACAACAACTGCTTCAAGAACGGCATTCTGCCGATCAAGGTGAGCCAGGAAGATCTCGACAAGCTGATGGACGATGCATCGCGCGGTGCCAACGCAACGCTGACGATCGACCTTGACGCCAAGGAAATTCACGGCCCCGATGGTGGCACGATTTCCTTCGACCTCGACGACTTCAAGCGTCACTGCCTGCTCAATGGCCTCGATGACATCGGTCTGACCATGGAAAAGGCAACCAGCATCGACACGTTCGAGGCACAGAACGCCCAACAGCGTCCCTGGGCATAATGGCTTTTAGTATTACAAGCTCATTGCCAGAGAGCCCGGCGGCCTGAATCATTGAATAGGACCCGGTTGGCTGAAATGGCCCGAGAAGATCAAAGCGGCGACTGGGCGGGACGTCTCTCGCCCTCGCTTGATGAAGTCGAATCCATTGCGATCGAAGCGTTAGCGCATCTTCCGCAGGAATTCCGCGCGCTTTGCGGTGACATCATCATTCAGATCGCTGATTTCCCTGAAGAACAGATCATCGAAGACCTTGGGCTGGAAACGCCTTTCGATCTTCTTGGCCTGTTTGAAGGTGTGGGCATTGGTGAGCGTTTCAGCCTGCAAACGGGTGATAGCCCGAACCGCATCACACTTTTCCGTCGCGCCATTCTCGACTACTGGTCTGAGCACGAAGAAACGCTCGGCGATATCATCACCCACGTGCTCATTCACGAAATTGGCCACCATTTCGGCCTTTCAGATGACGATATGGAAGCGCTCGAAGCGCATGCTGATTAGAGCAACGCGGACGTGATGAATGGTTGCGTTTTGCCACATCGGACCAAAATGGTGACAATTTCGGCGTTTTTTCCGTAGATTTCGATACAATCGCGTACAGATATTGCTTGGCGGGAATGATATAGCTTCTCGCAAAGCAATAAGAGTAGCGATCATGAGCGTGTCCCCGGCCATCTACCAGCTTCTCCTCGTTTACACGACCTATGTCATTGCCGCCGGCAGTCCCGGCCCAAGCAATATGCGCATTATGGGCGTCGCCATGAATCAGGGTCGAAAGGCGGGACTTATGTTCGCCGCCGGTGTTGTGACCGGCTCGATCTTCTGGGGCTTGATGGCTGCGACTGGCGTTTCGGCGATCCTCACACGCTTCGCGGAAGCACTGATTATTCTTAAAATCTTTGGCGGTCTTTATCTGCTCTATCTGGCCTTCAAGGCCGGACGCGCCGCCATGACATCGGATGCGAAAATCGCGACCCGAGCGCCCAATGGTGAGGCATTTCTCTCAGGCGGCGAACTGTACCGGCGTGGATTGCTGCTGCATCTCTCCAATCCCAAATCCATTTTGTCCTGGATTGCCTTAGTGACACTCGGTCTCGGTACTAACTCGTCATGGTCACATTTGGTTGCTTTTCTTGGCGGTTGTATTGTGCTTAGCATCACAATTTTCTGCGGCTACGCCATTGTGTTTTCAACGGCACCCATGGTGCGTTTGTATCGCAGCGCTCGTCGCTGGATCGAAGGTATATTGGCAGCAGTCTTTGGTCTGGCCGGTATCCGTCTGCTTCTGTCACGCTGAAACTGTTTGAGAAACGAGACGCTATATGGAATTTTTCAAGGGCCTTTCCGCTTTCCCGCTCACACCCATTGATGCAGCAGGCAACCTCATGGAGGAGACGCTGTGGCGTTTCCTTGAGCGCATTCACGCGGCAGGCGCAGATTCAATCGGCCTTCTCGGAAGCACTGGCGGATATGCCTTTCTCACACGCGAACAGCGGCAACACGCGGTTCAGACAGCCGTTAAATGCATCGGTGGCAAAACCCCGATTATCGTTGGCGTGGGCGCACTGCGCACCGATGACGCACAGGCCTTGGCACGTGATGCCGAAAATGCTGGCGCAGACGGGCTTTTGCTTGCTCCGGTATCCTATACGCCACTGACCCCGGAGGAAGTCTTCCAACACTTCCAAGCGGTGGCTGAGACAACCGCGCTGCCGCTTTGCGTCTACAACAATCCCGGGACCACCAAATTCGTGTTCAGTGATGAACTGATCGTGCGACTGGCGCATGTCAAAAATATCAAAGCGATTAAAATGCCGTTGCCCGCCAATGATGATTACGCTGCAGAAATCGCGAAGTTGCGGGCAGTAACGCCCGATGACTTCGCCATCGGTTACAGCGGCGATTGGGGCGCAAAGGCTGCCCTGCTCGCAGGGGCCGACGCTTTCTACAGCGTCGCAGCCGGGCTATTGCCGGTTCAATCGTTGGCGCTGGCACGCGCTTCACAAAGCGGCAATCAAAAAGAAGCAGAGCGTCTCAATGCCGCTTTTGAGCCGCTATGGGAACTGTTCAAAACCTTCGGCAGCTTCCGCGTCATGTATGTGATTACTGACCTTCTTGGCCTTGCGAAGATCGAACCGCCGCGACCCATTCTGCCACTGGCAGCAGAGCCACGTGGGCAAGTGGAAGCTGCACTCAATAAAATCAACGCATTAAACTTTTGACTTTATAACGCCTTCTTCGATCAAAAATTTGATGGCCATAAGGGCTGCCCATCGACTGCTTGATTCAAAAGATATCGTCGCTCCATTCTCGCACAGGTAGCACGCAACTTATCAATCTCCGGCAGAGTACCCATCGAAATAACTTCCTGCTAAAAATATGCAGGATATCACAAAACAAAAGGCGCCCCGACGGGCGCCTTTATTTCTTCAGATCAGGCTATGCTCAACCGAACATCAATGTTGCCGCGGGTTGCGTGCGAATACGGGCAGACGATGTGTGCAGCATTGACCAGCTCTTCGGCCTTGGCCTTGTCAACACCCGGCAGGTCAACCTCAAGAGCAACATCAAGGCCAAAGCCCGTGCCATCTTCACGCGGGCCGATGCCAACAGTTGCGGTCACGGTGCTGTCAGCTGAAATCGAAACCTTCTCCTTGGAAGCCACAAATTTCAGTGCGCCAAGAAAGCAGGCCGCATAACCGGAAGCAAAAAGCTGTTCCGGATTGGTACCCTCACCGCCTGAACCGCCCAGTTCCTTTGGTGTATCAAGAACGACACTAAGACGTCCGTCAGCGGTCTTTGCACTGCCGGTCCGTCCGCCGGTTGCGGTCGACTGTGTGGTATAGAGAATGGACATATGACTTCTCCTGTTTGTGAACTTATCTCCGCCGACAGAGTTGCAAATAATTAAATTGTTCGCAATCTAATTTTGCAAAATTTATTTTCACGATTATGTGACGCGCAATTCAATTGTGCATAGCGTATAGTCGAGATAAGGAAGGTGGATCATGAACAGCGACCGCAAAGATTCCCACTTGCACCTATCAGATATGGTCTGCTTTGCGATCTATTCGACCGCGAACGCACTGACGCGCGCCTATCAGCCAATCCTGAGCAAGCTCGACCTCACCTATCCACAATTTCTGGTCATGCTGGTCCTCTGGGAAAAGGACGATCAGACGGTCTCGGAAATTGGCGGTAAGCTTAATCTTGATTCCGGCACATTGACGCCGCTCCTCAAGCGCCTTGAAACGGCGGGCCGCATCAAGCGCCGCCGCGATCCGCAGGATGAGCGTCAGGTGCGCATCACATTGACAGATGAAGGCCGAGCATTGCGTGAAGCTGCGGAAAGTATCCCTGAACAGATTTTCTGCGCGCTGGGCCAACCATTGGAAGAACTGAAAGATATGCGTGCGCGATTGCTCGATATTCGCGGCAATCTTACGGATAGTGTGCCGCGCTAACAAAAAAGCGCCGGTTTCCCGGCGCTTTTGTTTTCAAATCATAAATGACTGATTACAGCGGTTCCAGTTCATATTGAATCGTTGGAACCGCTGTAACTATTTCTTTTTACGCTTTTCCGAACGCAAAACCGGTTCCCACTTTTGCTGGAAATGCTTTAAGCAGCCAGCGCCTTTGGTGTGATCAAGCCGCGAGCGACCAGAAGTTCTGCAATCTGGATCGTATTGAGAGCAGCACCCTTACGCAGATTGTCAGAAACAATCCACATGGCGAGACCGTTTTCGACAGTGATATCTTCGCGGATACGGCTGATATAGGTGGCGTCTTCGCCTGCCGATTCATAAGGCGTGATGTAACCACCGTCCTCGTGCTTATCAATGACCTGACAACCCGGTGCATCACGCAGAATTTCGCGAGCTTCTTCAGCGCTGATTGGGTTCTCAAACTCGATATTGACCGCTTCAGAGTGCCCAATAAACACCGGAACGCGTACAGCTGTAGCGGTGAGCTTGATCTTCGGATCAAGCATCTTCTTGGTTTCGGCCACCATCTTCCATTCTTCTTTGGTGTAGCCGTCTTCCATGAAGACGTCGATATGCGGGATCACGTTAAACGCGATGCGCTTGGTGAACTTCTGTGCCGTCACAGGATCAGCAACGAACACAGCACGCGATTGCTGGAACAGCTCATCCATGCCTTCCTTGCCAGCACCCGAGACGGACTGGTAGGTCGAAACGACAACGCGCTTGATCGTGGCTGCATCGTGCAAAGGTTTGAGTGCCACAACGAGCTGCGCTGTGGAGCAGTTCGGATTGGCAATGATGTTCTTCTTGCGGAAGCCTTCAATAGCGTCAGGGTTCACTTCCGGAACAATGAGCGGCACATTGGAGTCATAACGCCATGCGGACGAGTTATCGATAACGACGCAACCCTGCGCACCAATCTTTGGCGACCATTCCTTGGAAATATTTCCACCAGCGGACATGAGGCAAATGTCAGTATCGGAGAAGTCGTACTGGTCGAGCGCCTTTACCTTCAGCGTCTTGTCGCCATAGGACACTTCCGTACCCTGGCTGCGACGCGAAGCGAGAGCTACGACTTCATCAGCCGGAAAGCCACGTTCTTCGAGGATATTGAGCATTTCGCGACCGACATTTCCGGTGGCGCCGACGACTGCAATCTTAAAACCCATTTACCTTCTCCTGTCCTCTCCGCTTCCATAAAAACCCGCGACCAGCGGGCCTTTTCCCTGGGCCGGACCCGGGGAGAGAGGGCGAGCAGGCCAAGGGGTCAGACCGTTTTGGTGGTCGTTTTAATGCAAGTGGCCGTGGTAGTTTTGGAAACGGACGCCATGAGGGCACCGATGGCGATGAGGCCATTCAGTCCACACAGGCTATGTGATGCGCAAGAAGCGTTCACGGGATTGTCTCCTTTTCCGATTGCGCTTTTAAGCCCTTTGAAGAAAGAGTCAATGATTTCTCGAAGTGAAGCGCAACAAAACTGCTCAAAAATACAGGAACAATCCCGCTTATTACGTTGCGATATTGAAACGCAAAGGCCCGCGCGGTGAATGCTGCGCGGGCCTTTGATTAAAGCTGATTAAAATCAATAAAGGAGACGCGTCCGCACGGTGCCCGGAATTTCACGCATCGCCTGAAGTACATCTTCGGCATGATCTTCCATCGCGTCGCCTTCGATCACGACGTAACCAACTTCGCCATCGGTTTGCAAAAACTGGCTGACGATATTGATGTTATGCGAGGAGAAAATATTCACGAGGCTGTTGAGAATCCCCGGGCGGTTTTCGTGCACATGCATGAAACGCGTGCCGCTTGGGCGTGCAGGCAGCTGCACCTGTGGGAAATTGACCGCACCAAGCGTCGAGCCCACATCGGAATATTCCACCAGCTTGCGGGTGACTTCAAGACCGATACGTTCCTGCGCTTCCTCGGTTGAGCCGCCAATATGCGGGGTGAGAATGACATTCTCCAGGCCCTGCAATGGTGAAACGAAAGGGTCCTTATTGGAAGCGGGCTCGACCGGAAACACGTCAATCGCGGCACCGGCGAGATGGCCTTCTTTCAGAACCTTCGCTAAGGCTTCCAGATCAACCACGGAACCGCGCGCGTTGTTGATAAGGAAGGCGCCCTTCTTCATCTTGCGCAGCTTCGCTTCGGTAATCATCTTGGCAGTCGACTTGGTCGATGGCACATGCAGGCTGATCACGTCCGAAATTTCGAGCAATTCGTCGAGTGTCTCGGTCGGAATTACGTTGCCGTATTGCAGCTTGTCGGTCATGTCGAAATAACGAACCGTCATGCCGAGGCTTTCGGCGAGGTTACCGACCTGCGAACCGATATTGCCGTAGCCAACGATGCCCAGCGTCTTGCCGCGCACTTCCCGGCTGCCGGTTGCACTCTTGTCCCAGCCACCTGTGTGAGCCGCATTGGAACGCGGCAAAATCCGGCGCATCAGCATGATGATTTCACCAATCACCAGCTCAGCCACAGAGCGCGTGTTGGAGAAAGGTGCATTGAAAACCGGAATGCCGCGCTTGCGTGCAGCCTTGAGATCAACCTGATTGGTGCCAACCGAGTAACAACCGACCGCGATCAGGCGCTGCGCTGCTTCAAACACTTCATCGGTGAGCTGTGTGCGCGAGCGAATGCCGACGATATGCGCCGATGAGATCGCTTCGATCAGATCGGCCTTGTCGAGCGCCTTCGGCATATGAACGACGTTGGTGTAGCCAGTCGATTTGAAATAATCGACAGCAGACTGGTTGATGCCTTCGAGAAGAAGAACATTGATACGCTCACGCGCGAATGAAAGACGTGCAGTCATAGTTGGGGCTTCCAGGCCTAGAACGCAGTGTGTGCTACCGGGCGCACAAAGGACGCTCTAATAATTTAAATTTGCCGCGTAATTCTACCTTAAACCGATCCGGATCTAAGGATTATGCGGCAGGGGCACAGTGCTCTCTCAGCGACATAGATCATTTCTGGATTAATTGGTCCGAAAACCGGCTCCCACTTTTCGGGATGTGCTCCAGATCAATCCACAAATGTCGTCGCCGCGAGATTTTGGGGCATGTTGATGATTTCGCCATATAAGTTTGTCGGCATTTGTCGCGAGAGCGACTTAGCACCCAAAGCCCAAGGAAAAAAGCCAATTCGACGAAAACAGGCTGATTTGCGTCGTATTTGGATAATCATTCCAATTCGTCCGCTAACGAGCAGTGCGGAGTGTCCAAAATGCACCTTACCCCCGGTTCAACAGCCTAGTCTTCGGAGCGACTCATTGTTGTACGGTCGCGATCATATCGGTTCTGGAGGGGAAACGGTGGCAACCAGGACTCACGGCGAATAGTCCAGAGCTCATAGGTCGGGGTAAACTGATCAATGTCATCCAGCGAGCCGAGGTTAATCTCAACCTCATCCCCTGAACGGGAAAAAACAGACGAGCCACAGCGCGGGCAGAAAAACCGCCCTTCATAATCGCGCGTCTCTCCATCCACGGTAACCCCAGCTTCAGGAAAAATCGCCGAGGCATGAAACAGTGCTCCATGTTGCTTGCGGCAATCGAGGCAGTGACAAATGCCTACGCGATAAGGTTCCCCGAAAGCGACGAACCGAACATCGCCACACAGACAACCACCTGTAAAACGGTCCATTTCTTTCTCTCCCAGAATAATGCCCAAGTGAAATGCTACTGCGAACAGCCGTGCCCGTCCAATTTGTCTTGGCGCCGCTGCACATGACCTTTCGGCTTTCAGTTAAGGCCGCGCCTTTCTCATACTAAAAGATAATAAACGGATTAAACGATTCAGTTCATCATGCTCTCGTGGAAAAAGTGCGCGGAAGTTGGAGGAGAACGTCCACGCACGTCAGCAAAAATGCTGTTGGGAGGAACCTTATGTCAGTTCAATCGAGCGCCAAGGTCGGCGCGCAAAAAATGACGCGTGAAGAAAAGAAGGTCATTTTCGCTTCTTCACTCGGCACAGTATTTGAATGGTACGACTTTTATCTCTACGGAACACTGGCTGCCTTTATTGGCGCGGCGTTCTTTAATGAATATCCTGAAACAACCCGTAATATCTTCGTCTTGCTCGCATTCGCAGCAGGCTTTCTCGTGCGCCCGTTCGGCGCGCTCGTCTTCGGACGCATCGGCGATCTCGTCGGTCGTAAATATACCTTCCTTGTGACCATCGTCATCATGGGCGCATCGACCTTTCTCGTCGGTATTTTGCCCGGATCGGCAACTCTTGGTATCGTCGCACCCGCAATCCTGATCATTCTGCGCATGTTGCAGGGTCTGGCGCTCGGCGGTGAATATGGTGGCGCTGCAACTTATGTTGCCGAACACGCACCAAATGGCCGTCGCGGCTTCTATACGTCTTGGATTCAGACAACAGCGACACTGGGCCTGTTCCTTTCGCTGATGGTCATCCTTAGCATTCAGAATGTCATGACCACTGAGTCCTTTGCGGCTTGGGGTTGGCGTATTCCTTTCCTGGTTTCGATTGTTCTTTTGGGTATTTCGGTCTGGATCCGCTTGCAGATGAGCGAATCCCCGGCATTCAAAAAAATGAAGGAAGAAGGAAAAACATCCAAGGCACCACTTACGGAAGCATTCGGTCAGTGGAAAAATGCTAAAATTGCCCTTATCGCTCTGTTCGGTCTTACAATGGGTCAGGCCGTTGTCTGGTATTGCGGTCAGTTTTATGCACTGTTTTTCCTCCAGAACGTGTTGAAAGTCGAAAACCAATCGGCAAACATCATGGTCGCGGCGGCGCTTATTCTCGGCACCGGCTTCTTCGTCGTCTTCGGCTGGCTCTCGGATAAGATTGGCCGCAAGCCTATCATCATGGCGGGCCTGCTTCTTGCAGCAGTCACCTACTTCCCGCTGTTCAAGGCACTGACACAGGCTGCCAATCCTGCACTTGCTCAAGCTGAACAGACGATCCGCGCCACGGTTACTGCGGCACCGGGCGACTGTAACTTCCAGTTCAACGCAACCGGCACATCGAAGTTTACCAGTTCCTGCGATATCGCAACGAGCTTCCTGTCGCGCAGTGCTGTTCCCTATGATGTCGTAACCGGCCCTGCAGGACAGCCCGCAACCATCAAAATCGGCGACTCAACAGTGACGTCCTTCGATGCGATCCAGGCTGGTGCAGAAGCAACTGCCAAGCAGGCTGGCTTGACCCACGACATCAATCTAGCTTTGCAGAAGGCAGGTTGGCCGTTGATTCGTAGCCCGGCAAAAGTTGCAGATTCCAAGCTCGATGCATTCATCGCAGCCAATCCGGAACTGGCACTGAATGCGGAAGCCATTCGTGCGGGCGAAAAAGCAAGCATGTCGAGTGCAGATCTCGTCAAGAACAAGATCATCACGCAGGCAGAAGCCGATGCGGCAGCTCAGCCTGAGCAGGCTGTCTACACCATCCCGAATGCCGGTGCTTTCAAGATGGTTGCGGACCCATCGCAGATCAATTGGGTCATGACGATCGCAATTCTTACTGTCCTCGTGATCTATGTCACGATGGTCTATGGTCCGATCGCAGCTATCCTTGTTGAGATGTTCCCGACCCGTATCCGCTATACAGGCATGTCTTTGCCATATCATATCGGCAACGGTTGGTTCGGTGGTCTTCTGCCAGCAACCGTCTTTGCGATGAGTGCCGCCAAGGGCGATATCTATTACGGTCTTTGGTATCCGATCATCATTGCAACGATCACACTGGTTATTGGCATCCTGTTCGTTAAGGAAACCAAAGATGTCGATCTCAATAAGATCGCTTAATCTGTAAGGTGTTCAAAACACGGAAACGCCGCCTCATGGGCGGCGTTTTCGTTTGTGAAGACGACTGTATAATTTAGCCCGATGGAGCGACCTTGTGTAGCGCCCAATAGAGCGCACGGCGCTCTATCAGCGATATTGCGCTTCGATCTCGATCAGCTTTTGCTTGCGCCAAAGCCCGCCACCATAGCCCGTCAATGATCCGTCTGCGCCAATCACGCGATGACAAGGAATGATGATCGCAATCTGATTGGCACCGTTCGCGCGGGCCACGGCGCGCACTGCAAGCGGTTTGTCTACCACCCTTGCGATCTCGCTATAGCTTCGGGTCTCGCCTGCTCCGATGTTCTGCAATTCGCGCCAGACATCGCGCGTAAACTCGCTACCGTGATAGACCAGCGGAATATCGAATTTAGCAGATCGACCTGCGAAAAATGCTTCAAGCTGCTGCTCAAGCTGATCATGAACGGGATAGCGCCCGATACCGATTGCGCCATGACAAGCCTTGTGCAGCTTTTTAAGCTCTTGCGGCAGAGCTTTGCGGTCGGCAAATTCCAGTAGATGTAGGGACGATTGATCACATACCGCGATCATCGTGCCGAGCGGCGTTCTGATCCAGTCGGCACGCAGCAACCCATCTTTTTGCAACTGCGCAGGCGGCAGTCCCAAAATCCGGGCGAAGGCATTGCGGAAAGCATCGGGCGATTCAAAACCGGCATCCACCTGCGCATCAATGACGCGATCACCTTGAGCCAAAGCCTGAAATCCTTGCCGCAATCGCTCCTGTCGCGCCATCTCCAGAAACGTAATACCGAAATGTCTTCTGAAACTGCGGCGCACCGTGGATGGGTCAAGCCCCATGCCCGCCACATCATCTTCACTCCAACGGCGTTGAGGCTGCGCCTCCAGTGCCTTCAACAAACGTTCCACAGATGCGTCTGCTTCCGCCGCTGGCTGCAACGGATGACATCTTTTGCACGGCCTGAAACCGTCGGCTATGCATTCGGGAATAGAAGCAAAGAACCTGCAATTTTCTTTGAGCGGCTTTCTTGCCGGACAGGTCAACCGGCAGAAAATGCCAGTTGAAAGGACACCAACATACGCTTTGCCCTCATAAGCCGCGTCACGGGCAAGCAATGCGTCATACAAGACGCTCGGATTTGGAAGCGTGTTTAACATACTTACCATTCTTAGTGTCTACGCTGGAAATTGCAGCCGGAAATCGGGCGTTTATTTTCCACTACACAATCAACTGTCATGTACTGACAACCGCTTTACCACAACAGAACAATTCGTTTCATTTTCAATAAACAACGCGCTATTCATCAAGAAACGGTAGTTATTGATCATCGTCGTGAAGCTATAGATACAGGTGGAAATTGCCTTCTGGAGTTGAAACCACCATCAGCGCCGCTGATGCTTTTTCTCATATGAGAATTATCAATGGCATGGGCATCAGCCTGTGCCTGTCACGACTGCTCATCTTCGCGTCCAAATTCGTCCAGCATCCCAACAAGCATAAGATATCCTATATGCATATTGGGTGGGTCGTCGTTGTATTTCTCTGGATCATCCAGTTCTGGTGGGAGTATTTATTCCAAAGCGGAACAAAGAGTTACAATGTCTACACCTATGTGCTTGACCTGCTCTATGTCTTCAGCCTCTTCTTCGTCTGCGTTACACTAACTCCCGACGACATTAAAGAATATGGCGACTACGAGAGCTATTTTCTATCGAGAAAGATATGGCTCTTTTCGCTTTTCATCTTTCTCAACCTGATACAATTCCTGAATGGCACAGGTCCGCAATTCTCAATTGACCACAAAGAGTCCTATCTGGGCGAATTCATCCTGTTTGCGGTTGAAACCGCAGCCATACTCTTCGCCATGCGCTTAAAACGCAAAGGATTTCAGTATTTCTTTATCGCGCTGCTGATCGCTGGCGTCTTTGCAGATTTTACGTTGCAGTTGGATTAGAGCGCAAAACAAAAAAGCCGCCGTGTGGTGTTCACACGACGGCTCGTCAATAATTATTCGACCAGCAATTAAGCCGAAAGCGCTTTGAACTTCGCAAGGATCGCATCGCCCATTTCGACGGTGCCGATCTTGGTCTTGCCTTCCGACCAGATGTCGGCCGTGCGCAGACCATCATCGAGAACACCAGCGATTGCTGCTTCCAGACGATCAGCTTCATCAATCAGATTGAACGAATAGCGCAAGCACATGGCGAGCGACGCAATCATTGCAATCGGATTGGCGCTGCCCTGACCTGCGATGTCGGGAGCGGAGCCATGTACTGGCTCATAAAGCGCCTTGCGCTTACCGGTCTTGGCATCGGCAGCACCGAGCGAAGCAGATGGCAACATACCGAGCGAACCGGTCAGCATTGCTGCAACGTCAGAAAGCATATCGCCGAACAGATTGTCGGTGACAATCACGTCGAACTGCTTAGGCCAGCGGACGAGTTGCATTCCGCCAGCATCAGCCAGCATATGCTCAAGTTCTACATCGGAATGCTTTTCCTTGTGACGCGCCGTAACGACCTGATTCCACAAGACGCCCGACTTCATCACATTGCGCTTTTCCATCGACGTGACTTTGTTGCGGCGGGTGCGCGCAAGTTCAAAAGCCACATCGGCAATGCGTTCGATTTCGTAAGTGTCGTAAACCTGTGTGTCGATACCGCGCTTCTGGCCATTGCCCAGATCGATGATTTCCTTCGGCTCACCGAAATAAACACCGCCGGTCAGTTCGCGCAGGATCAGAATGTCGAGACCTTCGATCACTTCCGGCTTCAGCGACGATGAGTGAGCAAGCGCTGGATAGCAGATTGCCGGGCGCAAATTGGCATAGAGTGCCAAATCCTTGCGCAGACGCAGGAGGCCTGCTTCCGGGCGCACTTCATAAGGCACGCTGTCCCACTTCGGACCACCAACGGCACCGAAAAGCACAGCATCCGCAGCAAGCGCCTTTTCCATATCGGCATCAGAAATAGCTTGTCCATGCGCATCATATGCCGATCCGCCAACCAGACCTTCATCGGTTTCAAAACCGAGATTAAGACCGGAGTTGAGGAAAGCGATAATTTTGCGGACCTCAGCCATTGCTTCAGGACCGATGCCATCACCGGGCAGGAGAAGGAGTTTTCTGGATGCCATAATGCCAAGCCTCTGTTTTTTCTCGCACAATAACGGCAGGGAAATCAGATTCCGAAATCGTGCTTTCAAGTTCCGCGAGGGTTATAGAGCCCCCTCGCGTGGCAAGCAACAACCAGCAACGTGAAATTTATGAAAAAGAACAGAGGATATGTAGAAATTATATAACAGCAGTTGTGAGTCGAGATCAGAGACCGACTAGACCCTATTCCAGCGTACGCGCTTCCGACGGCAACATGATCGGGATGCCACCCCGAACCGGATAGGCAAGCTTGGCTTTCTCGGAAATCAGCTCACTGTTTTCTGCATCATATTTCAGTGATCCTTTGGTCAAAGGGCACACAAGCAATTCAAGCAGCTTGACGTCGATATTGCCGGTGTTTTCATTTTCAGTCATTGGCTTTTCCTAGAGAATTTCCTGTTTAAGCAGAATCGTTAGAAATGCGTCTCACTGTTTGTTTTTACGCACGTCTTTATCCCATCGTAGCGGGGCCAGAAATCAGTCCGGTGGACTGATTTTCCCGCGAAGGCGGTTCCCACTTTTGGGAGACATGCTCTAAGCACTCATGCATTCATTGCAGGCGCGAACCGTAATCATCCTTGACCTTGGCAAGGACCATTTCTGTAATGGCGATTAGCGTCGCTGCGCGTGTTTTCAAATCAGGCGCTTCCAGCAATGCCTGCTTTTCGGCGGGTCCGAAAGGCGACATCATCGACAAAGCATTGACCAATGTGTCGTTGCCCGCACGCGAAATGCTGTCCCAATCAGCTTCCAGACTATGCACTTCAAGATAATCTCGGAAAGCTCGGAGCAGCGCATCACGGTCGATTTCACCCAGATCAGGTGCGTTTTCCAAGTCCGCCAAAAACGGTGCAATCCGGCATTGACGATAAGGCTTGCGGCAGTTGATTTCATCCAGCACCCTGAACCGGCATATGCCCTGTAGCGTAATGAGGACACGCCCATCTCCGGTTTCTGCGTATGTAGTGATACGCCCGAGGCATCCGACCTGGCTCAACTGCGGTCGCGCAGTCTCGTCAAATCTGTCACTGTCGTCCTCGTCATCCTGACCCTCTTCAATACGCGGTTGGATCATGGCGATAATCCGCTTTCCGGCCAGCGCATCTTCCACCATTTCCAGATAGCGAGGCTCGAAAATATTCAGCGGCAGCTGTCCACCGGGCAAAAGCAGCGCGCCTCTCAATGGGAAGATCGACACCAGCTCCGGTATATCAGCGCCCGTCCGGTAACGGGCATTGCCCACTTGCATTACACTCTCCCTTAGAGCGCATTCCGAAGAGGTAGAACTGTTTCGGAGCGCCTCGATAAATGATTGCACCGCGCCTGTTCAGGAGAACAGGAGCGACGAAAGCTTGCGCCGTGCGCCCAGAGTTGCCGGGTCAGTATTGCCCCAAGCCTCAAAGAACTGCAAAAGCTGCTTGCGCGCTCCATCGTCCTCCCAGGTGCGATCGGCTTTCATAATTGCCAGCAATTCATCAGCCGCATCTTCACGTCGCCCTTGCGCATTGCGCACCTGCGCAAGATCAAACCGTGCCTGATAGTCTTTTGGATCGGCCTGCACGCGGCGTTCCAGTTCAATTGGATCGCCGATGAGCTTCACCTGATCTGCAAGCGCAAGGCGGGCCTCGAGCGCGCGTACAGGCGCTGCATCATGTTTGTCTTCGGGCAAGCTTGTCAGAATTTCCCGCGCCTTGTCTGCATCACCTGATTCAAGCAAGCACGTCGCAAGGCCGACTACTGCATCCAAATTATCCGGTGCAACTTGCAGGATCGACGAGAATATCTGCGAAGCCTGAACAAAATCGCCTGCCTCAACCAATTCCTTGGCCGCATTCACCGCTTCGGCAATCGCTGCTTCCTGATCGCTTGGGCCGCCAATCTTGGCGATGAATTCCTTGACCTTGGATTCCGGCAGAGCGCCCATAAAGCCATCTGCTGGCTGGCCATTGACGAAGGCAATGACCGCTGGAATGGACTGAATGCCGAGCTGGCCAGCGATTGACGGATGATCGTCAATATTCATCTTCACCAGCTTGACCGCCCCGCCCGCTTCACGCACGGCTTTTTCGATAATCGGCGTCAACTGCTTGCAAGGGCCGCACCATGGCGCCCAAAAATCAACAAGCACAGGCTGATTGCGCGATTCCGCCAGAACATCCGCCTGAAAGCCCGCAGTCGTGGTGTCCTTGATAAGATCGCCACCACCAACGGCTGTCGTTGTGGTGCCGAACGACACATTGCCGGTCATTTGTCCGCTTGCACTCGAATAAGGATTGTTCTGGCTCGTCATCTGATATTCCTTATGTCTTCCAGCATGCATATAGGACAGCACCAAGCTGGTTTCGATATTTCAGTTCGTATTTACAGCGGCCAATTTCAAGTCGCTTTCACAATCGAGACGTCAAAGCGCAGTCTATACCGATGATGCCGCTTTCGCATCCTCTGATACAGCCAATATGCGCACCTCATGCCCCGTGGCGGCAAGAAATCGGATCAGATCATCGCGTTTGATTGATGTCGTCGCTTCATTGGTCAAAGGATGGCCATTGATGATGCCGTTTTCCATCAACCCAGCATCCAGAATGATCTGAACATTATGGTCGGTATCATTCACCGCACCAAACACCGTCACACCGCCGGGCACGACACCGAGATATTCCATCAGCTTTTCAGGCTTGCCGAACGAAACACGGCTGCTGGCACCAATGATTTGGTGGATCGACTTGAGATCGACAACCGCTTCCTCGTCTACCGTCACCAGAAAGAAATTGTCTTTCTTGTCTTTCAGAAACAGGTTCTTGGTGTGCCCACCGGCGATTTCCCCACGCAGATGCTGTGAATCAGCAACCGTGAACAATGGCGGATGCTCGACTGTTGTAACCTCGATATCGAGGCTTTTCAGATAGTCGTGAAGTTCATGCGATGTCAGAGGCATGCTTAACCCTACTCCCCAAGTAGTCAGACTGTCTCACGCTGTTTCGTGATTTTATACACTCATAATGCACCCAGCTGAACACGCAATATCGTAGACATTTTCAAAGGCCGAAAGGGCGGGTTTCGCTTCGCATGAGTGAATCACTCAGAATCTAGAATCTCTTGCGCTCCAGTGTGGATGTCGCCCAATAGAAAGCGCATAAGCTGCACTCCGTCTACCTGTCGGCACTTGATCAACAACTCCTCAAAGGAAAATAAATATAATAATTTCAATTAATTAGATCGAATTCGGTAGTTTCTTCGCAACAAACAGCATTTTCCGCTAATTTCCCTGTTGCAATCTCAAAGTCGTTAGTCCATATAGCGCCTGCCTGACGGAAATGACTGGCGCGAGCGGGTGTAGCTCAGGGGTAGAGCACAACCTTGCCAAGGTTGGGGTCGAGGGTTCGAATCCCTTCGCCCGCTCCAGTTTTCCGATCAGATCTTTCCAAAAATCATAAAGATAAGCATGATCGAGCAGTTCAGCCTGCACGTGAAGTGCATTTTTATTGATTCCTGATCAGTGGCAATTCAGCTGCAAGATATGTTCTCAGGAAATCCGGCGATTGCGCGCGAGCACCCAGAGAAGATACACGCCGCCCAACAAACCTGTTGTCAGTCCGATCGGCATTTTTACATTGAACGGAAAGTGCTGGCTGACGAGATCGGCTCCCACAAGCAGAACCGCGCCCATCAAAGCGCTGGCAAGCAAAGGCACTGCCGATGAGCGGGTCAAGCGTCGCACAAGTTGCGGAGCAGCAAGTGCGATAAAGGCAATTGGTCCGGCGGCGGCCGTCGCAACCGATGTCAGTCCAACCGCCGCCAGAACCATAATCAGACGGGTGGTTTCGACCCGAACGCCAAGCTGGCTCGCAGCGTCGTCACCCATTTCCAGCAGGTTAATGCGCTGCGCATGATAGATCGCAATCGGTACGACAACGACAAAGCCCAGAATAGCCGGGATCGCATGCGACCACGTTCTCGTATTCAGCGATCCGGCCAGCCAGAGCTGTGCGGAAGCCGCCTGATCCAAATCACCCACCACCAACAAAACCGTATTGATGCCCGAGAGCACCGCTCCGATTCCAATGCCCACCAGAATAAGCCTGTAGCCGCCCGTCGTGCGCCCCTTCATTGACAGCAGAAACACAATAAGCGCTGTGCCTATGCCCGACAAAACTGCGGCCAAGGCCGTCTCAAACGGGCCTGCATTGAACAGGATGATCTGAACGATTGCGCCTGTCGCAGCCCCAGTCGTGAAACCGATAATATCCGGTGATCCGAGGGCGTTGCGCGATATCGACTGAAAAATCGATCCGGCCATTCCCAAAGATGCACCTACAAAAAGTGCGGTCACAAGACGCGGAAGACGCACACGCATGATGATACGGTCGACTGTCGGACTGGCACCTTCACCCACAAGACTTTTGATGATCTCGGCTGGCGTGAAAGACATTGTGCCTGTGCCAATATGCAGGATGCCAAGTACCAGAGCGGTAAGCAGCAGCAGGCCACAGACAATAAGTGCCCTCTTCCGCCACTGAATAGAGAAGCTGCCAATGCGCAAAACAGATTTCTTCACGTCCCTCATAGCTTGGACAACCGGAATCTACGAACGACGAAAATAAAGAACGGTCCACCGATCAGCATTGAAACGATGCCCGCCGCCACTTCTGAAGGGGCTGCAATTACTCGTCCGATGATATCCGCACCAAGCAAAAGAATGGCTGCAAACAACGCCGCGTAAGGCAAAATCCAACGATAGTTCGGTCCAACGATTGCACGTGCGAGATGCGGCGCGACGAGACCGACAAAACCTATCGGCCCGGCTCCAGCAGTGGCAGCACCTGCCAGAAGCATCACAGTCAAGCAGGATAGCAGCCATGTTGAATAGACATTGACGCCAAGTGCGGCCCCCAGCTCCTTGCCCAAAGCGATCGCATTCAGTTTGCCTGCAATGGAAAAGGCAATGATCAATCCAAGCACAACGGAAATGGCCAGGACTGCAATCACATCATAGCCTCTGCCCTCGACCGAACCGGCAGACCAGTGGCGAAACTGATCAAAAACGGCCAATGGCGCATTGATAATGATGATCCCGGTAACGGATGCGAGGACTACGGATACGCCAGCACCCGCAAGAACCAGCCTCACCGGATTGGTGCCGGTTCCGTTGCTTCGCCCCAGAATAAACACGGCAACGCCTGCAAGACCTGCGCCAAGAAACGCAAACCAGACATATTGCACCATCGATGTCAGATTGAAGGCAACAATACCAAGGATGACGGCGACCGCCGCACCCGCATTAATGCCAAGCAGTCCCGGTTCTGCCAAAGGATTGCGCGTGACCGCCTGCATCACCACGCCAGCGACACCCAAGGCAAGGCCCGCGAGGATAGCAACAATTGTGCGCGGGATACGCAACTCGCGAATAATCAGGTGCTGGTCGTTTTGGATATCCGGCGACCACATAGCCTGCAATGTATCGCCAAGAGGTATTGACCTGGAGCCAAGCGCAAGGCTGGCGAGAACCGCTATGCCAAGCACAAGCAGACCGGCACAAAGACCCCACATTCGCCGCTGGCGTAACGAGACGCGCAAAGCCCGGCTTCGATCAGAAAGTGAAGTCGGATCAGACGTCATTTACGAAAATGCGCGGCGACAATATCAATCAGCTGAATCCCTGAATAATAGTCAATCCGAAAAGACGTGGCACCCAATGGGTAAACCTGTTTCTCCTTGACAGCAGGTAGATTTGCCAGAACCGGATCATTCAAAAAGGCTGTTACATCAGCATCGACGCCGCGCAGCAAAAACACGGTTTTGCCGGTGATAGCTGCGGACAAGTTCTCGTGAGAAATGAAATCAAAATCGGAACTGCGCGTCACCTGCTTTGCCAGCGCTTCAGGCAACCCATCGACCTTGAAACCAAGCGCTTCAAGCAATTGCCCCTGCGCACTTGTTGCCTTACCAATCGAATAGCTGTTGCCGATATTATAACCGACAATGCTGACGGGTGCATCGGAGCGAGTTATGGTGGCGGCCGCTTTGGCTGCATAATCATCAAAGCGCGCAACCGCTGCCACAACCTCGTCTTCCAGGCCGGTAGCCTTGCCAAACTCGGCTGCAATATCCTGCCAGCTTTGATTGGAATAATTCACGACCATCGTTGGAATACCCTGCGCTTTCAGCTCAGGATAATGCTGAAGAACACTGTCGGCGCCCGTCGCTGATGCCACGACAAGATCTGGCTCCAGTGCAATAATTGCTTCAATATCGAAATCGAGGTTGGAATAGAGCACCTCAACACCGCGTTCATCCGCGACCTTTGCCCATTGCGAGAAAAAGCCCTTGTCGTCAGTCAACATGCTGGGTGTGGTCGCTGTGCTCGCGATAACCGGCGCATTGATCGCAAGCAGAATTCCGGTGAGGCTTGGAGCGGTCGAGACAATCCGCACAGGCTTTGACTTTAGCATCAGCTCGCCAGAATAGTGCTTGATCGTGCGGGGCCATTGATCATCTTGTGCCAGCGCGGCTTTAAAAGGCAGCACAAAAGCTGCAAGCATAATCAGGAATGAAAAGAGGATTTTCCAGGATTTCACGGCCGACCCTTACCTGAGATCGTTAGTCTGCGGTTCTGGCAAAGTGAAAGCACTCTGCTAAAATATGATTATTACACTCCATATTGCAGAACGCATTCTGCAATGCAATACAGATCACTTGCCGCACACCGACGATTTCCACTGACTTGCCACTGGACCCAAAGCAAATGATGCATCGCCTTCACGCTGATACCGTGACGTTGAAATATGATGAGAGAACAGTCGCGACCGACTTGTCCGTGGCTATTCCTGATGCATCCTTCACGGTTATTGTCGGGCCGAATGCGTGTGGAAAATCAACACTACTCCGGGCTTTATCGCGGCTGTTAAAACCAACGTCCGGGAAGATCATTCTGGATGGTGGTGACATTTCAAGCCTACCCGCGAAGGAAACAGCGCGCCGGCTCGGTCTGCTGCCACAAAGCTCGATTGCACCGGAAGGGATTACGGTTGCCGATCTCGTTGCGCGTGGCCGTTACCCACATCAATCCTTCTTGCGGCAATGGTCCGAAGCGGATGAAGTGGCCGTGGCGCAGGCCATGGAAGCGACCAAGATCACCGAACTTGCAGACCGGCCTGTAGATGAACTTTCAGGCGGACAGCGCCAGCGCGTCTGGATCGCTTTGGTGCTGGCGCAAGACACGCCGATCCTGCTTCTCGATGAACCAACGACCTATCTCGATATCGCGCATCAGATCGAATTGCTTGATCTTCTAGCGCAGCTTAACAAGCAGGGACGAACAGTCGTCGCTGTTTTGCATGAACTCAATCATGCCTGCCGCTATGCCTCGCATCTGATCGCAATGCGCGATGGCGCCTTGATTGCCCAGGGCAGACCTGCCGATATCGTCACGGAAAAACTGGTCGAAGACGTATTTGGCCTTACCTCCATCATCATCCCAGACCCGGTTTCCGGTACGCCACTCATCGTTCCGAAGAGCAGCGCGGCCTAGTGGATTGAATTTGACGTTTGAATCCCAACTGACACATACGCTGCTTCAAACGTCAAATTCGAAAAATCCACTAGATTCATGAACTTGCTAGTGGTCTTCTTGATTCCGACATTTGTCCCATGCCTGTATCCGAGGGATGCAAATGTCGGAATCAGACCACTAGCTTTCCGGCATTTCAAGCTGCGTATCGACAATCAGGCCGCCTGTGGATTGATTGACTATGCAGGCTTCATGAAAAAGCGCTCTGCGTTCTTCATCAGTGCGAAGCTGGCCAAGATCAGCGACCGTCGTCATGACGCAGACGATTTCGCCCTGAGCATCCAGCACAGGCGATGCCTGCCCGGTAACATTCGACAAAAGATGGCTCGTCATCTCCGACCAGCGGTCGCCACGCACCTTATCGAGAAGCGCTTTGGTCGGCGGCGTGCCACGAAAATTGGCAGGCTGAACCTTGCGAACTGCATCAATGCTGCTTTTCGGCAGGAAAGACTGAAAAACCAGACCACAGGCCGTATTATCGACCGGCAGCGTATCGCCAAGCGCCAGTGGGTTTACCGAAAAATAGGCGCTGCGATACCATCGCACCAAAGTTGGACCTCTATCCGTCCAGATCGCCACGCCGCCGCTCATGGCATGACGCTGCGCCAGAGCTTTCATATGCTGCGCTGCGATTTCCACCGCATCGACACGCTTCAGCGCGCCTATGCCGATGCTAAGTGCGGTTGGTCCGAGATCGTAAAATCCGCTGACGGGGTCCTGCTTCGCAAGCCCTTCCTTCACGAGACTTTGCATATAGCGATGCGCTGTCGATCCGCCTGTTCCTGCCCGCTTCGCAACTTCACCCAATGGAAGCTCGTTTTCGGCATTGGCCAGAATTTTCAGAAACCGTGCTGCAATTGATACCGACTGAATCGTGCCGGAGCGTTTATCTCCCGCAGTCTCAGCCTCATCAGCCGGAAACCCATCCTGTTCTTTCAAATGCTCCGCCTCCCGTCAGAATGGTTCCAGATTATAAAAACCATTCGATCATTCTGTTCCGCTTTGAGCGATGTTTAGCGTCAAGCTCACACAAAGTCATGTCTGGCATGAAACCTATTTCCATGAACGGGCGTCACAACTCTGTGCTTCGCGCGCGCCATGCGACCCATGCGTTGCTAATGTGCAACATCGATAGTCAGCTTGCACTCATACTGTATTGCGGTATGCATTCCTTATTGCGGAATTCAAATCATAGCGATAACAGAACATGACTTACACACTCATGTTTGGGGCGACCTATGAATATCCGTTCTACCCGTGGCTTTTTCTATAGTGTTAGCGCGTTGACGCTTGCGGCACTTGCTGGATCTCCTGCCCTTGCGCAGGATGCGCAGCCTTCAGGCGAATCCAAAACATTGGTGCTCGATACGTTGGTCATTACCGGCGAAAAAGTCGCGCGTGATATCAAAAACACCGCATCATCTGTCACCGTGATTACCGCCAAGGAAATTGCTCGGGAAAAAACCGGCGATTCTTCGGTAGCGGAAGTGGTACGCGGAACCCCCAACGTCGTTTACTCCGATACAGTCGGCGCACCCGTTATTCGAGGTCAGGACAGCCAAGGCCCAAACAATGGTGCAACGGCCTTCTTTTCGGGCACCGTCCCCCGCGCGACGATCAATCTCGACGGCCATTATCTGAACTATAATGAGTTCATTTTTGGCTCTGCCCCCATCTGGGACGTCGACAGCATCGAAGTCTTCCGTGGCCCGCAAACCACATCGCAGGGTGCGAATGCAATCGCCGGTGCGATTGTCGTCAACACCAAGGACCCAACATTCGAGCAGGAAGGCGCTTATCAGGTCGAGATTGGCAATTACAATGCCAAGCGCACATCGATCATGCTCAATACCCCGCTTTATAAAGACGAGATTGCTGGCCGTCTCGCGATTGATTATTCCGGTCGCGATACTTTCATCGACTATATCAATCCAGGCTTCTACTCGTCGGGCACTGATCACGATTTCCAGTCGCTGAACATCCGTTCAAAGCTTCTGTGGCAACCTGCCGAAATCCCCGGCCTTGAAGCAAAGCTCACCTACTCTTTCAACAAGAGCAATCGCCCGACCTACGAGGCAGCCACGCCTCTTTATTATGAGCTGGATTATAACGGCCAGAGTATGCCGACATGGGATCAGCGTACCAATACCGGCATTCTGGACGTCAGCTATGATTTCGATAATGGATTTAAGTTTTTTAACCAGACGCAGTTTTCCGACTCCAGCGTCGAACGCTCGACAGGTATTGTAAACGGTGGCGATGCCAATATCGATCAGACCAATATTTCCAATGAAGCTCGCATTACCTATGGCGACCAGGAAGATGTCATCAGCGGCGTAGCAGGCATCTATTACGCTCACACCAAAACGGACGAAGCGCTTTATCTGCTGAATGCGAGCAATAAAACCGCCAATAATTATCTCTCGACATTCGACGACAAGAAGACAAATCTCGGCCTGTTCGGTGAGTTAAGCTGGCGCATGAATGATCAATGGACCCTGACCGGGGGTATGCGCTACCAGCAGGATAACATTCAGCGTGATGGTGTTTCCGTCTATTCGTATGTGCCAGTCAACTTCGACGAAACCTTCTCGGCGTTCCTACCAAAAGTCTCGCTGGCCTACGCTATCACGCCCGATCTGACAGTCGGCGGACTGGTGAGCCGCGGATATAATCCCGGCGGCGTGTCGCTCTATATGAACACGACCAACCCTGCATCGAGCAAGTGGAACAAATTCGACGAAGAAACTTTGTGGAACTATGAGTTGTTCACGCGTGCTGAAGTGCTGGATAACAAGCTCGTTCTGAACGCCAACGTGTTCTACATGGACATGAAAAATGCGCAGTATAACATTCCAGTTGTCCTGCCGAATAACATCGTCCAGTCCTACACCATCAATGCCGAAAAAGCGCACGCCTATGGCCTTGAAATTGGTGCAGACTATCGAGTGCTCGACAATCTGACGCTCAAATCGAGTGCGGGCATTTTGCGCACCAAGATCGATGAGATTTCCAGCAATGCTTCGTATGAAGACAATGAATTCGCAAAGTCTCCCGGCTATATGCTGAGCTTCGGCGCGAGCTGGGATGTGACCGAAAAATTCAATGTTTCTGGCAATGTCCGCCATACAGACGGCTATTATTCAGACGTTGCGAACACGAAGGCTTACTGGGTCGGGGCCTATACGATTGCCGATGCCCGCATGAGCTATGATTTCACTGAGAAGTTCCAGCTCTATGGCTTTGTGAAGAACATCTTCAACGAACGTGCGCCAACGTCTCTGCAAGCAACGCGCGGCATCAGCGGAGCAACGACGCAAGCCAGCATGACCATGCCACGCACTTTCGGCATAGGCATCAAGGGCAGCTTCTGAGTTCTTGCTTTAGAGCGGCTCCAGTGAAGATTGAATCGTTGGAACCGCTTCGCACGTTTGGCGCAAATACTTCAATCAATCAAACCGTGGGCTTTTTGCTCGCGGTTTTTGGCTTAAAAACTGACGGAAATTGATCATGGCTTCTCGCAAAATGCTCCATATCGGCATGTCACTCGCTCCCACCTGGCTAAGTGGTGACGGCTGGCGACATACAAACAGCGATATTGAAGGTGTCTTCGGATCAGACTTTTATCTCGATATTGCCAAACGTGCGGAAGCTGCCAAACTCGACTTCGTGTTTCGACCTGACAGTCTGTTTCTCAACAGTCCGATCATGGAGACAACGCCCGGCTTTGCCAGTCTGGACGCGACTTTGCTGATGGGAACACTTGCCCGCGAAACGTCAAAGATCGGGTTGCTTACGACCATTTCGACCACCTTCATGCCGCCATATGCGGTGGCACGGCAGGTTTCGTCGTTGCATCATCTGAGCAATGGGCGCGCAGGCTGGAACATCGTCACAGCACTTGATGGCAATGTAAATTTCGGCCTTGATGAGATGCCGACATCCGACGAGCGCTATGCGAAAGCGGCAGAATTTACCGAAGTCGTACGCGCCTTGTGGGAAAGCTTTCCCGGTTCGGCCCTCAAGCGCGACCGGGCTAGCGGAAACTATGCAGACACGGCGCGTATTCAGCCGATCAATCACGAGGGCGATTTCTTCAAAGTCAAAGGACCGCTCAACATTCCTTCTATTGAGAATGTGCCAATCCCGCTTGTTCAGGCTGGCGCCTCACCTGCCGGTCGCAGCTTCGCGGCCTCGGTGGCCGATGCAATCTTTTCCGCGACGCCTGACATCGACGTGGCCATCAATCTGCGCAAAGATTTGCGTTCCCTTGCACAATCCCATGGCCGCAATGCAGATGATGTGCGCCTGCTACCCGGCCTCAGCCTCTATCTCGCGCCTACACGCAAGGAAGCTGAAGAGCTGTTTTCCTATACCCATGCGCGTGGCGACCGCACCCGCAAGATTGCCTATATTCGAGATATGACTGGTCTTGATCTCACAGACTGGCCGGAAGATCGATTGATCCGCCCGTCCGACTTACCGCCGCCACCGGAAAAAGTGCGCAGCAAAACCCACGCCGGATTGCTCCAGCGCCTTCTGCAAAAAGAGACGCTCCGCCTTGATGACTTGCTCCGCCGACCGGAAGTTATCAGCGCGGCTCATTGGCAGATCATCGGAACGGTAGATGATGCGGTTGCGCAAATCCGCCAATGGTCTGAAGCTGGAGCGATTGACGGCTTCATCACCGCACCCGGCGGCTCGACATCGTCAATGCATATGGCACTTGACGAGTTGATGCCGAGGTTGAGCGAAGCGGGGCTTCTGCGGTCAGACTATACCGGCAACACGTTCGCTCACCACCTGAGCGAATAGCTATCAGGCAAAGCTGAAGTCGAGACCGATATCGAGGTTGGGCGTGCTGTGTGTCGTCCAGCCAACCGAAATAAGATCGACACCACTTGCGGCCACAGTTGCAACCGTATCCGGGGTGATACCACCTGAGGCTTCAGCAATCGCACGACCGCCGATGATTTTCACCGCTTCGCGCAATTGCGCGGGCGACATATTATCGAGCAGGACTGCATCGACGCCAATTGCCATTGCTTCATACAGTTGTTCGAGTGTATCGACCTCAACTTCAATTTTGACCATATGCCCGGCATTCGCTTTGGCGCGCTGGATGGCTTCACCAACGCCGCCTGCAACTGCGATATGATTGTCTTTGATAAGCACCGCATCATAAAGCGCGAAGCGATGGTTCATGCCACCGCCTGCCCGAACAGCATATTTCTGCAAGGCTCGCAGGCCCGGCATGGTTTTGCGCGTACATACGATTGCAGCTTTCGTGCCCTGAGTGGCTTTGACCAGATTGGCCGTTGCAGTGGCAACACCCGACATATGGCCGAGGAAATTCAGCGCGGTTCGTTCGGCTGCAAGAATGCTGCGCGACGAGCCAGACACGCGAGCGAGCGTCGTGCCTGCTGCCAGAAAATCGCCGTCATTGACCATTCGCTTAAAGGCAACCGAAGGATCAACAAGCCGAAACGCCATTTCGGCAACGTCCAGGCCGGCAATGGCACCGGGCTGACGCAGGCTGAACACCATGGTCGAGTGATGACCTGATGGCACAACCGCATTGCTGGTGATGTCGCCCGCAAGTCCGAGGTCTTCAAGAAGTGTGGCCCGCACCAGCGGTTCGATGAGCAAAGGCGAAAGGCGTGGCAGATCCATCATGCGGTCCTTGATAAAGGTTCAGGCAGAGCAATTTCGTGAGCAAGCGTAAAAGCCTGCTCGAATGTGTAAAAGCTGCGCTCGGATTGCGCGCTTTTCTCAGGATAATCTGTTCGGGCATGACTGCCGCGAGACTCGCGCCGCTCAAATGCTGCGACACTGATAATGAGTGCTACCGCAGCCGCGTCATCCGTCAGTGCGAGCGGCAGAAGTGCTGTAATTGCTGAACGTAAGCCGTCGTCATCGCGCAACAGCCCCAAATGCCGGGAGGCAATTGATCGCACATAAGGCAGACTGAATGTTGCCGGCAGAGCGATTGATGAGAGCGGCAGCGTAGCGGCGGGCGATGCGCTTGCAATGGCGTGGCCTGCTCGAAGGCCCATGACGGCAGCTTCTAAAAGCGAGTTGCTCGCCAGACGATTTGCCCCATGCAATCCAGTGCAGGCGGCTTCACCCACGACCCAAAGCCCTGCAAGGCTGGTGCAGCCATCGCTGTCGGTTGCCACGCCGCCCATATGGTAATGGGTTGCAGGCCGAACCGGCACCAGATCGCAAGAAGGATCGATGCCATATTGCTTGCAAAGCGCATCAATACCCGGAAACCGCTTCGCAAAACCCTTGCCCAATGACGCGCGTGCATCGAGAAACACTTTGCGACCTTGCGCAAGTTGCTGTCCGATTGCCCGCGCAACCACATCGCGCGCCGCCAGTTCCTGCCCCGGAATATCCTGCATGAAGCGTTCGCCGCGATCATTGACAAGTAGCGCCCCTTCACCACGCACAGCCTCACTGATCAAAGGCAAGCGCGATGCAGACACCGCCAAAGCAGTCGGATGAAACTGCACAAACTCCATATCGGCAAGCACGGCACCAGCACGCCCGGCTAGTGCTGCCCCTTGACCGAGATTGCCAAGCGGCGTGGTGGTCGCTTCATAAAGCCCACCGGCTCCGCCTGTTGCGAGCACTACAGCACAGCCCGCAACGGGCCCAAAGCCTTCGAGATCAACACCCGCGATGCGCCCATCTTGCTTGATAAGCCGCAGCGCGCGGGTATTTTCTTTAACTGTTATCGATGGGGTGGCGCCCACTTTAGCGCCAAGCACGCGCATAATGCCTGCGCCCGTCGCATCGCCATCAACATGGACGATGCGTTGTCGGCTGTGCGCTGCCTCAAGGCCAAGCGCATAAGATCCATCCGATTTTCGATCAAAGCGAACGCCATAATGTTCAAGCGCTGCAATCGCTTCGGGAGCAGCGTCAATTATGTCTTTTGCAACTGCGGCGTCGCAAAGACCAGCACCCGCTGCCAGCGTATCCGCCAGATGCAGAGCTGCGCTATCATCGTCACCAAGGCTTGCTGCGATACCGCCTTGCGCCAGAGGGCTTGAGCCATCGAACGCAAAGGTTCCCGCGGTCACCAGCATCACAGGTTGCGGCGCAAGGGTCAGCGCCGTCATCAATCCTGCGAGACCACTGCCGATAACAATCACAGGAGTGGCGCTCATACTGCAAGCATCCGTTCGACCGCGCGGCGTGCAGGCTCGGCAATAGCAGGATCAACTGTCACTTCATGGCGATTTTCTTCAAGCGCCTGCCGAATATTGGCAAGCGTGATCCGCTTCATGTGTGGGCAGAGATTGCAAGGCCGGATGAATTCGACCTCGGGATGATCGACGGCAACATTGTCGCTCATCGAACATTCAGTAAGCAGAACCACACGTTGCGGCTTCTTCTCACCGACAAAGTCAGACATGACAGCCGTTGACCCAGCAAAATCCGCAGCTTCTACCACTTCCGGCGGGCATTCAGGATGCGCCAAAACCATCACGCCGGGATGGTTTTCACGCAACTGTCGGATATCATCAGGGGTGAAGCGCTCATGCACCTCGCAATGGCCGTGCCAAGCGAGAATTTCAACATGGGTTTCACGCGCAATGTTCTGCGCGAGATATTCGTCGGGGATCATCAGCACACGCGGTACGCCAAGCGACTCGACCACTTTTTTCGCATTGCCCGATGTGCAGCAAATATCAGACGCTGCCTTAACCGCAGCCGAGGTATTGACATAGGTGATGATTGGCACGCCCGGATGCGCCTCGCGCAGAAGTGCTACATCTTGCGGTGTGATCGAATCCGCAAGCGAGCAACCCGCAGCCATATCGGGGATCAGCACAGTCTTTTTGGGGTTTAGCAGCTTGGCCGTCTCGGCCATAAAATGGACGCCGGCTAGCACAATCACATCAGCTTCAACATCAATCGCCTTGCGAGCGAGTGCGAGACTGTCTCCAACAATATCCGCGACGCAGTGAAAGATTTCCGGAGTCTGGTAATTGTGCGCGAGAATAACCGCGTTGCGCTTGCGCTTCAGCTCCAGGATCGCCGCGACATCGTCTTCGAAACCCATCCATTCGGCTTTGGGCAGCACCGACGCCACACGATCATAAAGCTTTGATACGGAAACGAATTCATTCATGGCGGCCTCCCGAGCAGCGCATAAAATTCCGCTGTTGCGGAATATCCGATTATACTCAGTATGAGTATTTCATAGATGCGCAGTTATACTCGATTCGAGTATATTGTCAATCACGAGAGATGGGGAGCTTTGTTCCTGCGAGATGGCGCTCAGAAAGCGCGCGTTCCTCAACAATCGAATAGCGGAAACGGAACAGTTTCGCCGGGCGACCGCCGGTTTCGCTGTCGCTTTCACCGGTTTCTTCAACGAGGTCCTGCTGTTCGATCAGACGGCGGAAATTCTGTTTATGCAGCCGCAATCCTGCCAATGCCTCAACGGTGCGCTGCAACTGCAGAAGCGTGAAACTGTCGGGCATCAATTCAAAAACAACGGGGCGATATTTGATCTTGGCCCGCAACCGCGCGATGGCTGTCGCAAGAATGCGGCGATGATCGGCAAACATATGACGACCGTTTTCTTCGTCGCCCTTTCCGGCTTCGCTCACCAGACCTGCTTCATAGAGCAGTTCATAGCGCTGAAGCACAAGATCTTCATTCCAGCGCTCGCCATTCAGTCCAAACGAAAACGCAATGCGCCGCAAGCGCTGCGCCGTCAGATCAGCAGATGCCGCCTGATGTGACCAGACCCGCAGACCATTGCTCAAATGGCCGACAACCTCCGGCACACCCTGTCGATGGTCTTCCCATGGCAGATAGTCATACCAGCCGCGCCAGCTGGCCTGCTGACCAGCCACATCGTCCTCGCGCACGAGGCCAAGATAACTGATCGAAATTGTGCGTTCTCCCTGCCTGTGACGGTCGCGATCGGCAAATGTATAAAGCTGCTCCAGATAACCGACGGGATGTGCGGTTTCCGTCTGCACCCAGGCTCGCAACCCAGCCTGCAATGAACGGTGTTCCGTCTCAAATGGACCGGACGGCAAAGCCTGCCCTTGACGCACAGTCATGACACGCGGCTGCTCACCTGTGACAGCGGTCAAAACAGCGATCAGCTCGGTATGGGCAATATCGTCAGTCAATGCGGCAGCTTCTTTCTTTGCTCAACGCCCAGAGGCATACAGAACCCTTTGAATGGTTGTGCGTTGGATAACAGATAAAATCAATTCAAAAGCTTGGCGTCGTTATAAGCTATCCGCCATAAAAAAACGCCGCCCAATGGGCGGCGTTTCAATCGGACTAAAACTGTCGCGATTACGGCGTTACGTCGAAGCCGAACCACTTTTCGGAAAGCTTCTTGATGGTACCATCAGCCTTGGCTGCTTCGATGGCTTCGTTGAACATTTTCTGAAGTTCAGGTTCGTTCTTACGGATGCCCACGGCAACACCACGTCCAAGAATGCCGCCCTTGAAGTAAGGACCGGTCATGACGATGTCTTCATTGCCTGGCTTCTTGGCTGCATCGCTAAGATAGGCCAACGAAGCAACGATCAGATCGACGCGACCAGACTTGAGGTCAAGGTCATGCTGGTCTGTGGTCTTATATTCGCGGATATCGATTGAATCCTTGAAATACTTGTCGAGAAGCGAAAGGCCGAGCGAAGCGGTCTGAACACCAACAGTGCGGCCCTTGATTTCGGCAGCGATCTCGCCGATTGCCTTCTGGCTCGCTTCTTCATCCTTGGCAAGATAAAGCGTCTCGCCGGTGTGTGGCAGCTTGGCGAACGGGCTATCCTTCAGCGTTGCGAAGGTCTGTGGCGTCAAGCCGTAGGAAACCGTGAAATCGATGGTTTCTTCACGCTTTGGCGTTGCGGTCAGGCCAGCCATAATCGCATCGAACTTGCCAGCGTTGAGTGCCGGAATGATGCCGTCGAATGGCTGTGCAACCATGGTGCACTCGACCTTCATGCGGGTGCAGAGATCCTTGTAGAGATCAACTTCATAACCATCCAGCGTGCCATCTGGCTTGGTGAAGTTATACGGACGGAAAGCACCTTCCGTTGCGATAGTGATCTTGGTCCACTTCTTTTCTTCTGCGTGGGCAGAAGCGGTCGTGAGAACCAGCGCAGAAACGAACAGGGCTTTGAACAATCCCAGGGTCTTCATTTGAATTACCTTACGCAGTTATTTGCTGACGCGCCTTGTGGCACAAATCAGCGGTGTTTGAAATAATCAGGCTGCATTTTCGTGGCTGATAAACTTGCGGAAACGCTCGGATTTCGAATTTCCGAACACTTCTTCAGGCGCGCCGTCTTCTTCGACCAATCCCTGATGCACAAACACCACACGATTGGACACATCACGTGCAAAACCCATTTCATGGGTTACGACCAACATGGTGCGACCTTCTTCAGCCAGACCGCGCATAACGCGCAACACTTCGCCGACCAGTTCCGGGTCGAGCGCCGATGTTGGTTCATCAAAAAGCATGACTTTCGGCTTCATGGCGAGCGCACGCGCAATTGCCGCGCGCTGCTGCTGACCGCCGGAAAGATGTGCAGGGTAGAAGTCACGCTTGTCTGCGATGCCGACCTTGGCCAAAAGCGCTTCCGCTTCTTCCACGCATTCAGCGCGCGAACGGCCCTGAACATAGATCGGCGCTTCGATGATGTTTTCGAGAATGGTCTTGTGGGACCAGAGATTGAAGCTCTGGAACACCATGCCAAGCTCGGATCGAATGCGCGAGACTTGCTTCTTGTCTGTCGGATAGGCTTCGCCCTTTGAATTCTTCGCCATGCGAATAGTCTCGCCGGAGACGGTAACCGTGCCCGATGTCGGGATTTCCAACAGATTGATGCAGCGCAGGAAGGTTGACTTGCCGGAACCGGAAGAGCCGAGGATCGAGATCACTTCGCCTTCACGTGCTTCAAGTGAAATACCCTTGAGCACCTCATTCGCGCCGAAGCTCTTGCGCAGGTTTTCGACCTTCAGAGCCACCGGGGCATTTGGAGATACGACTTTACTCACGATGTTTTTCCTTCGGTGGTGATCTTGACGACGGGCTGACGCAGATATGGCGTCAGCTTGTATTCCGCGAACATCAGTGCGCGCGTCAGAACGAAGTTGATGGCGAGATAGATGGCACCCGCAATGACGAATACCTCAATCGCACGATAGGTTTCCGCGATCAGTTTGGCGGCGATGCCGGTCACTTCCATCAGTGTAATGATGGAGGCCAGCGAGGTTGCCTTGACCATGGAAATCATTTCATTGCCATAACCGGGCAGTGCCTGACGGATCGCCAGTGGCATAACGATACGGCGGAAGCAGGTGAAACGCGACATGCCGCAGGCTTTAGCAGCTTCGATCTGACCGCTTGGTACCGATAGAAGGCCGCCACGAATGATTTCGCTGGCGTAAGCCGCGTTATTCAAAGTCAGCGCAATGATCGCACACCAGTAAGGTTCACGCAGGATCGGCCACAGGAACGAGTAGCGGATGACCGGGAACTGGCTCAGGCCGTAATAGATGATGAAGATTTGTACCAGAAGCGGCGTACCGCGAAACACGAACACGTAGAGACGGGCGATCCAGTCGAGGACAGTGATGCCCGACAGACGCATCATGGCAAAAAGCAGTGCCAGAATTGCGCCAAACACGATCGAACTTGCAGCGAGTTGTAACGTGAGTGGCACGCCACTCAACATCTGCATGAAGGCTTCAGAATAAAATTCGAGGTTCATTTTGCCCTCCTGACGCCACGCGAGAAGTGGCGTTCAGCTCTTTGCAGGATGGTGCCTGAGACCGATGAAATCAGCAGGTACAACGCACCGGCAATGAGATAGAAGTTGAACGGCAGGCCGGTCGAGCCGGCACCGATCTGTGACTGACGCAGAATATCAACCACGCCGACAACAGAGATCAGTGCAGATTCCTTGAGTGCCACCTGCCAGACATTGCCGAGGCCCGGCAAAGCGTGACGCAGTGCCAGGGGTGCAATGATACGGCGAAACTTGAGTGCTTGTCCCATGCCGCAAGCGGAAGCTGCTTCAAGCTCGCCTTTGGAAACCGCTCTGAATGCACCGCGAAACACTTCCGTATGATGCGCGCCACAGGAAATGCCGATTGCCAGCACACCCGCAAGAAATGCCGGAAAGCCGACAAAGCCTTGCGCGCCGAACATCCGGCCTATCGCGGTAACAGCAGCACTGCCACCGAAATAAAACAGATAGATCACCAGCAGATCAGGAATACCGCGGATGATTGTCGTGTAACCATCGGCAATACCGCGCAGCGCGAGACCACCCGAAATCTTCGCCCAGGCTGCAAACACGCCGATGATGGCGCCAAGAAGAAAGCCCAAAACAGCAAGCGACACGCTCACCATTGCGGCCATCATCAGCACATGGCCCCAGCCATCCGGCCCGAAGCTTAAGATATCGAGAAAGGCCTTCATGATACATCAGGCCTTGTGGGGCATAAGGAAATGAACGTCATATTGTTTTCCGGAAATCTCTTTTAGGCTGGTGCTTCACTTCGGGCGCATCTCTATATTTTGATCCAAATCACATCTTATCCGAGAGCCGATTCACTTTTCGGGATGCGCTTTAGCAGAAACAGGCAAGGCAGGCTGAACGCTATCGGGGATAGGATTCACAAAAACAGCACCGCCAAGCTTTTTCTCAAGGTCTTTTTTGGCCTCGATAATCTGCTCCGGGTTCAGGAACAGCTCGATAGCCGTACTTCCCATAATCTTTGCCGCATGTGCCATGCCTTTATGCGCCGCAGGCAGTTTACCCTGCGCCACCATCTGCCATGAATGAAGCGGCGTACCGATTGCACAAGTTGCGCCTCGCATCTGCACAGTCGGAACAACCCAGCTTACACTTCCCACATCCGTCGAACCGACGAGCGAGTTATCGCCCTTATAAAGCTCGTATACGCCTTCGCAAAGTGCAAGTTCTGCCTTGGGTTCAACACCGAACCGGCGGAATGCGTCGGAAATATCTTCTTTTGACAGTGTCGACTGAAACCGTTGCGCAGTTTCGCGGTCCTGCTCATCGAAAATTGGCGGTCCAAGGCGATCAAGCTCACGCTGCATCAGCTGCTCCAGCGGCGCATTTCCAACGAGATTGGCATCACCGCTGACGATCTCGCTCTTGACCGAAGTTTCCGTCATCAAGGCAGCGCCTTCGGCGATCTTTTTAACTCGCTCAAGCAGAACCTGCATCTCTGGCAGGTTTCGCGCGCGGATCAGATAACGCACACTGGCTTTGGCTTGCACTACATTGGGCGCAAAACCACCCGTATCAGTGACAGCATAATGAATGCGTGCCGAAGACGGCATATGCTCCCGCATATAATTGACGCCGACATTCATCAGCTCGACCGCATCAAGCGCACTGCGTCCAAGATGGGGTGCAGCGGCAGCATGGGCGGCCCGTCCGGTAAAGTGGAAATTGATTTCATTGCAGGCCAGTGAAACCGGATCGTTTACGCCTGCAAAAGGTGCCGGGTGCCAGCAGAAAGCAATATCGACATCGTCGAACAGGCCTTCGCGCACCATGAAACCCTTGGCCGATCCGCCTTCTTCGGCAGGACAACCATAATAGCGCACGCGGCCCTTGATGCCGTTGGCAGCAAGGTAATCCTTGACCGCTGCAGCGGCCAGCAAAGACCCCGAACCGAGCAGGTTATGACCACATCCGTGACCATTACCACCGGCTTCAATCGCCCGTTCTTCAGCAACACCGGCAATCTGGCTCAACCCTGGAAGCGCATCGAACTCACCCAGAATAGCGATGACCGGCCCCTCGTCGCCCGCCTCGCCCATTACAGCGGTTGGCAGGCCAGCAATGCCGCGCTCTACGCGAAAACCTTCCGACTGCAACATGGCTGCATGTGCGTCGCTGGATTTATATTCTTCGTAGTTCGTTTCCGGGTTGTCCCAAACCGTATCGCTCAGTTCGAAATAGGCGGCGCTTTTCGCGTCGACGATATCCCAGATGTCGTGGTGGTTTTTCAACTTGGGGTTCACGCTCTCGGCTCAGGTTTTAACATTTTGGACGGGAGAAGCAGATCAAGGACAATAGAGAAGACCTGCATTCTGGCTTCTGCTTTATCGGCTTTTATGGCTGAAACAATCCAATCTGACTGCTGCCACAGAAGAGAGCGCTCCTCCCGAGCTGTACCTAGAGGTACTCTAAACTTGTGGCAACAGATATAAGTGAAATTGCACAAAAGCCTCATTATAATCGACATTATGGCCAGCAAGAGTTGCCGGATTGATAAGCACTTGCGCAAACACGAGTTCTAAACCTCTTGTAAGGGAAGATCGATAAGTCCCCGACTGGAGGCCGCGCCGGTGAGAACCGGCACAGCCTCCGATGGGTAGGCGAGCGCTTTCGAGCTCAGCTTCATCCATGTCTCGCGCGCAAAAATTCAAACATTGAACTGAAAGCCATCAACCGTGAATGCTTGTCCCGTGATGAAACAAGGCTCGGAGGTCGCCAGAAAAGTTACCAGGCGGGCAACATCGTCAGCACAGCCGAGCCGTCCCAACGCAATACCCCTGATAACCTCATCTGCACGTTCAGTGACATTCGTATCAATCTCGGTACGAATGACGCCGGGGCAAATAGCATTTACAGCAATGTTTGGTCCCAGCTCTTTGGCAAGGGAACGAGTCATGCCAAGGATACCGGCCTTTGCCGCTGCATAAGCGAATTTGCTGACTGCAGCCGTCACGCCGCCCGAATAGGCATTCAGTGACGACATCGAAACAATCCGGCCACCGCCCTGCTTCAGCATATGTGGTGCGCTATGCTGAATGTAATTGAAACAGCTTTTCAGATTGATCGCGATGGCGCGGTCGAACTCGTCTTCCGAAATATCAAGAATGCCAACAGGCGCGGAACGCCCGGCATTGTTGAGAAGGAAATCGACGCGACCAAACGCAGCCACCGTTTCGGCGACAACTTCGCCAGCCCGCTTATGGCTTGAGACATCCGCAACACATTGCAGCGCACGCACGCCAAGGCTTTCGATTTCGGCGGCCGTATCCGCCAGTTCCGCCTCCAGCAAATCGACCAGTGTGACGTGATATCCGGCACGTGCCAGATCAAGAGCACAAGCCTTTCCGATGCCTCGTGCGCCTCCGGTGACGATGGCAACCTTGTTTTCAGTGTTCATTTCAAAACGTGCTCCTTTTGTGTTGCCATGTGATGGTATGTCTGTCACATTATTCCACAACAGGAATTTGGTTCACATATATGAACATTGAAAATAGTGGCGAAGTGAAATCCGCGGTCCGGGTTCTCGAAATCCTCGAGTTCCTTGCTCGCGCCCATAAACCGGTGACACTGAAGGCAATCGTTGCGGAGCTGGGTTATCCCAAGAGCAGCACCTTCAATCTGCTCGCAACTCTAGTGGCACGCGCCTATGTCGTTCGCGACGACACTGAATCCTATAGAATTCACGATACTTTCCGAAACGGCCCCGGCTGGTGCAGCGGCAGCGACGCCTATCTGATAGCCACCGCACAGCCGATCATGGACGCCATGCGCGACAGCGAAGGAGAAACGGTGTTTCTCGGTACGCGCCGCAAGGATGGCCGGGTCAAGCTTCTGGCAAAGAGTGCCAGCCATCAGGTTGTGCGTTTTGATTCCGATCTCACGGGCTCGGACCCGGCTTATTGTACGGCGATGGGGCGTATTCTCCTCGCACATTGGCAGCCGGAAAAGACTGCAAGCTATCTCGCAAAAGAGCGCATCATCCCGTTGACCGACAAGACGGTTATCGACCGCGTGCAGATCCGCCGCATCATCGATGCAGCGCGTGAAGCTGGTTACGCCATTTGCGATGAAGAGGCAGTCATTGGCGGCTCGGGCGTTGCTGCGCCGGTCTTTGATGCCAGCGGCGAAGTTATCGCCACACTCAATATGGCGACGATTTCATCGCGCTTCACCGCCTGCCGACAGCGCATGATCGACGCGGTGGTCAAACATGCCGCCGAATTGAGCGCGCGCCTCGGACACAAACCATCCACAACAGACAAGCAGTAAAATGGATATTCATTTCAAAGAAAAAAGAGTCCTGGTCACTGGGGCCGCAAGGGGAATTGGCCGTGCAATATGCGAGGCGTTTGCCGCCGATGGCGCATTTGTAACGGCAACCGATGTTCTTGACGACGAACTTGCAAGCCTTGTGAGCGAAGCGCTTCCTGCACGCGGCGGATCGATCCGGGCAGTTCATCTTGATGTCACCGATGAGGCCGCAATTGCCAAACTGGCAACTGACGCCGAAGCCGAAGGCGGTTTCGACGTTTTCGTGCATGTTGCAGGCGGCGTTCTGGGTCAGAAAAAACGCCCGCTGGAAGACGTTCCGGCAGCAGACTGGGATCGTATTTATGACATCAATGTGCGCGGAGCATTTCTCGTTGCGCGCGCCATTGTTCCAGCGATGAAAAGCCGTGGCGCAGGCAAAATGGTCTTCATTTCAAGTGGTGCCGGCCTGGGCGTAAGCCTGACCGGAATTCAGGCCTATGCCAGCGCCAAGGCGGCTCTCATCAGCCTCGCACGCCAGCTCGGCCATGAACTTGGCCCTTTCGGCATCAATGTGAATGCCGTCGCACCCGGCTTCCTGCGCACAAGCCCAGATTATGAGCGCCAATGGGCGTCTTATGGAGAAGATGGTCAGGCCGCCATGCTCAATGAAATTCCGCTGCGCCGGATCGGGTTGCCGGAAGATATCTCAAATGCCGTGCTGTTCCTCGCTTCCCCCTATGCGAGCTGGATCACCGGCCAGACTTTGTCGGTCAGTGGAGGACCAACATCATGACAACCGAAGCACTCGTTCCAACATGGACATGGCCAGAAGAACGGCTGCAAACCATCATGAATCGCGCCCGCGCTGGTCGCAGCCTGAAGCCATCCGCGTGGCCAGAAGGTGGCAAATGCGCGGTGGGCCTGTCGTTTGATTCTGATCATGATACGTTTGAATTACGCGATGGCGGCAAATCCATTTCAGCGCTTTCGCAAGGCCAGTTTGGACCAAGACAAGGCATTCCACGCATTCGCGAGCTTCTGCGCAACAACAGCATTCCCGCGACATTTTTTGTGCCGGCGGTTTCGGCGATACATTATCCCGAAGAACAGCGCGCGCTGATCGATGAAGGACATGAAGTTGCACTTCATGGTTGGATTCATGAGCGCAATGCTTTGCTTGATGGCGAGACCGAACGCGATCTTCAGCACCGTTCTGCGGACGCTCTGGAAAAGATTACCGGCGTTCGTCCTGTTGGCATCCGGACACCATCCTGGGATTTCAGCGATAACACGCTGCAAATCACAGCCGACATGGGCTTGATTTATGACTCGTCCCTGATGGCCGATGTCGATTGCTACGAGCTATTGCTAAACGGCGAGCCGTGTGGCGTGACCGAACTACCTGTCGAATGGATTCGCGACGATGCCGCTTATCTGGTTATGGATCGTTGGGGGGGCTTGCGTCCGCAAATTGCGCCGCATGATATTCTGCAGATATTCATTCGCGAGTTCGATGCAGCCTATGAAGAAGGCGGGATTTTCCAGCTGACCATGCATCCCGACATCATCGGTCATCGCTCTCGCATATGGATACTCAATGAGTTGATTGGCCACATTCGCCAGCACAAGAATATCTGGTTCGCAACCCATGCCGACATTGCGCGTTATGCGACGCTAAATAGCTGATAAGAATAGTATTTTCTCGTCACAGTTTTGCACCTGGTTCGGGATTCGGACCGGGTGTTTCTGTGTTGCCTTACAGCATGAATTCGCGAATAAAATCAGAATGTAATTCATATATGTGAACAAAATTCCGCTTTTCATCGCCAGATTGCAGGTCCACACTGATTGGTGAGAGGGGTGCGAAAATTAGTTCTCAGAAGAAGAGCGCATCCCAAAATGGGTAAGGCATTTCCAGCAAAAGTGCGGAGCGCTTTTGCGTCGGATGATGCGTAAAAACAAATATTGAGACGCGGTTTCCAAGGATTCAATCTCAACAAGAACCGCGCCCAGAACGAGGGAACTATGTTCAAAAAAATCACAGCTATCAGCCTGTGCACACTGTCCGTTCTTTACAGCGGCAGCGTACTTGCTAAGGAATGGAAATCCGTGACCGTTGGCGTCGAAGGTGCTTTTCCGCCCTTCAACCTCACCACACCCAGTGGCGAACTTCAGGGACTTGATCTTGATGTTGTCAAGGAAGTCTGCAAGCGCGCCGAACTCGATTGCACGATCGTGGCACAAGACTGGGACGGCCAAATCCCGTCGCTTCTTGCTGGCAAATTCGATGTGGTCCTGACAATGGGCCCTAATCCAGAGCGCCGTAAGGTTATCGACTTCTCCGACCCTTATGTGATCACGCCCAATACATTCCTCGTGCCCGCTGAAGGTCCACTTGCCAATCTCCCGCATTCCGGCGAGAGCCTTAACACCGATACCGAAGAAGGCAAAAAAGCCCTCGCGGACCTTAAGGAAGCGGTAAAAGGCACGACACTCGGCGCGTCGCTTTCAACCAGCCAGCTGCAATTTGTCGAGCAGAATTTCGGCGATGTCGCTCAGGTCCGCTCATACAAAGGCTCCGAACAGGTCAAGCTTGATCTGCAATCCGGTCGCCTCGACGGTCAATATGACAACGTCGTCTTTGCGCGGGATCGTGCGGAGAAAAGCAATGGCGCGCTCAAGATCACCGGTCCGCTGCTTGTCGGTGGCATTCAGGCGACAAATGTTTGCATTGGGCTGCGTAAGGATGAACCGGAACTTAAAGCCAAGCTCAATAAGGCACTTGGCGAGATGCAAGCCGACGGCACGCTCTCGAAAATGTCTGAAAAATGGTTCTCTATGGATCTAAGCCCAAAGGGCTGATCTCTTAATAAAATCGCAAATATTAAAGCGCGCTGTTTTACCAGCGCGCTTTTTTATAAATTAGAAATTCCAATCTTCGTCTTCGGTCGCGACAGCTTTGCCGATGACGTAAGACGAACCAGAGCCTGAGAAGAAGTCATGGTTTTCGTCAGCGTTTGGTGACAGTGCTGAGAGGATCGCCGGATTGACCTTGCAGGCCTCTGCCGGAAACAGCGCTTCGTAGCCCAGATTCATCAATGCCTTGTTCGCATTATAATGCAGGAACTTTTTCACGTCCTCGGTCAGGCCAACGCCATCATAAAGTGCCTCGGTGTAACGCACTTCATTGTCGTAGAGCTCCAGCAAAAGATCGAAGGAAAAATCCTTAATTTCCTGCTTCTTTTCTTCGCTGAGTGTCTCAATGGCGCGCTGGAACTTATAGCCGATATAATAACCATGCACGGCCTCATCACGGATGATGAGACGGATGAGATCGGCCGTATTGGTAAGCTTGGCACGGCTCGACCAATACATCGGCAGATAAAAGCCCGAATAAAACAGGAAGCTTTCCAGAAACACGCTGGCGATCTTCTTCTTCAGCGGATCGTCAGAGCGATAATTATCGAGAATGAGCTGCGACTTCTTCTGCAGGAACTCGTTTTCTTCCGACCAGCGATAAGCGTCATCAACGTCTGGCGTCAGACACAGTGTCGAGAAGATCGACGAATAGGAACGCGCATGAACCGCTTCCATGAAAGAGATGTTCGACAGAACGGCCTCTTCATGTGGCGTTGCGGCATCATCCATAAGCTTCACCGAGCCGACGGCATTCTGGATCGTGTCAAGAAGGGTCAGGCCGGTGAAAACGCGGATAGTGAGCTGCTGCTCTTCCGGCTTCAACGTTTCCCACGACTGGATGTCGTTCGACAGCGGCACTTTTTCCGGCAACCAGAAATTGCCGGTCAGACGGTTCCAGACCTCAAGGTCCTTATCGTCATCGATGCGGTTCCAGTTGATAGCGCGCACGAGACCAGGCTTTTTGGAAGGGTTGGATTTGAATTGCATATTCATTGGTTTCACCTTGGTCATAGGGCGCAGGATACGCAGCCTTCAACCTGCGTCCCTTCTAGCGCCATCTGGCGCAAGCGGATGTAATAAATGGTCTTGATGCCCTTCTTCCAGGCATAGATCTGTGCCTTGTTGATATCGCGCGTGGTGGCGGTATCACGGAAGAACAGCGTCAGCGACAAGCCCTGATCGACGTGCTGGGTAGCCGCAGCATAGGTATCGATGATCTTTTCCGGTCCGATCTCGTATGCGTCCTGATAATATTCCAGATTATCATTCGTCATGAAAGCAGCCGGGTAGTAAACGCGGCCAATCTTGCCTTCCTTACGAATTTCGATCTTGGAAACGATCGGATGGATCGAAGAGGTCGAATGATTGATGTAGGAGATCGAGCCTGTCGGCGGTACGGCTTGCAGGTTCTGGTTATAAAGTCCGCCTTCCATGACGGCCTTCTTCAGTTCCTGCCAATCTTCCTGCGTCGGGATGGCAATACCTGCATCTTCAAAGAGCTGGCGCACCTTGTCGGTCGCAGGCTCCCAAACCTGATCGGTATATTTGTCGAAATATTCGCCAGAGGCGTATTTTGACTTCTCAAAGCCCTTGAACGAGCTGCCCTGTTCGATGGCAAGGCGGTTAGAAGCGCGGATAGCGTGATAAGCCACCGTATAGAAGTAGATATTGGTGAAATCGACGCCTTCATCCGAACCGTAATAAATACGCTCCCGAGCGAGATAGCCGTGCAGGTTCATCTGACCAAGGCCAATGGCATGGCTCTCGTCATTGCCGCGTGCAATAGATGGAACTGAACCGATGTGGCTCATGTCGGCAACAGCCGTCAGCGCGCGGATTGAGGTTTCAATCGTCTTGCCAAAATCGGGGCTATCCATGGCTGCTGCGATATTGAGCGAGCCGAGATTGCAGGAAATATCCTTGCCCAGATATTCATAAGACAGATCGTCATTAAAGACGCTGGCTTCACTGACCTGAAGAATTTCCGAGCAGAGATTGCTCATGGTAATACGGCCATCGATCGGGTTGGCGCGGTTCACCGTGTCTTCGAACATGATGTAAGGATAGCCGGACTCGAACTGAATTTCCGCCAGAACTTGGAAGAAGTCACGTGCATTGATCTTCTTCTTGCGAATACGGCCATCATTGACCATTTCGCGATATTTTTCGGTGACGGAGATTTCCGTCATCGGCACGCCATAGACGCGTTCAACGTCATACGGCGAGAAGAGATACATATCCTCATCGTTCTTGGCGAGTTCAAAGGTGATATCCGGGATTACCACGCCAAGCGACAGCGTCTTGATGCGGATTTTCTCATCCGCATTTTCACGCTTGGTATCGAGGAAGCGCATGATGTCGGGGTGATGTGCGTTCAGATAAACGGCGCCTGCACCCTGACGTGCACCAAGCTGGTTTGCATAAGAGAAACTGTCTTCCAGCAGCTTCATCACAGGGATGATGCCCGACGACTGGTTCTGGATCTGCTTGATTGGCGCACCGGCTTCACGGATATTGGTCAGGCTCAGTGCCACGCCACCGCCGCGCTTGGAAAGCTGCAAGGCGGAGTTGATCGAGCGGCCAATCGATTCCATGTTATCTTCAACACGCAGAAGGAAGCACGAGACGAGTTCGCCACGCTGCTTTTTACCTGCATTGAGAAAGGTCGGCGTCGCTGGCTGATAACGGCCCGCAATGATTTCATCGACCATTTCACGCGCATGTTGTTCATTGCCGCGCGCAAGCGCAAGCGCAACCATGCAGACACGGTCTTCATAGCGCTCAAGATAGCGCTGACCATCAAAGGTCTTCAGCGTGTAGCTGGTGTAATATTTGAACGCGCCAAGGAAAGTCGGAAAGCGGAACTTCTTGTCATAGGCATGATCGAAGAGATCGCGCACGAAATTGAAGGAATACTGGTCCAGCACTTCGCGCTCGTAATAGCCTTCGGTGACCAGATAATCGAGTTTTTCACGCAGATTGTGAAAGAACACCGTGTTCTGGTTGACGTGCTGAAGGAAATACTGCTGCGCGGCCTGACGGTCGCGTTCAAGCTGGATTTTGCCTTCATCGTCATAAAGGTTCAGCATCGCATTGAGCGCGTGATAATCGAGCCCGGTTTCAGGCAGCTTTGCTGCCTTGCTTGCTGCCGACGCCGATGGCTCCTGCTTTTCCGATGAGGCGACCGTCTCGCGCTCACGGGTCAAGGTTGTGTCTGCCGTGTCCAAAATCGTTCCATCCCGTCTCTAACATTGCCAAGGTCTTCGTCAGTTCCCAAAAGCTCGAAACGATAGAGGTAGGGAACCTGACACTTGGTAGAAATGATCTTACCGGCGAGGCCGAAGGCTTCACCGAAATTGCTGTTTCCTGCGGCGATGACACCGCGAATGAGGGATCGGTTATCGGCATCATTGAGAAACCGAATGACCGGCTTGGGAACAGCGCCTTTCGCACCGCCGCCGCCATAGGTGGGGGTTACGAGCACAAACGGCTCATTGACCCGTAACAAGCCAGCATCGTCTTCATAGCTTTCCAGCGGAATGCGTTTTGAGCGCATTTCCAGACGCATCACAAAACGATGCGTGTTCTCTGAACGACTGGAAAAATAAACGATCTGGCCCATTGCGAAATCCCGACAGCGATTGGGCTTTATGCGAGCGAGCTGATCATATCCGGACGGAAACCAGCCCAATGGGTTTCACCCACAACAACAACCGGCACCTGACGGTAGCCGAGACCCTGAACGAGATCGTACGCATCGGCATTGGCGGAAATGTCGATGACATCATATTCAATGCCCTGACGGTCGAGTGCGCGAGTGGTGGCGGTGCACTGGACGCAGGCGGGCTTGCTATAGACGGTGACGTTCATTTTTTCCTCACTGGGGATCGGTTGTATCGGTTGCGACTTACTGGGATGAAGACGCAAAATAACGCTCACGCATTATGGAATGCGTGCAGAAAGACTCGGAAACTGGAGAAATGCGGCTCGCCCGAATGGCAAACCAAAAGCACTAGCCCGTAAAGGGCGGACCGGAACTGGTTGGTCTCAAATTACTCGACATGCTTGTCACCCCGAAGCTTTGGAGGGGATATTCGGGGGCAGCAACAGACATGGCAAAACGCTGCCACATTCCATTACGCACCAACCGGACACCCCGCCCGTGGACGTTCACGTTCAAGGCAGGTCTCCTGGCTCACGACTCACCGCTTTTGTCCGCCTTCCCGGTTTTAACCAGTGGCATATGGACTTAAAGCTCATCGCTTACAGTTGCGGGGGCAGCTACGGCATAACCACATCCATCATGGATGCAACGCACCGTATTCCCATCTTCGCTTTTTGATTCTCACGAATCGCAAGAACCTTGAACACAAGATATAGTATCCGAAGTTAAAAAGTCGTCAATGGATAGACAGTTCAAAAAAATTAAATATGGGCTTTAATGAAGGACGCCTGTGAATAGCAGGGATATCTATCAGCGTTCACTCCTTTGGTCCGATGGGCTTTGGCCGGAACTCAGCTTTTATGGCCTTCAATGCCATCCGATCCACCAGATGTGGTGCAATCAGCTTCAGCCAGCGACCGAATCGCATCTGCCGTGTCATCAACACCTCGCGCTTGCGACGACTGATTCCCTCAAGCATCATCTCAACCGCCTGCTGGACGGACATCATATCATCTTCGCGAACACCGCTGATACCCAGCGCATCGCCACTCGCGCCATATCCGACTTTACGAATGTCAGTTTTCACCACACCTGGATAGACAATTGTCACCGATATGCCGCTCGGCTCAAGCTCCGAGCGCAGCGCCTCACAAAACCCGGAGAGCGCAAACTTGGTGCCGCTATAGGCCGTTCGCCCTGGAACGCCGATGAGCCCTGCGACAGAAGAAACAGCAACAATGCGGCCTTTTGTTTTCGCTAAATATGGTAGCGCCGCATGGATAGGCCAGACACTGCCCCAATAATTCAGCTCCATCAAATCGTGCATCCATTGTAGATTTTCCGGCTTGATTTCGGCGAAGTTGGCGTGTGCCGACATGCCTGCATTGACGATCAGCGTATCAATTTGTCCGAATGCGGCAGCAGTCTTCTCGATAAGCTCAATACAAGCATCACGATCAGTTACATCGGTAGGCACAGCAAGGACTTTACTGCCCGCTTGCTGCAACTCTATGGCAAGCAATTGTAATTTATCCAAATTTCGTGCCGCCAGCACCATCGCCGCCTTGCTGCCGTCCCGCGAAGCGATCTGGCGCGCTGTCTCTGCACCTATGCCATCCGATGCACCCGTTATGATTGTTACTTCCACGACAACCCTCCCAAGCTGATACGCACGAACGTTATAAGCTAGTTTACAAGCCACAGCCTAAAACCGTCCACCTTCCATTTCTGGATCAAGACCAAGTGTCTTGGTCGAAGGGATAAATTGACAGCCAGGCTTCATATCCTGTATCGATCTATAAAATCCTGAACATTGTTCAATATAATGAACAATTAGGAAGAGATCCTCCCAAGCGTCTCTTCAAACGACCGGTGCATCGGCTGCACCGGGAAACTGTCGGACTGGCTTTCCCTCGTGCGAAAGCCAGTCCGCTCATAAACCCAGTGCCTGTGTGCCGGCGAGGAATGAGAGACCTCAGCTCTGGGGAACTTTGAATAAGGGTGGAAATTATGACTGTAGGGATCAAGCCATTTTCGTTCGACACGGTCGGCTCGATGCTTGTCGAGTGGGGAGCTGCAAAGCGCCTCGGCCAAGTTCTGGGCGAACGGTTCTCCGAACGCAAAATCCTCATTGTAACCGACAAGGGCCTGTACAAGGCTGGTGTTCTCAACGAAGCACTTACTTCGCTTGAAAAGGTAGGCTTCGGCATCAGCATTTTTGATGCCGTCGTTGCTGACCCACCGGAATCAGTTCTGTTTGACTGTGTCGATCAGGCCAAGGCGGTTGGCTGCGATATCGTGCTGGGCCTCGGCGGCGGCTCTTCCATGGATATCGCCAAACTTGCTGCCGTGCTGATTGTCTCCGAGCAGAAACTGTCGGAGCTTTATGGCATTGGCAAAGTGCAGGGCACGCGTCTGCCGCTGATCCAGATCCCAACCACAGCAGGTACCGGCTCGGAAGTGACCAACATCACGATCCTGACCACCGGCGAAACCACCAAGATGGGAGTCGTTTCCCGCCAACTATATGCAGATTTCGTCATTCTGGATGCAGAATTGACCTGCGGTCTGCCAGCGCTCCACACAGCGGCCACCGGCATCGACGCCATGGTTCACGCCATTGAAGCCTATACCAGCCGCCTCAAGAAAAACCCGCTATCCGACGCTTTTGCGCGTGAAGCGCTGAAGCTCTTGTCAGCCAATCTGGTTGCAGCCTGCGAGAACGGCAAAGACCGTCATGCCCGCGAAGCCATGCTGCTTGGGGCAAACTATGCAGGTCAGGCTTTCTCCAACTCGCCGGTTGGTGCCGTTCATGCGCTGGCTTACCCGCTTGGTGGCCACTATCACGTGCCGCACGGCCTCTCCAATGCCCTGATGCTTGGCCCCGTCCTTCGCTTCAACATGGCAGGTGCTGCAAATCTCTATGCAGAACTGGCAGACCTGTTGCTCGGCACGTCGGACGGCACGACAGAAGAGCGTTCGGCTGCTTTTGTGGATTACATGGAAGACCTGATGAACCGCTCTGGTGCACCGCGTCGTCTGCGCGATGTTGATGTGACAGAAGAAAGCCTCGAAATGTTAGCACGCGATGCGATGCTTCAGACACGTCTGCTGGGTAACAATCCAGTCGATGTTACCGAAGCGGATGCCCTCGCGCTTTATCGCGAAGCATTCTGAACCAACAACCATTTTTAAGAGCATATCCCGGAAGAGCAGGCTTGATTAACCGCTCTTCCAAAGCTCTGTTTCGTCCTTTCGGAGTAAAATCGTGAGCACTGAACGCATCGACGGTCAGGAGCAGCCATATTGGCCTGCCGGACCGTTCAAAATCCGTCTGCCTTTCGTTCATTATAAATTCGAGTGGCCTGATTATTGTCAGGGCCTTCTGATGTGCGCTGTCGATCTTTCAGCCATCCCGCTGATGGCTGAACTGCTGGGCATGCCTTTTGAAGTTGCTCTTGCTGTGGTCGTTCTCAACGGCCTGTTTTACCTCACGCATCACCTGCTCGGCGATCCGGTCGTTCCGGGCTGGATTACACCTGCCGTTCCGCTGATCATGGCTTATTGCGCCACCTTCCCTGAAGGTCCAGAGCGTGTGCATGCCCTTGTCTCCTTCCAGATGACCTTGGGGCTGCTATCGATATTGATAGGTGCGACGGGCATCGCCAATCGCGTCATCACGGCAATTCCACAGGCCATCAAATCCGGCATTATCATCGGTGCTGGCTTTGCAGCAGTCATTTCCGTGTTCAAGGTTGGCGGCAACTTTGACATTTTCCCGTTCACCATCGCTATCTCGATCGGCCTTTGCTTCTATCTGATGTTCTCGCCGCAGTTCGCTCGCCTTTCGCGCAATGGCGGCATTTTCGGCCTGATCGGGAAACTGGGCGTTTTGCCATGCATTCTGCTTGCCGTTATCGTTGCTCCGCTGTTTGGTGAAGCCAAATGGCCCGAATTCCAATGGACGATTTCGTCTCCTGATTTCAGCACGCTCTGGCGTGAATACACGATCTTCGGACTTGGCCTGCCGCCGCTTTCGATGTTCCTAACGGCCCTGCCAACAGTTCTCGCGACTTACATCGTTCTCTTCGGCGACGTGCTGAAAACCAAGTCGATCTTAGGTGAAGCCCAGCTTCAGCGTCCTGATGAAAAGATCGATTACAATGCCGACCGCGCACATCTTGTTTTCGGTATGCGCAACACCGGCATGTCGGTGCTTGGTCCCGATGTCACCATGTGTGGCCCGGTCTGGGCAGCTATGCAGGTCGTTATCTGCGAGCGCTTCTCCAAGGGCAAAAAATCCATGCACTCCATCTTCGGTGGTGCAGGATCTTTCCGCTGGGGCACCAATACCGGTCTGTTCCTGATGCCGATTGTTACATTGGTGCAGCCAATTCTCGGTGTTGCGCTGACCCTGACTTTGCTCATCCAAGGCTACGTCTCGGTACGCATCGGTGTGATGGAAGCTCGCTCACAACGCGATCTTGGCATTGCCGGTGTTACAGGTGCTGTTCTTGCAACGCGTGGTGCAGGCTGGGCCTTCGCTACCGGCGTTGTTCTCTGCCTCATCATTTATGGTCGTGACTTCTTCAAAGGTGAAACCGATAGTACCTTCGTCAAGGACCAACGGTCGCAGTAATTCTGTCGAAAGCCTCCCGGAAAATTGCCGGGAGGCCTTTGCTCGCAATAATTTAAACCGAGGCCGATTTGCCTCTACCTGAATATTCCTATAGATTTCGGCTGCAGCTCGGCAATCGCTTTTCTCCTCCTGACGTCTATTGCCGCACGCTGCGTGTCAATTCGGAGTAAAAATTGCGTAGTGAACAATCTATTCTTCAAATATCCATAGCAGTTACTATTTTTGTTGCAGGTTTTGGTGTCGTATTTGGCCTTTTGTCTGGCTCATTTTCTATTGTCTTTGACGGTGTTTACATGCTTGCCGACGCTGCAATGAGCGGCCTCGCACTTGTTGTTGCCCGACTAATTGCATTGTCAGCCTTAGCGGAACCGCCGCGCGGAAAGCTCCGTGATCGTTTCACCATGGGCTTCTGGCATCTTGAACCGATGGTGTTAGGCCTCAACGGTATCATGCTGACCGGTGTTGCAATCTATGCGCTTATCAATGCCATCGGCAGTCTGATGGATGGCGGGCGTGATCTCGAATTCAGCTATGCGATCTTCTATGCGGTCGTCGCTCTTATCGCCTGTCTCGGAATGGCTTGGCTTGAAACACGTGCCAACCGTAGGCTCAAATCCGATTTTATCGCACTTGATGCCAAAGCGTGGATCATGTCTGGTGGTATTACAGCAGCACTCCTCATCGCTTTTTCGGTGGGCTATGTGATTCAGGGAACCGAGCTTGATTGGTTAACGCCCTATATCGATCCTGCAGTGCTTGCGCTGGTCTGTATCGTCATCATTCCCATGCCGCTCGGGACCATCAAACAGGCACTTTCCGATATGTTGCTGGTGACGCCCATCGATCTCAAACAACATGTGGATCGGGTCGCAAAACAGGTCGTTGAACGCAACGGGTTCAAGTCTTATCGCGCCTATGTCGCCAAGGTTGGACGTGGCAAGCAGATTGAGCTTTATTTCATCGTACCGACTGATCAGCCTGCCAAGAAACTCGAAGAGTGGGATGCCTTGCGCGATGAGATCGGCGATGCGCTTGGGGGCGAAGGTCCCGATCGTTGGCTGACGATTGCTTTCACAACCGATGTGGAATGGGCCGTTTAACGGCCCATTCCACAAGTGCTATTCCGCACGTTGACGACGTTTGGTCATCAGCATGGGTGCATATTCGAGAACATACAGGCCGAAAGCCAGCATCCACAAAAGTGCCGATGCTGCTAGGAAGGTATGAAAGAAATTCGGCGTCATTTCCGCAAATGGGCGGATCAGAGCTGACAGGATCAGACAGAGATAGGCAATCTGGGTCGTGGGCGAAGCCACCAGTTCACGGCCCGTATGCCCACGGGTGGCACGGGTCATGACTGCCAGCATCATGCAGCCAATGACCCCAACTGTCATCACATGCAGAGCTGAAAAAGGGTTGAGCTGTTCAAGTGCTGCCAGCGCTATGGCGACAAAACCTGCAGGCACGAAAAGATAGGCAATGTGCAGGATGAGCACGAGCCTGTCTTTTGCCACACTCCATCCACGCCAACGATAAAGCCGCACAAGATGCAGGACCGCTGCAATGATTGCGATGATGGCCGTCAATGAATGTTCAGGTGCAGCAATCCAGCTCACGCATGCGATAGCACCGACAAGAATGGTAAGGCCATCATAACGATTGAAAGGAACAGGAAAGCGCGTTGCACCCATACGATTAAGCCAATTGCGTGTGAAGCTCGGTATAATCCGTCCACCGATCAGCATCACCAATAAAACATAAGCGCTGACCCCGGCGCGATTGGCAGCGGCAATATCGCCGTTCGTGATCGCCAGACAATGGAAACAAAAGTTGGCGAGCATGACGATGGAGACGCCGATCAGGACCTTGAGGTTCTTCCACTGGTGACCAGCAATTATTTCGCGTGAGGCAATAAACAGAAGCAAAGGTAGAAAGAGACTCTCGATGCCGATTGCGACATAGAGATTAATCAGATCAGGAACCAGAAAAAACAGTCGCCCGGCCAACCATACACCGAAAAGCATGGCAAGCGGCGTTCCTGAAACGGGCAGACGGCCAGTCCAGTTCGGGACGGCGGTCAGAAGAAATCCAGCAAGAATTGCTGATGAGAATCCAAACACCATCTCATGTGCATGCCAGTTGAGCGCGCCATAAGCGCCACCGACCGACAGGCCGAATGTGAGGGAGAGTATCCAGAGCAGCATGGCCAGAACAGCCCATATGGCACCGCCCAGAAAGAATGGGCGAAATCCATAACTGAAGATTGCCGGGCCAGTCGTTTTAAAACCGCGAGCTATCGCGCCACGGCGTTCGGAGGGCATTGCTGCGGGAGTGGCAAGCAGGCCTGCCTGTGTTGTCATGGCATCCTCATCATGGAACCACAGCCAAAGCGCAATTTATCTGCGCTCTGGGGATAAAGCGTTATGCAGTATGGCCACATATTTGAAACCTATCATTTCGCGCTGGCGATTGCCTTTTCCAAGCGCGCCTGAACGGGCTTTGGCTTCTTGGCAGCAACGATCTCTTCGAGATTGGCCGGATTGTCGCCAACAACGATCAGGGCAACCATGCCCATGGCGTAATGCGGCGTGCATTTCACGAAATATGCACCCGGTTCAGTGACGGACAGGACGTAGTTTTCGTTTATCTTGCTTTTAAACTTTTCCGCAGCTGCAGGGATCATATCCTTGATCGACTCGACATTGTGTCCCTTATCGACCGGAATGAAGGTAATCGTGTCACCGGGATTGGCCTTGATATAGGCCGGCTCAAAAACCATTGCACCTTCAGCGCCCTTGTTGAGCATGTGAACTTCAATATTCTCGGCCAAAGCGGGAGCAGCCATCGCAAAGCAAAGTCCGAATGCTGCGAACGGGATTGCAAACTTACGCATTTAATCTCATCTCCATGGGCCGGTTTCTGCAGCATCACGATGGTGCCCGAAAAACCGTGCTAATGGAGATTTAGCCTGACTTGCTTTCCAACTCTTTGATTGGGATCAAACATATTCAATATAGTTGATTATGACAGTCAGATATCGCGAGAGGCCGGACAAGCGCTCAACCTCCGTTCACGAAATCCAGCTGAGTTGCGCTGCTTCGTAAAATGCTGCTTCGGCAAATTCGCAAGATTGCACGCCAAAATTGGTGTGACCCGCCCGCCACACCAAGCGCAAGACCCGGATTTCACACAAATTCGTCGTTCTCATTAGCGCAATGATTTCAGCTCCTTGCAATGTGTTTCAAAACGCGCCCGCAAATGTGATCGCCATTTGTGTTGACTATTAACACTTCGTTAACCACAGTTTGTTGCAATCTGTTACAAAGCGTTACAATCGCTATGGCAGGTCCTATCGATACGAGGTGCATATTGGAAAAAACACGGCAGATAGATCAGCGGTCCTTGCAGCCAAGGAACAGCTCTGCCGTGTCTCAGATGACATCTTTCTGGGGCCTTATGCGCGCCTATTGGGTATCGGAGCGCTGGAAGGAAGCCTGGGGCCTTACGATTGCGATCTTCATCTTCACGGCCTTCATCAGCAAGACCACCGTTTGGGTGGCTGAAGCTTCCGGCCTGCTGATGAATTCGATCGTCAATGTTAAAAGCGCACCAGTTCAAAATCCGCTCATGGCAATCGCCATGAATGCTGGCCTTTTGATCCTGCTGATGCTGGCCAAGGATGTGATGCTGGTTGGATTTCGCCACCTCCTGTCCACGACATTGCATCGCAAGTGGCGCAAGTGGCTCAATGACAGCTTTTCCAACGCCCTGCTTGATAGCAATCACACCCATTTTCATCTGCAGCAAGGGAAAGGCGCAAACCTTCCCGACAATGTCGATCAGCGCCTGCAGGAATCCATTAAGGGCATGACGGGCGGGGCCATTGGCCTTGTCATGGGTGTTGTCGGCGTAGTGCTTTCCGCATTCTTCGTGGGCCAGAAGCTGCTCGAAATCTCGACCGAAGTAACCGGACTGGAATTCCTTGGCTCCTATGGAGGTGCCATTCTCGCCTTCGCGGCAATCATTATTTATGTGCCGATTGGTACACTGATCGCGATCAAGATCGGCCGCCAGCTGGAACGCCTCAACCTCGGCATGCAGAAAGCAGAAGGCTCCTATCGTGGCGAGTGGACGACACTTCTGCGTCGCAGCTTCCAGATTTCAGCGTCAGAAGGCGAAGCTGTGCAGCGTTCCGTCAACAAGCGTCTTTACAAGGATGTTGATGGCACCTGGAACAAGCTCAACCGTTTCGATGCTGCCTATCTGGCCTTCTCGCAGGCCTATGGCTTCATGTCGAACCGCATCATCGCCTATATTCCGGGTCTCGTCCCCTATATGAGCGGTGCAGTCAGTTTCCGCAATTATGTTACAGGCGCCGAACTTGTGGCAGCCATGATCAATGACTGCTCGTGGTTTATTCAGGTCATGCCAGCGATTGCCAATCTGCGGGCCAACGCCGGTCGTGTTACGGGCCTGGCGCAAGCTATCGACAATGTTCAGGAACCGAGCGAGTTTTATGCAAGCTCTGGCGTCAACCGCTTCACCTTCTCCAAGCAGCATCCTCGTTTTGGTCTTTCTGTTCGTAACCTCACGCTGATGCAGGGGCCTGAAAGTGAAGCACCTTTCCTGCGTTCCGGTGTGATCAATATCCGCAGCGGTGACTGGGTCTATATGCGTGGTGAATCGGGTTCTGGTAAAACCTCTTTCATCAAAGCGCTCAACGGGCTTTGGGCCTATGGCACAGGCGATATCATCTATCCGCAGAAGGCCAAGTCGGTTTATGCGCCGCAGGAAGCCAAGTTCCCGTCCGTGTCGCTCAAGCAGCTTGTCTGCCTCCCGGATGACGCGAGCGACTTCAACGATCTGTCTATCGCTGTAGTTCTTCATGAAGCAGGGCTTGGTGAATTTATCGAGCGCATGAACAATCCAGATGCCGACGGCTCTCCATGGGACATGGTGCTCTCTGGCGGACAGAAGCAGAAGCTGGTGCTGGCGCGTATCCTGCTCCACAAGCCTGCGATCATCTTCCTTGATGAAGCCACAGGCGCGCTCGACCCTGCATCCAAGCTGCGTTTCCACACAGCACTCAAGACACGTTGCCCTGACGCGATTGTTATCAGCATCATGCATGAAGAAAAGCTGCCGACACTGGAAAATGGCGAAAGCGTCTATTCGCATGTTCTTGAAATCCGCAATGGCTATGTCTCGCTACGTCCAACCCATTTCACGATCGACACGGGCGTTGCCATGGTGGCCGCAGAATAGCGGCCATCGGAAGTTTTGAGAAAACAAAGCTAAAAACGGTCTGCCTTTGAGAAGCGAATTTCTTGTTCAGCTAAATCAGCCGGGTCATCATGGTGGGATGGATTACACAAGCTATGTTTATATCGCGATAGCCTTGCTTCCCTTCATTGTCTGGGGATCGATCATTGTTGCCCTGTCCAATGAAAGCCAAGCGAGACAACAAAGCCGGTCCGGGACCTATAATGGCCCCGAACAAGAACCTGCGACGGAAATCTCCATCATCCCCTATGGGCTGATATTTCCGCTTCATTACAGCTACCCATCCGACAGGCGCAACTTCGGCTAGAACGTGTCGCGTTTAATCGCACCCATGGTGCTCGCTCTAGATACTTTTAATTGTCGCATGTTCGCGAACGTTAAATGAATCCATTTAACTGCGACATGCTTTAGCGCATCGGCACTAAAATCGTTTCGCACTTTCCGGGATACAGTCTAATGCTCTATTATCACAATAGGGCACCCGCAAAAGCGCGAAGCAATCAATGTCGAATTCAAGCCTTGATCTTGTCCGGCAATATCCAATCGTGCGCGCCAGCACGCTTGCCATTCTATTTTACGGTTTCGCGGGTGCTGCCACCACGCCTTACCAGCCGCTGGTCGGCATTCGCGTTATCGGCCTGAGCGATTTCACCTATTCACTTATCGCGTTCTGTGCGGTGATAGCCAATCTGGTGGCGAGCATCGGGATCGGCCTCATCTCGGATCGGGTCGGTCGGTATCGCGCACCGATGCTCGTCGTCACATCGCTCGGTATCTTGGGTTTTGGTGTTGTCTGGCTGTTTCCCTCTTCATGGATTTTCGCGCTGGTAACGATTGGACCCATTGCACTTTTCAATGTCATCAGCACGCTTCTCTTTGCCAATATCCGCAATCATTCAAACGGTATGACGCCATTGGAACTAGGTGACTCGATCACCATCGTTCGCATGGCAATGTCAATTGCCTGGATTCTTGTCCCTGGCCTTGTCGGATTGATCCTGTCCGGAACTGGGTCGCCGCTAACCGCATATGCCTTTGCGACATTGCTCTCGCTCTGCTGCTTCATCTCGATCGTCTATATGATGCCGCACGATCGCAAAGTGAGCATCGAGAGCAGCGGCACAAAACCATCAAGTCTCGCAGACCTGCGACGTCTGGCTTCGCATGATGTCATCGCCCGACTTATCGGTACGGCGCTCATCACATCCGTCCTCCACCTCAACGCCATAGCGCTACCGCTTATCGTTACCGGTCAAGGCGGCGGAACGATTAAAGACGTTGGTATGGTCATGGGCTTTGTCGCAGCGCTTGAAGCTGTGCTGATGCTGGTCTGGGCCCGCATTGGGCGCACAACCAGCCAGATCCGCATTTTCTTCGTGGCATCGTTGCTTTACGCAATCTATCTGGTCTGGCTCGCATTCCTGACCACCCGATGGGAAATTTACGCAGCATCGGCCATTGGCGGCATCGGAGCTGCGGCAATCGTAAGCCAGCCGATCAGCTATCTGCTTGGCATCATTCACGACCGGCCCGGTCTGTCGGCTTCCCTGATCGCGATCAACATGTTCATCGCCGGTGGCATTGGCACAGCACTTTTTGCAATCGGCACGAGCTTTGCCGGATATGGGACTGTAACCATCATGGGTGCGATTGTAGGCTTGGCTGGTGTAGCGGTTCTGGCTAAGGTCGAGCACAAAAGAAACTGACAAAGTGAGAATGCGCTTGAACAGAATATTGCTGGAAGTCTGTGTCGATGATGCAGAGGGCTTGGCCGCTGCAATCGAAGGCGGCGCCGATCGTATCGAGCTCTGCTCGGCGCTTGCCATTGGCGGACTGACACCATCCATTGGCCTCATGCAGCTCTCCGCAAAAGCTTCCATCCCAGTCATGGCGATGATACGCCCGCGCGCGGGAAGCTTCATCTGGAGTGAAGATGAATTGCAGATCATGGAAGCCGAAGTTGCAATAACACGCGCCCTTGGTCTCGCCGGTGTGGTGATCGGTGCCAATCTACCCGATGGCAGGCTCGACCAGCCCGCGCTCCAACGACTGGTGAAAGCGGCAGATGGCCTTGATATAGCCCTGCATCGCTCAATCGATCTGACGCCAGATGTCGTGGAAGCTGTTGAGATTGCCAAACAGCTTGGAATCAACCGCATTCTGTCTTCCGGCGGCGCTCAGAAGGCCGTATCTGGCCTGGAAAGATTAGCGATAATGCAGAAAGCAGCCGGGAACGAGATCGTCATCATGCCGGGTTCTGGCGTTAATATCGACACGCTATCCACAATCCTTGTGGCTCTGCCGGATATCACCGAAATTCACGCGTCATGCAGCGCGCCGCTGATTGCCGATCAGACACTCTTGCATTTCGGCTTTGCCGCTGCCGGTTCCACTCGAACAGCAGCAAACAAAGTCGCTGAATTGCGCGCGGCACTTGAGTGCAGCTAATATGAATTGTGTTCGAATAAACATTCAACACATAATATTTGTGTTGAAGTAACATTTTCTTTCGAATAGAAAATCCTGACGCTGAAGCATATCGCCCGAAAATGGGACCCAGTTTTGAAAAGGGATAAGTTGCAACAGACCGAAGATCTCTATCAGACTGTGCAGGCAGCGGCGGCGGAGCTTACTCCGAAGCTACGCGGCATATGTCAGTTGATCGAAAGCGATCCGGTTGGCTTTATACGCTCCACTGCGCGCGAATTGTGCGGCCAACTCGGCACTTCGGAGCCAACGCTTATCCGTTTCTGTCAGCGCTTTGGCTATGCCGGTCTTGCCGATTTTCGTATCGATCTTGCTTTATCACTGGCCCAAAAACCTGCCCTCACCCCGTTTGGTGTTGAATCCAATCCGGTTGATCGACGCGCCGTTAACTTCGACGCAAAGGATACAATCGGGCGCAAGGCAGCCCACCTCCTTGAAGGTGATACGGCTGTGCTCTTCGACAATGGTTCCAGCACTGAGCGTCTTGCAGCGCATCTTGGCAATCTTGCGCCGCTTGTCATCATGACCCGCAGCCTCGATGTGGCGCGGACCGTGCTCGGCCACAAACAGCATCAGGTGATGCTGACCGGCGGCAACATTCGTCGTGAAACCATGTCCGTGACCGGACGCCTGGTTGATTCAGCTCTATCCGAAATGCGCTTCGACACCTTCTTCATGGGGGCCGACAGCATCGACCCGGAAACCGGCGTCAGCACATTTCTCGAAGACGAGGCCCATCAGAACCGCGCGATGATTGAAGCTTCTGGCCGGGTTATCGTGCTGGCCGACAAAACGAAATTCAGCAAACCACGACTGCATCGTATTTGCGCAATGGATCGGATTTCAGCAATCGTGACCGATCTTGAGCCAACCCATGAAATAGCCAACCGCATCCGCGAACGTGGCGTGCGTTTCATCAGTACTCAAGAGGACATTAATGACTAAGCTGGAAACGAGCCACACCTGGCAGGAAATTCACGCACAGCCCGGCATCTGGCTAGCATGGGCCGAGCCGCTTGCCGCGCAATCGGCTGAAATCCGCGAATGGATTGCCGCCAAAGGTATCAAGCGTATCGTGTTCAGTGGTGCCGGCACCTCGGCCTTCATCGGTCAGGCCCTGGCCTCAACCAAGACTGGCGCGATTTCGCTGGCATCTATTGCAACCACCGACATCGTTTCCAATCCGTCTGAAACATTGATCAATGACGCAGAACTCCTCGTCGTGCAGTTTGGCCGCAGCGGCAACAGCTCGGAAACCATCGCAACGCTCGATCTGCTGGATGAGCATTTCCCCAAGGTCCATCGTCTCAACATCACCTGCAACGGTGAAAGCGCATTGGCAGTCCGCCCGGCAAAGGGGCCTGGCGAACAACGCGTGATTGTGTTGCCTGAAGCAACCCATGATCGCGCCTTTGCCATGACTTCGAGTTATACGACGATGCTTCTATCGGCGCTCGCCTGCATCGACCCTACGGCTGACGTGGCGGCAAAGCTTGGCAATCTTTCGGTTGCGGCTGCGAAGGCAATCGCCCAGCTTGACGCCACCCCTGCACCGCATCCTGAACGTGCCATTTTTCTTGGTGCTGGCGCATTGACCGGCGTCGCGCGCGAAAGCGCACTCAAGGTGCTGGAACTGACCGCAGGCCAGGTCATGACCAATTGGGACAGCACACTCGGTTTTCGTCATGGTCCGAAGGCTTCAGTCGTTGGCAATACCCGCGTCGTGGTCTTCATCCATCCAGACCAGCATACCGCGCGCTATGATCTCGATATCGCACGCGAAATCGCACAACAATTTCCGCTCGCAACCGTCACAACCGTTGGCGGCGAAGGCTGTGACCTTGCGCTTCAATTGACTGCTGCCAATCATCAAGGTGACAGCCGCTGGGATGCTGTGCTTTATGTGCTTCTGGCGCAAATCTGGTCTGCCCGCTGGTCTGCAGAACTCGATCTCAACATCGACAATCCATTTATCGATCACGGCAACCTGACACGCGTCGTTTCCGGGGTTAAGATTTACCCCTTTAAAGCATGAAGCATGAGGTCAGCATGATCTGCGGCGCCATTGATCTGGGCGGCACCAAAATTGAGGGCCGCCTGTTCGACGCAAATATGGAAACCGTTCTGACGCGGCGGATTCCAACTCCCGTGAACAGTTTCGAGGATTTCATCGAAGGGCTGGCGGCACAGATTGAATGGCTGAGCGAAACATCCGGCAGTCCGAAATTGCCCGTTGGCATCAGCCTTCCCGGCTGGATCGACCCGGCCAATGGCCACGGCTTTGCTTCCAACATTCCCATCACCGGACGTGATGTGGGTGCAGCACTTGTGGCGCGTTTCGGACGCAGTTTCCCATTGATGAACGATTGTATGGCTTTCGCTTATTCGGAAGTTCACGGCGGTGCAGGCGAAGGCGGCGACGTCGTGATCGGCCTCATTGTCGGCACTGGCATGGGTGCAGGTCTTGTGATCAATGGCGATATTCCCCCACGCTATAATGGTCTGGCGCTGGAAGTCGGCCATACGGGCATGCCAGCACGTATTTTAAGCCAGCAGAACCTGCCCTTGATCCCTTGCGGTTGCGGCAAGACCGGTTGCATGGAACGCTATGTTTCCGGCACAGGCCTTGCCGATATTTCAAAGATCAAGCTTGGTGAAACAATTTCCAATCAGGAGCTGACACTACGCGCATCCAATGGTGATGCGGCGGCAGAACAAGTTCTCAATGACTGGGCAGAACTGATGGCGGAATCGCTCCTGACGATGCAGCTCGTCGTCGATCCCGATTGCATTGTGCTGGGCGGAGGACTTTCCAACATGGACGGGGTTGCCGAACGTGTATCGAAAGCATTCGAAAAACAAAAGCTCGGGCCAACCCGCATACCAGCGATCAGAACAGCCCGTTTCGGCGACAGTTCCGGCGCGCGCGGCGTTGCACTTTACGCACTTAGAGCGCATTTGAACCAGCTTGAATCAGATTCAAATACACTCTAACTATTTGTTTTAACGCGCATCTTATCCGAAAGTCGTTTCACAGTTTTCGGGATGCGCTCTAATAAAGCAGGAGAAACCCGATGAGCCGTCTTGTCGCCCCAGACTTTGTATTCCTCAATGGGCGGCTTCAGACTGGTCTCGTGGCCGAGATCGGGGCTAGGGGCATTGATCGCCTGCGCCCGCGTAAATCAGATGAGACCCCGGACCTCACCCCGCATATCCTGATGCCTGCCTGTATTGATCTGCAGGTCAATGGCGCGGGCGGCGTCATGCTCAATTCTGACACCAGCGCCAAGGGTATCGCGCATATCATTTCGACACAGCGCAAACTCGGCACTGGCTGGGTTCTGCCAACGCTGATCACCTGCGAGCCGGAGCGTATCATTCAGGCGGCTCACGCCGCCGTCGAATGCAAGGGCATGGACGGCTTCTTCGGCCTGCATATCGAAGGCCCGCATTTGAACCCTGCACGCAAGGGCACGCATCGCGTCGAATTTATCCGCCCTATGGATGCCTCCACGCTCGAAGCGCTAAAAATTCTGCGCAAGGCGGATGTGCCGGTGATGCTTACACTCGCGCCAGAAATGGTGCCCGGCGACACCATTCGCCAGATCGTCGATATGGGCGTCGTGGTTTCCGCCGGTCATACCAATGGCACGACCGATGAGGCAAAAGCGGGGCTTGAAGCTGGGATCAGCTGCTTCACCCATCTTTACAATGCCATGCCGCCAATGACCTCACGTGAGCCGGGCGTGGTTGGCACAGCAATTGGCAGCGATGCATTCGTCGGCATCATCGTCGACGGACATCATGTGACGTGGGAAATGGTTGGCATTGCATGGCGCGCGCGCGCAAGGCGTGATCGCATGTTTCTTGTGTCTGACGCTATGTCCACCATTGGTGGGCCGGATCATTTCGAGCTTTACGGCGAACGGATCGAAGTGCGCGATGGTGCCCTCGTCAATGCCGCCGGTTCACTTGCTGGTGCCCATATCGATATGGTCGGCTGTCTCGCCAATCTGGTTCAACAAGTCGGCGTGCCGCTTGAAGAAGCCATCCGCGCCGCCTGTGTCGTGCCTGCCGATGTGATGGGATGTGCTGCACCAAACCTCGGCTCCGGAACGCCCCTGCCTGAGCTTCTCGCTCTCGACAAGGATTTGAAGCGAATTTCCCTCTGACATTCACTCTTGCGAGTCACGTCGTGAGCAGCACGAAAACCTTGAGCAACATTCCCGCGCACTCTAAAAAAGGGGCGCGGGGAATACCGCGCCTCTCATTGAATGCTAGACTTTGAGGCTGTCCTTAGCCAAATTATGGAAGAAGGACACGCCGCGCTCCAGAATTTCATCGTTGAAATTATACTTTGACGTATGCAAGCCTGAGCTTTCACCATTTCCGATCAGCAGATAAGCACCGGAAGCCTTTTCCAGCATGAAGGAAAAATCTTCGCTGCCCATCAGCGGCTTGTCCATCTCTTCAAATGCGTCTTCGCCGTAATGCTGAACCACTGTTGCCTTTGCCTGCTCAAAAGCTGTCGCATCATTGATGGTTGCGGGATAGCCGGTCATCCATTCAAAGCTCACATCTGCGCCATAGCTTGCGGCCTGCATCTTGGCCACTTGCTCGAGCTTATCGCGCAATGTCTTGCGGATAACCGGATCGGTTGCACGCATCGAGATTTCAAGCTTGGCGGTATCGGGAATAACGTTGCAAACCGCACCGGAATTAAACGCGCCGACCGTAATCACACTTGGCTGATGCGGCGAAACATTACGCGCGACGATCGTTTGCAACGCCATGACGATACTTGAAGCGACCACAATCGGATCAATCGTCTTCTCAGGCTCTGCACCGTGCCCGCCGCTGCCCCTTACCGTGAGCGTCAACGCATCGATGGACGCCGCAATTGGTCCAGCCTTCGAGGCAAACTTGCCGGCTTGAAGACCCGGCCAGTTATGCAGAGCAAAAACTTGATCGCAGGGGAAGCGCTCAAACAGGCCTTCTTCGATCATGATCTGCGCACCACCGAAGTTTTCTTCGGCGGGCTGAAAGATGAAATGAACGGTTCCAGAAAAGTCAGGATCCTGCGCAAGCGACCACGCAGCACCCAGCAGCATTGCCGTATGGCCATCATGGCCACAAGCATGCATCTTGCCAGCGTTCTTGCTCGCATAAGGCAGGCCAGTTTCTTCCAGAATTGGCAGTGCATCGAAATCAGCGCGGAAACCGATGGAACGGTTTGAATTGCCGCGACGCAGAGAGGCAACGATGCCAGTCTTCGCAAGACCACGGCTGAGTTCATAACCCCATTTTTCAAGCGTCGAGGCGATATAGTCGGAAGTCTCAACTTCCTCCAGGCCCAACTCAGGAATGCTGTGCAGATGCCTGCGGATAGCTCTCAGTTCATCGCCGAATGTACCCAGTTTATTGTCCGTCATGATCTCCCCCTCAACTCATATGCAGGAACTGGCGCAAACGCGGTGACTGCGGATTACGCATCACGATATCAGGCGAACCGCGCTCTTCAACCAGTCCCTGATGCAGAAAGATGACTTCGCTCGAAATTTCGCGAGCGAGTGCCATTTCATGCGTCACCATCACCATTGTCCGGCCTTCTCTAGCGAGCTTTTTGATAACCTGCAGCACTTCTGTCACAAGTTCCGGATCGAGTGCTGAGGTCGGCTCATCGAACAGCATAACCTCGGGCTTCATTGCGAGCGCGCGCGCAATCGCGGCACGTTGCTGCTGACCACCGGAAAGCTGGCTCGGATACTGATCGCGCTTGGGCGTAATACCCACCTTTTCCATCAGAACCTCAGCCTCGGCCAGCGCCTCCGCCTTCGACATGCCCAGAACGTGGATCGGTCCTTCGATGATGTTCTCGAGGATGGTGCGATGGGACCAGAGATTAAAGCTCTGGAAGACCATACCAAGACGGGTGCGGATATGCTCAAGCTGGCGCGGGTCGGCGGCATGCGATTTTCCATCGCGCCCAACTTTCGTGCGGATCACCTCGCCTGCAACGGAAATCTCTCCCTCGTCAGGCGTTTCCAGATAGTTGATGCAGCGAAGCAATGTGCTCTTACCGGAGCCACTGCTGCCTATCAGCGATATGACATCGCCTTTCTTCGCTTCAAAGGAGATGCCTTTGAGAACTTCGACGCCTGCGAAGCTCTTGTGAATATTTTTGACGGCCAGTGCCATGGAAGTCATTTTGAATTGCTCCTGAAACAGATCAGACCATCGAGGCGCGTGAGCCACTCATGCGCCGTTCGATCACATTCATGATCCGGGTGAGGATGAACACAACTGTGAAATAGAGGATGCCTGCCGCAATCAACGGCTCGAATATCGACAAGGAACTGCGTTGCAACGCGCGTGCGGTTCCCATCACTTCCATGATCGTAATTGTGGAAGCAAGCGAAGTGGATTTCAGCAGGATGATAAGATCACTGGTCAGGACCGGCATACAATGACGGAAGGCCAGCGGCAGGGTGATACGGCGCAAAATCTTGAACCGGCTCATACCGATAGAAAGTGCTGCTTCGATCTGTCCGCGTGGGATCGATTTGATAGCGCCGCGAATAACCTCGGCATTGTAAGCACCCTGATTGAGGCTCAGCGCAAACACCGCATACCACAGACCATCACGCATATATGGCCACAGGAAGCTGTGTCTGACCCATGTGCCTGGCAGGATCTGCCCGAGCCCGTAATAGATCAGATAAAGCTGCACCAGAAGCGGCGTGCCTCGGAAAATGAAGGTGTAGATAAAAGCCGGCCATTTCAGAATGCGGCTGTTTGAAAGCCGTGCCAGCGCGCTAAGCGTACCGAAAATCAGGCCAATAACACCCGCCGTAGCCGTCAATAGCAGTGTGAGCGGCATTGCCTTGATGAGAGGCGGTAGGAACTCAACGATTTTTGTGATCGATTCCATTATCCATGCCCCCGGCTCAGGCGCTTTTCAAGCTGCGCAATCACAATGACCGAGACCAGCGTGATGGCCAGAAACAGGAATGCCGTGAGGCCATAAAAGAAGATGTACTGCTTGGTGGAGGCAGCTGCACGATAGCCGGTGTAAAGCAGTTCATGGAACGAACCCAACACCGATATGATCGCGCTTTCCTTGGTGATCGATAACCACAGATTGCCGATGCCGGGCACTGCATGACGCATCATTTGCGGGAAGGTGACGCGGGTGAATATCTGACGTCTGCGCATTCCGATGGAAAGAGCAGCTTCGATCTGACCGCGTGGAATGGCAAGATAGGAAGCTCGCAGCACTTCCGTCATGAACGCACCATTGACGAAAGCCAGCGCGATGATCGCAGCCCAGAAGGCGCTAAACTGGAAATCGTTTCCGACAAGGCCTGTTGCTTTCAGAAGGCGTTCGGCACCCGTCGCAACGGAAAAATACAACAGCAGAATAACGAGCAGTTCAGGCAGCGCGCGAACCACCGTCGTATAAAAATCTGCGATCGCTTTTATGTAGCGATTACGCGAAAGCTTACCGGAGGCGCCAGTGAGCCCGAAAAGAAACGAGACTGCGAATGCTACGGCCGAGACCTGCAAGGTCATCATAAGCCCATGCGCGAACTCGTCTCCCCAGCCCTCACTTCCCCAGGCCAACAGTTGCCAATAAGAATCCATGCAGATTAATCCGATCATAAAAGCCCAGCGCTTTATAGAACGACTGCTCGGTACAACTCTTATGAGCTGCGGTCTGCTACCGTTCCACTTTATGAAAAGCGCAAAGCATTTTGTGAAATGTGGAGGTCACAGCACCTCGATGAGCGAACGCCGCTGGCGGCGTTCGCATTGGATCGAGTTACTTCTTCTCAAAAATCCACTTGTCGACCAGCGACTTGAGAGTGCCGTCCTTGTCGAGTTCAGCAAGTGCTGCATCGACTTTTTCAAGCGTTGCTGTGTCGCCCTTACGAACTGCATAGGCGACGCCTTCGCCCAGTACGACGCTCTTAGGCGTCACAAGCTTGACCTCGTAGTCTTCGCCCTGCGACGTCTTCAGGAAGTTCTGAACGAAAAGATCTGGTGCCAGAACATAATCGACGCGACCTGCTACAAGATCGGCAACCGAATTGTCAGCAGTGTCGTAGCTCTTGATCGAAACGTCAGGAAGATATTTCGTCATATAGGCCGACTGGACGCTCGATGTCTGGACACCGACGATCTTGCCCGAGAGGGCCGCCTGATCAACGACTTCACCGGAACCGTCGCTTGCTGCGACTGTGCCGATTTTGTCTTCATCAGACTTGGCGCCAGCGACGACCGTACCTTCAGTGTAGTACGGCGTGCTGAAATCGACGACCTTGCGGCGTTCATCCGTCACGGAGAATGCACCGATAATGAAATCGACCTTGTTTTCGGTGAGCGATGGAATGAGGCCATCCCACGCCATCGACTTGAACTCGCACTTGTCCGCAAGCTTCTCGCAAAGGGCGCGTGAAAGGTCTGCTTCCAGCCCTTCCCATTCACCCGCCGCGTTGACCTGCGTGAAAGGCATATATGGCTCTGGCGTCATGCCAAGACGAAGTTTTCCGTCAGCTTGAGCAGCACCACTGGCCAAGACAGCAAGCGCAATCGCACCAGCAATTTTCCCTTTAAAACCCACCATGTTCCCGTTCTCCTTATATTTTTGTTGGCTTGCCTGTGATGATAGCAAGCACGGGGAATGCGCATACAAAAACAGCTCAGGAGCGGATGCCCCTGAGCCGTCAGAATTACTTGCGATACCAGCGAAGCGACATGCAGGAAAGGCCAGCGTCGATCTTGCCGATCTCCGTGGTCTTGAGCGGAACCACGTTATAGCCGCTCTTCTCCAGCAACTCGATGGTGCGCGGGAAATCCGAGCCGACCATCACGACGTCATTGACGCGCAGCGCATTGGCAGCAGCTTCTTCGCCTTCTGGAACGATCAGCTGGCGAAGACCAGAGAATACGCCCGACTTTGCGAGACGGCTCGTCGAAAGAACGGTTTCTTCATCGACCAGCGAGCAATCGGTTTTGAAATGAAGGACGCCTTCAGGGGTCGAGACAACTTCACCCTTGCGACCGATCTTATCGAGGCTGGCGATCAGGGCCGCTGCACCCGCTTTGTCGGTACGGGCGGAAAGGCCGATCATCACGCTCTTCTGCGTGGTCAGAACGTCGCCGCCATCAGCAAAACCTGGTTCCGGCAGTTCAACAACCGTATCAAACATCTGACGCAGCGTCGGTTCGATGACAGCTGTTTCGCCAACGCGCGAAAGCGCGCCTGGACGCAGCAAAATTGCACCTTCGGTAAAGACGAGCGCTGGATCTTCGACGAAAATGGAATCTGGGAAATCTTCAAGTGCTGGAAGGATCGTAACCTCGACACCTGCAGCGCGCATGGCAGCGATATAAGCATCGTGCTCAGCCTTTACGCCTTCATAGGTCGGGTTGCCGGTATCCAGCGCGCGAAGACCATTTACCACCGAGCGCGAAGGCTCACGGACGATGATCGAATTGAACTCATAAACGGGTCTGTTAGAAGACATGGAAGGTTACCCTCAATTTAGCTGGAGCCTATCTACCCGGCTCTTGTTGTTGCGTAAAGCAAATGTGTACCGTTTGTTGTGCGGCGTGAGAGATGAATGCCTGCGAGCATGCAGCGTACCGATCCACCTGCCAGCTCAATCGTTGGCACGGCGAAAGGCAAAAGCTTTGCAGTCTGCTCGATTGTCTCGATCTGAGCTTTGCTTAAAGCAGCGAAAGCGCGGGCAGAAAGGGCCAGAACGCGACCGTCTCGGCCTTCAAGCTCAATGGCATTACCGGCAAATTCACCGATCTGTTCCGCGGTGAGATGAATGACTGTGCGGCCAGTTTCCTGCAGGCGGTCAACGATCTCCTGACGACGGGCCGGATCGGTAATCATCTCGGTGCCGACCAGCGCGTAATCGGTGCCAATGCACATCAGAACATTGGTGTGATAAATCGGCTTGCCTGACGAATCGAGCGCATCAAACACCATCGGTTCGAAATTGAAATGCGTGCAGAAGCGTTCAAGCGCTACCTCATTGGTGCGGTTGGAGCGAGCTGCATAAGCGACGCGTCCAATATGGTCGAGCACCATGGCCCCTGTGCCTTCGAGATAGAAGTGATCGCGCTCCAGACCTGAATAATCGATGACATCCTGAACGCGATAATCGCACTTCAGCATTTCGATAACGTCGGGACGGCGTTCCTTCTGACGGCTTTCCGAGAACATCGGATAAATGGCGACGTGTCCGCCCGAATGGGTGGAAAACCAGTTATTGGGAAAAACGGAATCGGGCAAGGCATGGGTTTCATCTTCAAAGAGATGAACCGTTACGCCCGCATCGGCCAGTCCCTCGGCCATTCTCGTCACTTCGTCGAAGGCTGCTTTTGCAACCATCTCAGCGGAACGGCGCTCATCGACCGATTGAAACGCATTGTCCTTTGCGGTCTGCGCATTGGGGGTGAAATGGTGTGGTCGGATCATAACGACCGATTTTGGGCTCTGGACAGACGGCCTGCTCATTCTCAGACTATTCTCACTGCTAAAACATGTCGCGAAAGACATGCGTAAAAACAAAGATTTAAAACGCTTATCGCGTTACCAAGGGAACCGAATTCAACGCGAACTGCGCCATGAACTGCGCAATGAACTTCGGTTGCGCGATCAGGTCGCTTTGACAGCTCTCAGACATTCTCACACGCTCCTCCAGCAGCACTCCGAGAAACAGAGTAGGAGGGCATAAAGTCAGTTAAAATTGTAAAACTGCTGGGTGAACTGTAAAAATTCTAGCAATTTGCACAATCCAACTGTAAAAACTGCTATGCATATTTTCGACGAACTGGATCATAAGCTGATTGCCATTTTGCGGGAGGACGGACGTGCGCCACTCTCGAAACTCGCAACAATCCTTGGCGTTTCACGCGGCACCGTTCAGGCGCGTCTCGACCGCCTGCTCGAAACAGGTGCAGCTCTTGGCTTCACGATCCGAGTTCGGCAAGATTACGATGATGGGGTTGTACACGCGATCATGCTGATCGAAGTGCAAGGCCGATCAACGACAAAAGTCATCAAGCTGTTGCGGGGATTGCCGCAGATACGCACTCTGCATACGACCAATGGGTCATGGGATCTCGTGGCCGAAATCCATGCGGAAAGCCTGCACGAATTCGACCGCGTTCTGCGCGAAGTGCGAACAATCGAAGGCGTGTTGAACAGCGAAACCAGCATCCTGCTCAGTAGTGTATAAAAAAAAGCCGGTGGCTCTCACCACCGGCCTTCCTATTTCCATTAGAGCGCGTTTCGATCTGATTGGATCAGATCGGCGCTCTAACTTATTATATCTAAAGCATAATCTTATCGATCCTCGTTTCACTCCGGTCGGATTATGCTCTATGCTGCTTTTTTGAGCGCTTTTTCGCAGCGGAGCAGCATTCCGTAAAGATCGCGCGGCTCATCGGGATCAGCCAGCATGTCCAGTTCGACATAAAGCCCCGTTTCTTTCAGCTTGCTGCGAACATAACGCAGCGCAGAGAAATCTTCGATTGCGAAACCGACGCTGTCAAACAAAGTGATCGCGCGATCTGACGAGCGGCCAGCAATAGCTCCGGTGATAACTTCCCAGAGTTCCTTGACCGGATAATCGGCGTCAAGCTGCTGGATTTCGCCTTCAATACGGGTCTGCGGCGGGTATTCGACAAAAATGTCAGAGCGCAGCAGGATATCCTTGTTAAGCTCGGTCTTGCCGGGGCAATCGCCGCCAACGGCGTTGATATGCACGCCAGGGCCAACCATGTTGTCGCTTAGAATGGTCGCGTATTGCTTATCAGCTGTGACCGTCGTGATGATGTCGGCACCTTCAACGGCTTCCTGCGAGGTGGCGTGGATCGTAATCGAAAGACCGTTATCGCTCAGATTGCGTGCGCAACGCTCGCTGGCAGAGCGATCAATGTCGAACAGACGCAAATTTTCGATGCCCAGAATGGCTTTGAAAGCCAAAGCCTGAAACTCGCTCTGCGCGCCATTACCGATGATAGTCATGGTCTTTGAATCTGGTCGGGCAAGATGTTTTGCGGCAACTGCCGACATGGCTGCCGTGCGCAATGCCGTCAGGATCGTCATTTCGGTCAGCAACATCGGGTAGCCATTGCCGACATCAGCCAGAACGCCAAAAGCAGTAACGGTCTGGCGACCTTCCTTGGTATTTTTCGGATGGCCGTTCACATATTTGAAGCCATAAAGCGTACCGTCACTCGTTGGCATCAACTCGATGACGCCTTCGTCAGAATGCGAGGCGACGCGTGGCGTCTTGTCGAACTGCTCCCAGCGGCGGAAATCTTCCTCGATCACGTCAGCCAGTTCCTTGAGGAAGGTTTCGACACCCACCGTAAGCACAAGCTTCATCATGTGATCGACGCTGACGAAGGGAACGATGTTCAGCTTTTCATTGGTCATGATTGTAATCCTTTATCGGATGGACTCGCGCTGAACTTCAGGCACGCTTCGACAAAAACTCTTCGGCAATCATCGAAACAATCTGCGGCAGCACTTCAAAGGCGTAAGGCGCGTGTACGCGCTCCAGCTTCTGATGAAACTCACGACCCCAAGGGCCGATATTGACGACCGGAAAACGCAACGCGTCACCGGCTGGATGATCAACAAGGCGCGCAACCGGCGTATTGTTCGAAACGATGTCCTGACCAAGCGTAGCCTGCCCCAAGAAGCTCATATCCGAGATGCCCTGGAAATGCGGCTTCCACACAAGCGATTGATCCGGGAAGGCCGCAAATGTCTGCATCGTTGTGTCGATGGCCTGTTTGAAAGCCCGATCATTGGCCTGAGCATCGTCGAGATGGCTTGCTGGATAATGCAGCCCTGCAAAACCAACCACAACGGCGGGACCCGACAGATGTGCAACGCCGACAAGCCACTCGGTCAACTGACGACTGACCGATAGCGGATTGTCGATATCGGCAAGGCGCTTTTCCTGCGCGCTGTAAAGCGCTTCGAATTTCTCACCGGCAACATCGGCAGCCATCGCCCGCAGCTGCTCGAATGTGATGAGCTTAGGAGCAGCCGGAATTGCGCCTGCACGTTTGCCAATCAACTGGCCAAAAGCTTCGGATTGTGCGGCAAAGCGCTCAACGGCCTCTGTCGCACCAGCCAGAACTTCGTCCTTAAAACGACTGAACAGCTCTTCCGCCGTCATGGCATGATAAAGCCAGTTAAGCGCGATCCAGAAACGCTCTGGTGTCGTCACTTCATATCCGTCACGCAGGTCTTTTGCTTCAAGGCAGATTGGTGGCGGCGAGATATCATTCTCATCGCGGTCAGCAAGCGCTGCATTGCCTTCAAAGCGTGCAAGAATGCTGGCGGCCATCGCCTGTGCGCTCACGCCTTCATATGGATAGCTCGCATGTGAGCTCAATCCGATAACCAGCGCAAAAGGCAGCAGCTTTCCAATCGTCCCAGCATAGACCGCACGGCCTTCTTTTCCGTCGCCCTGATCAGATGTCACATCGAGATTGATCGCAGCCGAGATTTCAATGTCAAAATCCCGGGCAATAGTCGGCATCGCATTGCGCATTGAGCGCATGCCACGACTTTCACGTTCTTCGTCCGGCGTAAAAACCAGCAGCAGATTTCCACTGCGATCCGGGTCAGCCGCAAATTTTTCAGCACACGCAATACCCACGGCAAGGCCGCTTTTCATATCAAGCAGGCCACGTCCCGGGAGAAAATCGCCGCTCAGCAAATCTTCAAGCGCGCGTTCTTCCTGAGCGGAACGGGCGCGCTTCGACAAATCCTTGATAAGCGCGTCTTTGAGGTTGCAGCTGTCGCAAGCAAGCGACTTCAGCTCGTGATAATTATCAGTTGCAACCGTATCGAAATGACCTGCAAGTGCGAGCGTGCGTTTGCCGTTACCGCGGACCAGCGCCACCACATTATGCGTCAGCGGATCGCCATGGCTTGCAACAGTACGAATATTGTCCGGATTTTGCTGGAAATAGGGGATTTCCTTCAACAATCCAACGAGACGTTCGGAAAATTCGGCTTCACCGGGGGTGCCGGTTTCGCTGCTCCAACCGACCATGCGCAGGGCCAGCTCTTCGACTTGCTGCGCATTAATATGGTTGTGCGCCGTCGTTACGGCGTTTTGCGCGCCGTTTGAAACATTCGCAGTCATGGACTCTAGTCTCCGTCGATTAGAGCGTATTCCGAGACGATAGAAATACGCTGCAGAATATAAGTTTTAAGACGCTGATCGCTGTAGACCGGCTGTAACTATTTGTTTTTACGCATGTCTTTACCCCAAAAATTGATTCCAATTTTTGGGCCGATGCACTAGTGCGAAAGATGCTTACGCAGGAATGCCCGCGTCCGCTCTTCCGTGGGATCAGACAGAACTTGCTGCGGCAGACCTTGTTCGACCACCACACCGCCGTCCATGAACATCACATGGTCAGAAACTTCCGCCGCAAAGCGCATTTCGTGTGTCACGATCAACATGGTCATGTGCTCATTTGCGAGCTGCTTCATGACCTGATTGACTTCTTCAACCAGCTCCGGATCGAGCGCGGAGGTTGCTTCATCGAAAAGCATGACTTTCGGCTGCATCGCCAGAGCACGGGCAATCGCAACACGCTGTTTCTGACCACCCGAAAGACGTGCCGGATAGGCATTGCCCTTGTCGACAAGACCGACCTTGGCCAGCAGGTTGTTCGCACGTTCCAGTGCATCGCTGCGCGAAAGCCCTTTGAGGCGCATAGGGCCAATCATGATGTTCTGTAGCACGGTCAGATGCGGAAACAGGTTAAACTGCTGGAAAACCATCCCCATTTCCTGACGGATATGGTTGATGTGCTTTTCAAAAGCGCGACCTTTGAGCGGGCGATTGACCTGATTGCCATCAAGCCAGATTTCACCGCTTGACGTTTCTTCCAGCATATTGATCGAGCGCAGCAGTGTGCTTTTTCCCGATCCGCTGGGGCCAATGATGGAAACGATCTTGCCTCGTGCGACAGTCAGGTCGATGCCTTTCAGCACCTCATGTTCGCCATAGGATTTCCTGATCTGACGCAATTCGATCATGGGAGTCTGTGTGTTCATCGGATAGCTTCCGCTTTCTTGGCCGCTTTGCTCAAACCCCATTCCATCAAGAGATTGACGAGGTAATAGAGCACGGCTGCAACGAAGTAGAACTCAAAGGGGCGATAGGTTTCGCTGATGGCGCGTTGCGCATTCAGTACCAGTTCTGTGATGCCGAGCACGGAGAGAACGGCTGTGTCCTTGAGCAGAATGATGCTGTTATTGCCAACCTGCGGCAGAGCCGTGAGGATCGCCTGTGGGATGATGAAATAGCGAAGCGACGATCCGTGGCTAAAACCAAGCGACCGGGCGGCTTCCATCTGTCCTTCATCGACGGTCTCAAGCGATGCGCGGAAAATATCGGCATTATAGGCCGCATAATGCATGCCAAGCCCAAACACGCCGGTCCAGAACGCTGGCACCATGATGCCGATCTGCGAAAGGCCATAATAGAGCAGATAGAGTTGCAACAGCAGAGGCGTTCCCATGAAAAGGAAAACAATACCGCGCACAGGCAGGCTGATTATTTTAGGCGCATGAAGCGTGATGATTGCGATCAGAATACCGAGCACAATGCTGATCACACCCGCAAGAACAGTGATCATAACGGTCCAGAGCAGACCGATCAGCATCAATTCCAGATAAGATGGAACAACGGTGAAATCCAGGCTCATGCTTCCGCCCTCCTGTCAGCATTGAAAAAGATCTCAAAGCCGCGGATGATCAGTGAAATGATAGCGATGATGACGATGTAAGCTGCACCGGCAATCGCAAAAACCTCAAATGGCTTGTATGTCGAAGTGACAAAGCGCTGGGCGGTATAGGTCAGCTCCACCACGCCAATTGTTGAAACGAGCGCGGTACTCTTGGTCAAGATGACCGTATTGACACCAAGCGAACGGATCATGAGTGGAGCCGCCTGAGGCAGGATGAAAAGCCGCATGGTTCCGGCCCTGCCAAAGCCCAGAGAACGCGCCGCTTCGTTCTGGCCTTTATCGACCGCCAGAATTGCTCCGCGCATCCCTTCAGACATATAGGCGCCGATGTTGAAGCCCATCGTGATGACACCCGCTACAAACGGCGTAAACTCAAAACCAAATTGCGGGCCACCAAAGAACACAAGGAACAGCTGCACCAGAAGCGGTGTACCGCGCATGATGCTGATATAGCCGATGGCGATCCAGCGAATAGGCGCATAGCGCGAAAAGCGCGCCATGACGAGAAGGCTGGCAACAACGAGACCAATCAGCAGCGATACGATAGTCAGTTGGACTGTGACCCAGGCCGACTCAACAATGAAGGGAAAAATCCGCCCGATAAGTGCGATATCCATCCTTCAACCTTTCTGCTCCATCAGGAAAATATCTCCTATGGTGCACATGTCTCTCAGCCACAGGGCTGGCGAGAAGCTGTAAAGCTGAGTTTAGGGACTATTAATCGGAAGTGGGGCAGCTCACTTTGCTGCCCACACCCGAAACAGTTCGAATTAGCGGATATCCGCACCAATCCATTTTTCGGAAATGGCCTTATAGGTGCCATCAGCCATCATATCGTCGAGCGCCTTCTGCATTGCAGCCTGAAGCTCCGGATTGTTCTTACGAACCGCAATACCGATATCGTAACGCGGCAGCTGATCGTCCTTCACCTGTTCAATCGGCGCATTGCTCTTGCCTATGGCGACAAGCACAGGAACGTCATCGGCGACAACTGCATCGATACGACCCGAGCCAAGGTCGAGAAGCATTTCAGGCAGGCCCTTATAGGTGCGGACTTCATATTTGCCCTGCTCACGAACCCATTTTTCGGAGGTTTCGCCTAGCGTCACACCGATTGTCTTGCCTTCCAGTTCGTTGAGCGACTTGACCGTATCACCCTTGCGAATGAACAGGGCCAGGCCCGAACGATAGTAAGGTCCGACGAAGTTGATTGCCTTCTTGCGTTCTTCAGTGATGCCCATCGAACCAACGATCGTGTCGTAACGACCGGTCACGAGACCTGCAATGATGCCGTCCCAGGCCGTGGTAACGATTTCAGGTTCTGCCTTCAGGCGACGTGCGATTTCCGAGCCGATATCGACGTCAAAGCCGACAACCTTGTTGCTCTCATCGACAAAGCTGAATGGTGGGAACACACCCGAAAGGGCAATCGTCATCTTGCCTTTGTTCTGAATCTTTTCCAGATCGTCGGCTTTTGCTGTGTTCAAGGAAACACAGATGCCTAGCGCCACAAGGGCGGTAGAAAAAAGTTTGGCAAATTTCATGTTGAAGGTTCCCCTACGAGAGCCCCGTTCTGGAGCTACATTTTAACGCTATCTTCGCGACCTTGTATCCGGCCTGAACAGGGATTTGCGCAACGCTCCTATCACTTCGTTCGTATTAGAAGCTGCTATTGCATTCCCCTTGGCAAAATCATTATCTGCAATCAGATTGACAAAAAAGAATATAAAGTGATTATTTTTATAAAATAGTGACGATATCGTCAGTCATACTTACTTTAAAGGAAGTCACTGCCATGGATGAGCTGGACAAGAGACTGGTCACTGAGCTTCGCATCAACGGTCGCGCGTCTGTTCCACAGCTTGCGGAACTCTTAGGCGTTGCACGAGCCACAGCGCAAAAGCGTCTCGACCGGCTGATTGCCAATGGCGACATTAAAGGCTTCACGGTCCGCGTTCGCGATGACATTGGCAAGGATCAGATACGTGCCTTCATGCTAATCGAAATGTCAGGCTCATCACTAAAAGCAACAATCAGCGCAATCAAGCGTGTCCCGGGCCTGACCGGTGTCTTCAACACCAATGGCATCTGGGATGTGATCGCAGAGCTGGAGGTTTCGACCATTTCCGAACTCAATGAGGTGATTTCGACAATCCGCTCGCTTCAGGGCGTCAGCAAAAGCGAAACTTTCATCATGCTCGGCCCGGCATAACATAATCTGCCGCCTTCTTTGCCGACTATTTATAAGCCTTATCGGAACCAAAACAGACGCCAACTCGTTACCCGCTCAAATCGACTGAACGAAGAAGCGGCCAATGCATGTTCTATGATGCAGGGCCGCTGTTCTGTTGCGTGAGATACGATAACAAAACGCATAAAGGCGGTGGCGAATGGCGCAAAGCGATGCTGCAAGCAGCTCATCTCAGGCTACACCATTACAAATTCACGACATTAAGGTCATCGACAACACCAAACTCAAAAAAGCTATTACCGCAGCTGCCCTCGGCAATGCGATGGAATGGTTCGATTTCGGCGTCTACGGCTTCGTAGCCTATGCTTTGGGGCAAGTATTCTTTCCCAATGCAGCACCCGGCATTCAAACCATTGCAGCTCTTGCGACATTCTCTGTGCCATTTCTGGTGCGCCCTCTCGGCGGTCTATTCTTTGGCGTCATGGGCGACCGCTTCGGGCGACAAAAGGTTTTGTCGCTCACAATCATCATCATGGCTGCCAGCACTTTCTGTATCGGCCTTATCCCCTCCTATGCCACCATCGGCATCTGGGCACCAATCCTTCTGCTGCTTTGCAAGCTGGCGCAGGGTTTTTCTGTAGGCGGCGAATATACAGGCGCTGCGATCTTTGTTGCAGAATATGCGCCAGACCGCCGTCGTGGCTTTCTCGGTAGCTGGCTGGATTTCGGCTCCATTGCCGGATTTGTGCTTGGTGCCGGTCTTGTCGTTTTCCTCAGCACCATGGTCGGAGAACAAGACTTTCTCGATTGGGGCTGGCGCATTCCGTTCTATCTTGCCGCCCCGCTCGGCTTGATCGGGCTTTATCTTCGCCATGCCGCAGAGGAAACACCCGCGTTCACACAGCAGCTTGAAGCGCTGGAAAAAGAAGACCGCGATGCCATCGAAGATCGTCCGATGGTGTCCTTTAAAGAGATCATCAACAAATATTGGCGTGCACTGAGTGTCTGTATCGGCATGGTTCTGGTGACCAACGTCACCTATTACATGCTGCTCACCTATATGCCGACCTATCTCTCCCAGAGCCTCGGCTATTCTGAGGATCACGGGGTTCTCATCATCATCGTGGTGATGATCGGGATGCTGTTCGTGCAGCCCGTTGTCGGATTTCTCAGTGACCGTTTTGGCCGCAGGCCATTTCTGATCATCGGCAGCCTCGGCTTGCTATTGTTTGCCCTGCCAGCTTTCCATCTTGTGGCCAGCGGCCACATTGCGACGATTTTTGCCGGCTTGCTGATATTGGCGATATTGCTCAACTGCCTGACCGGCATCATGGCATCAACACTGCCTGCATTGTTTCCGGCACGCATTCGCTACAGCGCGCTTGCGGCGGCCTTCAATATTTCGATCATTGTTGCGGGCCTGACACCAACAGTTGCCGCGTGGCTCGTCGAGTCAACGGATAATATCTATTTGCCTGCCTACTATCTCATGTGTGCAGCCGTCGTGGGTCTCATCACAGCGTTCTTCCTGCCCGAAACGGCCAACAAACCGTTGCGTGGCGACACACCAAGCGCCTCCAACAAGACGGAAGCCAAACTGCTGCTCAAAGAAGCTTATTCCCACATCGAGGAACGCGTCGATAAGCTTGATGACGAAATCCTCTCGCTGGAACAGCAGATCGAAGAGCTGCAGCAACGCCGCCAGGCGCTCGTTGACCGGCATCCGAAACTAAACTGAGCCGCTCCAGCTTTCGGCCTGTTGCTCACCAATCCCCATCAGATCAATGGCTCGCGCTGCGATCTGATGGGCAATATCATCCACCGTCTGCGGGTGCAGATAAAAGGCAGGTACTGGCGGCATCACGATTGCGCCCATCTCGGTGACCGTACACATATTGCGCAAATGGACCATATGCAGCGGTGCTTCGCGGGTGATCAGCAGCAGCTTGCGCCGCTCTTTGAGCTGCACATCGGCAGCACGCGTTAGCAGACTGTCGCCGAAACCGTGAGCGATCGACGCAAGTGTACGCATAGAACAAGGCGCAACAATCATACCGGCTGTCGGCACCGATCCACTCGCAATCGCGGCTCCAACATCCTCAATCGAATAGGTCTTTTCTGCCAGCCGGTTCAGCATTGAATAGCCATTCGGACCAAGCTCATAGCGCAACGTCCGCTCAGCGGCTTGCGATATGACAAGATGCGTTTCAACGGACTGCATCCTGTTCAAGCACTCAAGTATTTTCAGGGAAATCAGCGACCCGGACGCGCCTGAAACTCCCACGACAATCCGCTTCACTGTCTGCTCTCCCGGTCGATTCCCAATTCGCCCCACATTGCGTCCACCCGCGCAATGGTCTCTGCATTCATGGAAAGAACATTGCCCCATTCGCGATCAGTTTCCGCGCCGATCTTATTGGTCGCATCAAGCCCGAGCTTGCCGCCAAGCCCCGAACGCGGCGAAGCGAAATCGAGATAATCAACCGGCGTATGATCGAGCGTCACCAGATCACGGCTCGCATCAAAGCGTGTGGAAAGTGCCCAGAGCACATCATCCCAATTGCGCACATCGATGTCAGGATCGACGGCGATGATAAGCTTGGTGTAGCTGAATTGCGGCAACATCGACCAAAGCCCCATCATGACCCTGCGGGCTTGCCCCGGATATCGCTTGTCGATTGCCACCACCATTGCACGATAAGAACATGCGGCCGGTGGCAGCCAGAGATCGGTGATCTCGGGGAACTGCTTGCGCACGACCGGCACAAACAGCTGGTTCATCACCTCGCCGAGCTTTGAAGGTTCATCAGGCGGTCGCCCGGTATAAGTTGAAAGATAGAGCGGGTTCTTGCGCATGGTGATTGCGCTAATACGGATAACAGGAAATTCTTCGACGCTGTTATAATAGCCGGTGTGATCACCATAAGGCCCTTCCCGCGCGGTTTCGCTCACGGATACGAAGCCTTCAAGCACAATTTCTGCGTTGGCCGGGACAGTGAGAGGGACGGTGTGCGCCTCTACGATTGCAGGCCTTCGCCCCGACAAAAGGCCCGAAAAAGCTAGTTCACTCATGCCTTCCGGCAAAGGCATGACGGCTGCCAGAATTGTTGCGGGGTCTGCTCCGATTGCAACTGCAACCGGCATATCCATCCCTGCCTTCTGCCACATACGATGATGTCGCGCACCCCCGCGATGCGCCAGCCAACGCATGATCAGCCTGTCTGGTCCAAGCTTTTGCATTCGGTAAATGCCGACATTGATGTCATAAGGATCATCTGGCGCACAGGTGATCACCAAAGGCCAAGTCACGAGCGGCGCCGGCTCTCCCGGCCAGCACCATTGTATCGGCAACGCGCCCAGATCAATCGCCCCTCCCTCACGCACGATTTCATGCACCGGCGCACGGCTGACACGACGTGGTCGCATTGCCAGGGCTGCTTTTGCCAGAGGCAGCTTGCTCCATATTTCACCTGCTGAACGCGGCGGCGTTGGTGCTCGTAGCTCGGCCAAAAAATTGGCCAAAGCAGGGAACTCTTCAGGTGTGCGGCCAAGCCCCCAGGCAATCCGCCGCTCAGCGCCAAAAAGATTGGCAAGAAGCGGAATGGACTGCACTTTGCCCTCGGCATCAACCGGCTTTTCAAATAGCAAGGCCGGGCCGTCGGCTGCCAGAACACGCTTATGAATTTCGGTGATCTCATGCACGAGCGAAACCGGGCGCTGTATACGGACAAGATCGCCGCGTCTTTCAAGCTCCGACACGAAACTCTGTAGATCGTCAAAAGAGGAAGGCAGTGAGGAGGCATTTTTCATGTCTCACTTTGAATACGCAATTCTTCTGCCGTCTTTGATCCAGATCAAACTCTTACAGGCTTGAATCGCCTAGTCCTTGTGCAGACCTCGCAAAGCTGGTGTGCATAGAAATGCCTGGAGCAAAATCATGATGAAAATTCCGCCCGCCGTGGTTGCCCCAGTTCGGTTTGTTCCGCCATTTTTGCTCAACCCGTTCATTTCTCATGTGTTCTATCAGGTTATCCGCGCACATCCGGGACTGTTTGAAAGGCTGGGCGAGCACGTCAACAAGCGGTTTGGGTTCAGGCCGTCCGATTTGCCTTTCGCTTTTCTGGTTGAACCCGGCGCCCCACGCATTTCAGTGCTGCGCAGCAGCACTGAATTTGTGACCGATGCCGCTATCGAAGGCCCCCTCGTCATGCTGCTTGCCCTTCTCGAAGGAAAGCTCGATGGCGATGCCTTGTTCTTTTCACGCGACATCACAGTGACTGGCGATATGGAAGCCATGCTTGCCCTGCGCAATGCGCTGGATGATTGCAATGTTGATCTGCCGGCAGACCTTGGAAAAGGCGCAGGGCCATTCGCGCCGGTCGTGGAAGCCATCGCAGGTTTTGTGCGCGACAAAGCGCTCGCCGCCGACACAAAGGAGGACGCCCGTTCATGGAACTGATCTGTCCTGCCGGAACACCCTCCGCATTTCGCGAAGCCGTGCAAGCCGGAGCTGATGCGGTCTATTGCGGCTTCCGCGATGAAACCAACGCACGCAATTTTCCCGGTCTCAATTTCAGTCGCGAGGAGTTGCGGGAAGCGATCAATTTCGCCCATGCGCGGCGCACGCAGGTCTTCGTCGCCATCAACACCTTCATGCGCGCGGGCGATGAGCAACTCTGGTACAAGGCCGTTGATGACGCCTCGGCGCTTGGTGCCGATGCAGTGATCCTCGCCGATTTCGGCTTGATGGCCTACACTGCAGAGCGCCATCCGCAACAGCGGCTGCATGTTTCGGTGCAGGCGTCTGCCTCCAATGCCGATGCGATCAGCTTTCTGATCGATGCCTTCAAAGCCAAGCGCGTGGTGTTGCCGCGCGTGCTGACGATCCCCGATATCGCAAAGCTCGGACGCAAGATTGCTTGCGAAATGGAAGTCTTCGTCTTTGGCGGCTTGTGCGTCATGGCCGAAGGACGCTGCTCGCTCTCGTCCTACGCCACCGGCCGCTCACCGAATATGAACGGTGTCTGCTCGCCTGCAAGCCATGTGCGTTATCGGAACGAAGGTTCCGAGCTCGTTTCGGAACTCGGAGATTACACCATCAACCGTTTTCCGGCTGGCGAAGCCGCAGGCTATCCGACCCTTTGCAAAGGGCGTTTCAATATCGGCGATGAAGAAGGCTATGCCTTTGAAGATCCGGTTTCTCTTGATGTGATGAACCACATGGACGAACTCCGTGCAGCCGGTGTTTCGGCCTTGAAAATCGAAGGGCGACAGCGCGGCAAAGCCTATGTCGCGGAAGTGGTTTCGACACTTCGTCAAACGCTTGCCGCCGGACCCGAAAAGCGGGCCGCTCTGCTTTCACGACTGCGCACATTGAGTGAAGGTCAGCAGACCACATCGGGCGCCTATGAAAAACGCTGGAGATAGCCATGTCGGATTCACGCTTTAATCCCAGCCTTAGCCTCGGGCCTGTTCTCTTTCTCTGGGATGGCCCGAAATGGCGCGATTTCTATTTCCGCATTGCCGATGAAGCTCCGGTCGATCACGTCACACTCGGTGAAATAGTCTGCTCGAAGCGGTTCCATTTCATTGATCCCTACATGGCTGATGTAATCGAGCGGCTGGAACAGGCAGGCAAGACCATCAGCCTTGGTTCGCTTGCCCTCGTGATGCTTGAACGCGAAGCAAAGCATGTGCGGCAGACCGCCGAACAATCGCTTTTTCCGGTCGAAGCCAATGATCTCTCCGCACTGGGCCTGCTGGCTGGCAAGCCGCATATGGTTGGCCCACTGGTCAATGTTTACAACGCCGCCACCGCCAAGGTTTTGGCTCAGCGCGGCGCACAATCCATCTGCCTGCCGCCGGAACTTCCGTTGGCTTCAATTCGTGAAATCATCAGGGGAGCGCCAGATGTTGCCTTCGAAATCTTCACTTTTGGTAGGGTACCACTCGCCATTTCAGCCCGTTGCGCCCATGCACGCTCTAAAGGACACATCAAAGACAATTGTCAGTTTGTTTGTGCCGAGGAGCCGGACGGTCTGCCAGTCAAAACACTCGATAGCCAGTCGTTCCTTGCCCTGAATGGGGTGCAGACACTGTCGCACACGTGTCAGGCACTGATTGAAGACATGCCCGACCTGAAAGCCGCAGGCGTTGCCCGGTTCAGGCTGTCGCCGCAGGATTGCGACATGGTTGCTATCGCAAAAGTGCATGGCGAAGTGCTGCAGGAACGTATTGATACCGAAGAAGGCCTTGCCCGATTGCAGGCAATCTATCCAGCCGTCCCGCTTTCCAACGGCTTTTTGCACGGCGGCGTTGGCGCAGCCTGGGTGAGCCGACATAAAACCGCATCTGTCATGCATAGCTAAGGAAAGTTAGCTGGCAGCTGATAGCACTTTGAGCGAGACAACGCTTTCAAGCCATGCGGCAAGAGCCGCCTCGTCGGGCGACAGCAACATACCGCAATCGCTCGCAAAGTCGCGCCAGTCGCCCACATAAGCATCACGCACAACGGTCAGCACAGGAATCTGCTTTGAATAAGCTGATTCAATGATCGCGCGAAAGCCATGACCTTCGGCCTCACTTTTGCCGAAGCGATTGAGGATAAGTAAATCGACGCCTGCATCGATCTCGGCAAGCAAGGGACCAGCGACATCTGCAAGTGCTGCCGGATCAAGGCGGCAGCCGCGCGATCCTGAACCGAGCGGCTGAGAGATGAGATGCCTGACGCCGGTGCCGATCCGTTCAATGACAATTTCACGGCAGCAATCGTCTGCATCAGAACTGCGGTGCTGTAAGAAGCCCGCGACCTTCAATCCACACGCCTCACCCTGCGCAACAACTTCTGCCAAAAGCAAATCAACGGATACGTCTTTGTCGGCAAGAACTGCTGCGAGGATCGGCTGTATAGTCATTTTCTTATTTCTCATCGTCACAATGATCGATGCCGGAAGCTTCCGGCATAGTGATTTTGCTGAAAACTATCCCGCAAGCATTCGATAGATCGCGGGCAAAGCAACTGGCAATTTCGCAAGTTTTGCAACCATTGCAAAGCCACCATGTCCGAAAAGTGCAGGCAGATAAGCATTGGCCTCGCGGTCAACCGTCACTGCAAAGACGTTAACGCCCTTGGCGCGCGCTTCACTCACAGCCCGGCGTGTATCTTCCAGTGCAAAGCGCCCCTCATAATGATCGACATCATTCGGTTTGCCATCGGTTAAAAGCAGCAGAAGCTTTTTTCGGCTGTGCTGTTCGCTGAGTTTTGCCGTTGCATGGCGCATGGCAGCACCCATGCGGGTATAAAAGCCCGGCTTCAGCGCTGCAATGCGATGCTCAACCGTTGGGCTGAAAACCTCATCGAAATCCTTCACTGTTTCAACCCGCACCCAGGAGCGTCGCCGCGATGTGAAAGTCACGATCGAACAGCGATCGCCACAGGCAGCAATGCCATTGGCGAGAACCAGCAACGCCTCTTTCTCCACATCAAGCACCCGACGGTTATCCACCCATGCATCGGTTGAAAGCGAAACATCGACCAGAATCGTTACCGCCAGATCATTGGCCTGCGGACGGCTCATCAGATGCACCCGCTCACTACCTTGCCCGCCAGCCGCAAAATCGCAACGTGACCGTACCACAGCGTCGAGATCAAGATCATTACCATCAAGCTGTGCGCGCATCATTTCGCGACCGGGCCGCAGGATTTCAAACTGGCGTCGCACTCGCCGTACAAGACTTCGCGCTTCATCATCAAGTTGCAGCGCCTCTTCACGCTCCTGCACCGGCGCTGCCAGAACGCTACAATGATCTTGCAAATAGGTCGCTTTGCGATAATCCCATTCCGGATAGGCGAGCTTGGCAGTCAGCAGGCTGCGATCAACCGCTTCCGGCGGCAGATCAAGATCGAAGCGGAAGCGAGCAGCAGGCCTGCCCTTACGCTCGCCCAATGTCAGATCATCGAGTTCATCAGCGGATTTTGCATTCTGTTCGTCACTGTCATCCGACGGTCGGTCAACGCTGACCATCTCGGCCATGGCGAGGATTTTCTCGAAACGGTTGAGAATGAACGGGCTCCTGTCGGTAAGCCGCGGGTCCTGCTTCTCGCGCTGCGCTATCTGGCGGCAGGTTTCGGCAGCTTCAGCCTGAGAGTTGCGCACGGGCTCGTCTTCCGCCGCGCGGATTGCTGTTTCATCGCGCCGGATAAGCCCCGGCCAGAGCGGAACGGGAAGGATCGGCAGATAGCCCGCCGGAGCACGATGCGGGAAAATGGCTGGAAGACTGAAATCCGGCAGACCAGCGCCGTCCTTCAATAGCGAAAGAACACGTTCTTCAACAAGCTGCTCGAGTCGGTTGAGCCGCCGATTTGGTCGCGCCTCCAGCACGGCGTCGCAAAGCCGGGCATAGCGATCTTCCAGCCCGGGAAACAATTCACAGGCTTTGGCTACGATTTCTGCCGCCATATCGAGAGCCGCAAGATCGCGGCGTAACGGATCATCAGGCATGGCTTCCAGTTCAGTTGGCATGATCGCCATAAAGCCTGCAAGCCAGACATAGAGATCGTAATTCAGCACGCGATCCGGAAAGAGCGCAATCTCCGGCGGCAACATCAGCGTTGCTTCATCGCGCAGGGGCTGGGCGATTTTTTCCTCACCCAGAGCCATACGCTGCCGCAAGCCCAGCCGATGGCCGGAGGTTCGGGCACGAGCGGGTGCAATCTGCACAGTGACGTCACCACCAAAACCACGGAAGCAGATTGCAAGCCTCTGGCGAATATCGGCAAGCTTCACGGCCTGATCGGGATATTGCGGCCATGATCCGGTCTTGCCGATAAGCCGGTGCCAGGCGCGGCCAACTGTTTCTTCGAGCTCTAGAAAATCCAGCATGGTGTACCCGCCTATTTCAACATCGCATCGGCGACTTCAAGCAGCGCTGCCTTCACATCCGGCTCATCGGTCAACGGCTCAATCATCGCCGCACGCGCGGCCTCGCGCTGCGACATGCCAGCATCAATCAACGATGCGCAGTAAACCAGCAAACGCGTTGAAACGCCTTCTTCCAGATCGTGCCCTTTTAGCCCACGCAAACGATGAGCAAGCGCCACAAGCGGCGCGACCTTATGCGCGTCAAGGCCGCTTTCGGCACTCACAACTGCAATTTCCTGTTCTTTGGGCAGGAAATCGAATTCGATAGCCACAAAACGCTGACGTGTGCTCGGTTTCAATGACTTGAGCAGGTTCTGATAGCCGGGATTATATGACACAACGATCATGAAGCGATCCGGCGCTTCAAGCAATTCGCCGGTGCGTTCCAGCGGCAGAATGCGGCGGTCGTCAGTCAGCGGATGCAGCACCACGGCCACGTCCTTGCGTGCCTCAACAATCTCGTCGAGATAGCAGATGCCGCCCTCGCGCACCGCTCGGGTTAAAGGTCCGTCCACCCAATGAGTGTCTCCGCCTTTAAGCAGATAGCGTCCGGTCAGATCGGCAGCCGCAAGATCGTCATGACAGGAAACAGTCGAGAGAGACAGGCCGAGCCTTGCTGCCATGTGACTGACGAAACGTGTCTTTCCGCACCCCGTCGGACCTTTGAGAAGCAATGGCAGCTTGCGCTTCCATGCCAGTTCAAACAAGGCGCATTCGTTGCCGGATGGGCTGTAAGCAGGGATGGATGCATTGATTGTTTCAATATTCTTGAGAACGCTGTTCATGGCAGTTTTCCTATTTTTTTACGAAAAAAGCCCCACCTTCCGGCAGGGCTTTTGCGTCGATTATTCAGCAGGCTGCACGAAACCAGAGGTGTTTTCGCGGCGCTCCTTGCCCGGAACCAGAACGGCCCAGATGAACATGAAGGCCGAAATTACAACCACGATGCCAGAGCCAAGACGCATCCAGTAAAACAGCGCCAGCTGGTCCTGCACGACCATGAAGCTTTCACCCAGAACACGCTGCAGATGGGTCTGCACCACGCCTGCAAAAGTGAGCGCAAAGGTCATGACGGACATTGCCGTGCACATCGCCCAGAAGCTCACCATGGAGAGCATCTGATTATAAGGCGCACGTCCGCGCAGTTCAGGAATCGCGTAGGCCATAACCGCAAGGTTGAGCATGACATAGGCGCCAAAGAAGGCGAGATGGCCATGGGCCGCTGTCAGCTGCGTGCCGTGGGTGTAATAGTTGACCGAGGACAGCGTGTGCAGAAAGCCCCATACACCTGCGCCAAAGAAAGCCATCACCGAGCAACCGATTGACCAGAGAAGGGCAGCGCGGTTTGGATGTTTGCGACCGGCCTTCCATGTCATCACAAATGTAAAGATGACCATGGTAAAAAATGGAGCTACTTCCAGCGTCGAGAACAGCGAACCGATCCACTGCCAGTACCCCGGTGCGCCGATCCAGTAATAGTGGTGACCTGTTCCCAAAATACCCGAGAACAGGGCCAACCCGACAATGACGTAGAGCCACTTTTCAACGACTTCGCGGTCAATACCATTGAGCTTGATCATCAGGAAAGCGAGGATCGACGCCATGATCAGTTCCCACACACCTTCAACCCACAGATGGATCACATACCACCAGTAGAGCTTATCGATGGCGAGGTTGACCGGGTTATAGAAGGCAAAGAGGAAGAACAGCGCCAGCCCCCAGAGACCAAACAGCAAAATGTTGGTAACTGTCGTCTTGCGGCCCTTCAATGCTGTCAGCGTGATGTTGAATAGGAATATCAGGCAGACGACGAGTATACCGACCTTGATGATGAATGGCTGCTCGAGAAACTCGCGGCCTTCATGGATCTTGAAGAGATAGCCCACCACGGCAATGCCAGCCGCAACAAAGAATAGCCAGAACTGGATGACGGCAAGCTTGGTACTGTAGAGTTCGGTCTCTGTCTCTTCAGGCAGCAGATAATAGGTCGACCCCATGAAACCCATCAGCAGCCAGACGACCAGCGCATTGGTGTGGATCATGCGAACGATGTTGAAGGGCAGCAGCTCGGAGAGCGTGTTGGGCAAGACATAGATCGTCCCGGCAAGAACACCGAACGCAACCTGGGCTACGAACAGGACGAGCGCTCCATAGAAATAGAGCATCGCGACCTTTTGGCTTTCATATTTCATATCATAAAACTCCGTTCATCCCGCGCCTCAGCCAGCCTCATTGGGCGGCCAGTTCTGCGTCTTGATGCGGCTTGTCCATTCAAGGAAATCCGCCAGATCGTTGAGTTCCTTTTCGCTCAGGTTGAACTGTGGCATCTGACGACGCCCCTCAATTCCCGTGGGCTGCGCTTGCATCCAGGCCTTCATCGTCTCGCGTGCACCTTCGGGGTCATCCTCGCCGCCGTAACGCTTCCAGACATTGCCGAGCTCAGGTGCGAAATAGGCCCCCTCGCCCAAAAGCGTGTGGCAATTGATGCAGGAGTTTTTCTCCCAGATGTGCTTTCCACGTGCGACCGCTTCGGTCAGCGTCGATTCATCTGTGGACGTGGTTTTCATGTAGTAATGGCTGTGCGCCGTCAGCCCCACGAAGATCGCGAAAAAGAAAATAGAACCGCCGTAGAAGACGTTTCGGGCGCCGGTCTTGGTTAGGCGTTCTGCCATCCCCTTCGTCCTTTCACTGGCCGAAGGCGGAGCCCCGGCATCTCATCCCCCGTCGATGGTGCGGCTGGTCAATCCCCTCGCCAGCATCACGGGACTGCACCCTTCTATCGAGCGGTGAAAAGACATCTTTGCGTTTTGGCAAAGACTGGAGCGTTTACAGCGGTTCCAGCTAATATTGAATCGTTGGGCCACTGTAACTATTTGTTTTTACGCATTTCCGAACGCAAACCGGTTCCCACTTTTCTGGAAATGCTTTAGAGCGCATCCCGAAAAGTGTGAAACGGTTTTCGGACAAAGCTGCGCGTTAAAACAGATAATTAGAGTGCCGATCTGATCCAATCAGATCGAAACGCACTCTAAGCAAAAACTGCGCAAAACAATGAGATTGTATGGTTGTTCAAAGAAGGAAGCGGACTGCTACAGAGCGCATGAGGGCGAGTATAAGCAGCGCAGCCGGCCAAGCCAGCAAGGCAGGCTTCAACGCGCCTCTGGTGGCGCGCATTTCCATGAAATCGAGAACGACGAACCAGCCTTTTGCAAAGGCAAGAGTCAGAACAGCGATGATTGCGGCAAGCATGCTGGCGCTCAAACTGGCAATCAGCGCACCACTCATTGCAAGCGCCAGCAAAATGAGAAGTGTGCGGTTGAGGGCCCTGTACTCTCCGTTTTTCATTTCGTCACCTCACGCAAGATAAAGAACCGGGAACATAACCAGCCAGACAAGGTCAATCGCGTGCCAGAGCGTGCTGATAAGCAGAACATTGGAAGCGGACGGACGCCACGCCACCAGCGCCAAAATGATTGAGCCAAACAGTACATGCATGAGATGAAAGCCGGTGAGGAGAAAGTAGAGCTCGAAAAACGCCCCCACAGCTTCGTCGCCCACAAACTGGATTTCGTGCGAGTATTCGACGAATTTGAAGGCCACGAATACAAGACCAAAAAACGCTGCCCCCAACAGCGGGCGTCTTGCTTTCTTTGCATTATGTCGTTGCCGCACAGCGATTGCAGCCTGCCAGCCGCTTATCAGCAGCACGATCGTGTTGATTGCAGCAAGACCGGGGCTGAGATGCGCCCGCAATTGCGCCACACCGTCTGAATTGATGATCGACATCACCATGAAGGCGATCAGCAAAATTGCAAAAGTGACAAGTTCGCTCCAGACGAGAATCCAGAGCAGAAGATTGTCCTCCGGTTCATCGTCTGAAATCGTTGCCGCGAAGGCTGTGTCTTCCGTTTCAAGCATGGGGCATGCCTAGCCCGCTCATCCCCCATCTTCTTTGCGTTTTGACAAAGAAAAATCATGTGCGTGGAGGCATCGTTCCTTTTCAAAGCAAGGAATCTTTCAATGACGGATGCACAGATCGGACTCATGGTTGCCACGCCTGCAATCATCGCCTTTTCGCTGGTTCTCTATCGAATGGGGGCCTTGCAGGGCGCGGGCACACTTTCAGCGGTTGCAGCATCTATCGTGATTGCTGTCATCCTGTTCTTTGGTCAATAAAGCACTTCCAGTTTATGATGAATCATAGGAAATGCATCTCACTGTTTATTTCTACGTATGTCTTTATCCCAAAAATGCTTCGCACTTTTCGGGATGCGCTTTAGTAGCGGGGCCAAAATTGATCCAGAACAAGGCAGCTCTGTCAGAAAGCCATTACAGTGGCTCCAGTTACAGCGGTTCTAGTTAATATTGAATCGTTGGAACCGCTGTAACTGGAAATGCTGTAATTCTTTGTCTTGTTTGAGATGCATCAAAGCAGCATCGCATCGATCAGTTTACAAAAGCTGTCATGGTGACGCTGGCTGTCGTCATCATCTTTCGGCAGTGACGGCCTTGGAAAACTATAATGTCAATCGAACCTGTTTCGGTAAATCCTGTCATCGACGTGCGCACCATTCCGCCCATCACACGACATGCGACCATTTTTTCCATGATTGATGCGCTTGAACCGGGCGATGCGCTGGAGATCGTCAACGATCATGACCCAGTGCCATTGCGCCGCCAGCTCGAGGCCCGCAATCCTGGCGATTTTTCCTGGGTCTATAAGGAGACCGGTCCTGTCTGGCGTGTCGAAATTGCACGGCGCAAGCTTCATGGTTCAGACCATGAGTGCACTTGCGGCAATCACTAACCTATTCATGAAGGGTTGGAGATGATCGGTGCCGCGCTTTCCCGCTGGACTCTGTCCTATTTTGCAGCCTCTCTCGTCTTCCTCATAGCTGGGGTCGGATTGATGGCAGGCGGCTTTGGCTATCCGTTTCATGGAATTCGGGCACCGGAAACTCTCATCCTCGTCCATATCATCGCTATCGGCTGGCTGGCATTGCTGATGAGTGGCGCATTGTTGCAGTTCGTGCCGGTCCTGGTTGCAAAGCCCCTTTGGGGAAGTTCCGCACAGCTGCCAGCACTTTTGCTGTTGCTCACAGGAATGACCGGACTGCTTTTCAGTTTTGCAGGCATGTCTGGATTGCTCGACAATTCGGTTTGGCTGCTTCCCATGTCGGGTCTGCTTTTAATCGCAGGCTTTTCGCTGATCGTTCTGATGCTTGGGATGACAATCTGGAAAGCGCGCCCCATTACGTTGCCCACACGCTTCGTCGCCATTGGTATCGGCTGCCTACTGATAGTCGCCTGTCTTGGAGGGCTTTATACCTTCGTTCTTTCAGGGATGACCGAGCAGGTTATCGCTCTTGATATCGCCGGATCGACCATATCCATTCATGCGGCGCTGGCACTTGGCGGCTGGATGACTTTTACAGCCATGGGCGTGAGCTATCGATTGCTCACCATGTTCATGCTTTCGCCGGACAGCAACACGAAGCGCACCAGGCTTTCATGGTGGTTGGGTCTTGCTGCATTGATAATCCTTGGCCTCGGCATCGCACTTGTTGCTTTCGGTGCCAGTCAACCTGAAATCACACAATCGATCGCGCTCGTTCCGGGTATCGTCTGCATTTCTCTTTACATTCTCGACGTGCGCGCAATTTATCAGCGGCGCAAACGCAGGACGATTGAATTGAACAGTGCCGCCAGCATTTCTGCATTTGCAGCTTTGCTGATTTCGATGGTGCTTGCGCTGACAATGCTCTTTACCGGCATGACCGATAAGATGGTTGCCGCACTCGTTTATCTGTTTGTCTTCGGTTGGCTTTCAGGCCTGAGCCTCGCACAGCTTTACAAAATCGTTCCGTTTCTCACCTGGCTCGAATGCTATGGACCCGTCATGGGCCGCGTGCAGACGCCACGTGTGCAGGACATGGTGCGTGAGCGACATGCCCGCCACTGGTTCATCCTTTATTATGGGAGCGTTGGGTTCAGCACCTTGGCCCTGATCGCCGACTATCCAATCATCTTCAGGCTGTCATCTTCACTTACCCTTATTACCATTCTGGCTTTGAGCATTCACTTTTTCCGCGCCCGGCGGCTTCTGGACGTACCGACCAGTTTGCGCCTGCCCAATGGCGTGGCCCTACCCAACCTTATCCATGCCGGTACGCCCGTGCTTAAAGCGCGTCGCGTTTTATCGCAGCGTGACCACACGCTTTAAGTCTTTGTTTTTACGCATGTCGATATCGGAAATCCGGTTCCCACTTTTCCGCGACATGCTTTAGGAGGTCGAAATGACATTATCCATTCAGGAAATCGCTCATCGTGAGTTGGATGTGCGCCCCTTGCTCAAAAGGGGTGTGGAACCCTTTCAGGCAATCATGGATGCCACGGAAACTCTGCTGCCCGGCCAGAGTCTCCTGCTTGTAACACCCTTCAAACCGGTTCCGCTTTTTGCCGTGATGGAACGCAAAGGGTTTCGTGCAGAGCCGCAACCGATCGGTGACGGCGACTGGCAAACGCTGTTTTCTCCAACGCAAGACGCGGTGCCGGAAATCCAGCTGTCGAACAATGTAAGTTCGCCCGATATCTGGCCTGAACCTTCGCATTATCTCGATTGCTCAGACATGCAACCACCTGAGCCAATGGTTCATATACTGGCAGAACTCGAACGCATGACAGACGGCGAGGTCTTGTTCGCTCTGCTTCACCGCGAACCACTCTTCTTGTTTCCAGAGCTTGAAAGACGCGGCCATGAATGGGTCGGCAACTTCGATGAAACCGGCAGTGCCTACCGTATCATGATCCGCGTTGGCCAAGAGCGACAAGAGTGAGGACAAAGCCATGCAAAGCGAAAATGATGTCCAACTCGAATATGCTATCCTCAAGGCACTGCGGCTGATACTTGATCCGGAGCTGGGCGTTAATCTGGTTGATCTGGGCATGATCTACCACATTGAGGTCACAGGCGACGGAACGGTCAATGTGGAGATGACAACGACCACACCCGGTTGCCCCGCCGCAGGATTTCTCACGCAAGCCGTGCAAACATGCGTGGAAGCTGTCGACGGCGTTTCACGCGCCAATGTCGAACTGACATATGAACCGGCATGGATGCCGGAGATGGCACTGCCGGAAGTTCAATCCCGTTTCACAGGCCTCTCTTTATAACAGGCACCATAAGAGACATGACCCCCAACCGTCTCACGAAAACCCGCGATTGAAATTAAAGCATTTCCAGCAAAAGTGGGAACCGGTTTTGCGTTCGGAAATGCGTAAGAACAAATAGTTACAGCGGTTCCAACAGTTCAATATTAACTGGAACCGCTGTAATCAATCTTTGGTTTTACTTTTGACAACACGCGTCAGCTGCAATCGTCCTTTGTGCTATCGCAAATAAGCGCTTGGAAACTTAGCGGGCACGATCCAACTTATTGTAATTAAACGATAATTAATTCCACAATTTATGATCTATGTTGATTGCGGTCAAGGAAGCAACCCAGCCGATCTCCTATACATAAAACGACAGAGCAAAGAGCGCTCGGTCCTATCGTATAGGAGAGAACCGATGGTAGACCAGATGCAGATCAACCGCCGCACGATACTTGCAGGAGCAGCACTCGCTGGTGCGCTTGCGCCGGTGTTTGCGACAACATCCGCCTGGGGCAATGGCGCAATACGGAAGGCCAGTGCAGCGGAAATTGCAGCGCTTCCCCGGCAGAAAGTGGAGCTGGTGGACCCACCATTCGTCCACGCTCACAGCCAGGTCGCAGAAGGTGGGCCGAAGGTCATCGAATTTACGATGGTGATCGAGGAAAAGAAGATCGTTATCGACGATGCGGGGACCGAAGTTCACGCAATGGCTTTCAATGGCACCGTTCCCGGTCCGCTGATGGTGGTGCATCAGGACGACTATGTTGAGCTGACGCTCATCAATCCTGAAACCAACACGCTCATGCACAATATCGATTTCCATGCAGCAACCGGTGCATTGGGTGGCGGTGGGCTCACCGAGATCAACCCCGGTGAAAAGACGATCCTGCGCTTCAAGGCTACCAAGCCCGGCGTCTTCGTCTATCACTGCGCACCTCCCGGAATGGTTCCCTGGCACGTTGTCTCGGGCATGAATGGGGCGATCATGGTATTGCCACGCGATGGACTGCACGACGGCAAGGGCAACAAGCTCTCTTACGACAAAGTCTATTATGTCGGTGAGCAGGACTTCTATGTGCCGCGCGATGAGGCTGGTCAGTACAAGAAATACGATGCACCGGGCGATGCCTACGAAGACACCGTGAAGGTGATGCGTACCCTGACCCCGACACACGTTGTCTTTAACGGTGCTGTGGGTGCATTGACGGGCGACAAGGCAATGACCGCCAAAGTTGGTGAGAAGGTGCTGATCGTTCACTCGCAGGCCAATCGCGATACCAGGCCACATCTTATTGGCGGACATGGCGACTATGTGTGGTCAACAGGCAAGTTCAACACGCCGCCAGATCTTGATCAGGAAACCTGGTTCATTCCGGGCGGGGCCGCGGCAGCAGCCTTCTACACATTCCAGCAGCCGGGCATCTACGCCTATGTGAACCACAATCTGATCGAAGCCTTTGAACTGGGTGCGGCTGCGCACTTCAAAGTCACCGGCGAATGGAATGATGATCTGATGACGTCGATCCTGGCGCCGTCCGGCATGTAACGAAAAGACTGAAACTTCTTTGGTGATTGTCGAATGAAGAAAGGCTTGGGGCCGTATCTGCAAAAGGAAACGGCCTCTCGATACCAAATGACCAAAGGTTGCAAGAGAAAACCCCTGCGCGAATTGGCCGTGGCTGTGCCCGCTGTCTTGCTGGCGGTGGTTGCGGGTTTGTTTGTGGTCGATGCCGCAGGACGCGCAGAGCGCAGCTCTCGGGATACCCAATTTGAGCGCCCGCAGACCATTGTCGTTGCACCGCGCAGCATGACCTATCGCGCTGATGGCGACTTTCAAAAAAACAATTATCCGGTGGATGCGCCGCTGACGACACGCAAACTCGCGCGGTCTTTTGAGATCATGAAATATCAGGTCAGCGCATCCGATTATGAGCGTTGCATTGCCGATGGCGACTGCCAACCGGCAGAAGCGTTACCGCATAATCGAAACGGTTTAGACACAGACGCACCGATTGTCGGTGTGAGCTACGATGATGCCGAAAACTATGCGAAATGGCTCTCGCAAAAGACCGGCGAAGTCTGGCATCTGCCCACGGACGAGCAATGGGCTTTTGCTGCCGGCTCTCGCTTCACCGATACCGCACTCGGCATTGAGGAAAATGCAGCCAATCCGGCTTTACGCTGGCTCAAGGACTATGAGCAGCAAAGCGCACGCAAGCTTGAGCGCAGCCCCGAAGTCCGTTCTGCCGGTGCATTTGGCGAGAACGAACTGGGCATCGCGGACGTTGCGGGCAATGTGTGGGAATGGACACAGACCTGCCATCGTCGGGTGAATATCGATGCCTATGGCAAGGTCGTTGCGGAGACGCCCGTCTGCGGGGTCTATGTGGTCAATGGCAAGCATCGCGCCGCCATGAGTTCATTCATTCGAAACCCAAAGACGGGTGGCTGCAGTGTCGGTGTGCCACCCGACAATCTGGGCTTTCGTCTGGTTCGCGATGATCGTTGGTATGCGGTTGTACTGAAGCGGCTGAAGGAATTTTCCATATGACGGTTTTTGCTTGAATGCCCTATTTTATACCCCCGAGACTATCCCTTATTCCTCTAGCTGTGCTAAAGCGACGATGGGGATTTTTAGTAGGGGATGCGTGATGGCCACGATAGATCGCGGGCTTGTCAGAAAACTATCGTTGTTCGCAAAGATGAGCGATGACGAGCTGGACAAGCTTGTGTCTTACGCCTCAACGCGGCGTGTTGTTCCGGGTGAAACCATTTTTGAACAGGGCGACGAAGCCGTCCTGTTCTTTTTGCTGCTTCACGGTCGCCTCAAGGTCAATCAGGTGACGCCAGACGGACAGCAGATCATTGTTCGCATGGTGCATCCCGGTGATCTGTTTGGCTTCGCCAAAGCTCTCCAACGCAGCGACTATCCCGGCACCGCAATGGCTGTTGCTGAAAGCATCGTTCTGGCCTGGCCGACCGAGCTTTGGGACTATTTTGTCGAGCAGAACCCCGGTCTCGCCATGAATGCGATCCAGACGATCGGCAAGCGACTTGAAGAAGCGCACACCCGCATTCGCGAAATGTCGACCGAGGAAGTGGAGCGCCGCGTTGCACATGCTGTTCTCCGCCTTGCCCGTCAAGCGGGTAAGAAGGAAGAAGACGGCATCCGCATCGATTTTCCGATCACCCGTCAGGATATTGCCGAAATGACCGGAACAACCCTTCACACGGTCTCCCGCATTCTGAGCAGCTGGGAGACAAAAGGCTTCGTTCGCGGCGGACGTCAAAAGCTCACGGTCATCAATATGTCCGGCATCAAACGGCTTGCCGACGGCGATTCTTAGCCCGCTTCGCACTTTTGCGGAAATGCTTTAAGGCACGATATCCGTCTTGGCCGTCCGTATGCTTTGTTCTTCAGGCTTCATGAAAAACGCCCTGTCGCCGCCAACATCAAACATCAAGGTCCGTTCAATGGCCGCGATATAATCCGACGAAGATGAGGCCGTCGCGATAACGTTCCCACCTCTCCCGACAAAGTCATTTTGTACGGCAATGATGTTGGTGGTCGCTGCGGACGGTCGGATAATATCAACGATATCGCCAGCAGATATGTTCACTATTCTTCTGTTAGAACCCCAGGGAGCAGCTTTCAATTCGGCTAAAGCCGCATCTATCAAATGCGAAAACGATCTCCTCTCATGAGAGAGATCACTATCAGAACGACCATAATCATTCAGCGCAATTGCTCTGGCGGCTGCATCGGCATCCGTTTCGCTGCAAATTTGCGACCATGGCAGAACGACATCTTCCTTTTGCGTCCTGGACCATTCGCGATAGGTGACTGCAACACACTGGTTCGGACCGCTGGTCATGACATCGTGCAAAGACCGTAATGCTGCGACGTGTCCAGCACGGACCATCTGCACAGTGTCAGAATCCAGGAGGGATGACCGATCGACCGCAAAGACAATAGCAACATCGACACGATCCGAACGCTCCATCTTCTCTGCCGCAGCCCGTCCGCTCCCAAATGACAACGATCCAAGCAGCATTGCAGCAACTGAGATCAGAACTGACCGACTAAAATCACCAAAATTTGCGTGTTTGCGAAACATGGTTGCCGCCCCAATCACCATCGCCGACGACCCGTCAGCGGATTGAGCGAGACCATAATCCCCTGATGCAACTGCTAAAATACGACATGTGCCGTATTTCATCCTATCAGGCCACTTGATAGCTTTCGATCAGGAGCGAAAACACTTCCATTCGAGCGAGCTATCGTGCATCCCGAAAAGTGTGAAACGGTTTTCGGATAAGATGCGCGTCCAAACAAGGCGCTTGAATAGCGGCTCTGGCAGTTAGGGTGGCTACTGCCAGAGCCGCAGTTATCAATGATTATGCGGAGGGCAATCCGAGGCGCACTGCATAGGCTGTCAACTCGGCGCTGCTATGAAGATTGAGTTTGCGCATAAGGTTTTCGCGGTGCTTGCGCGCAGTAAAAACACTTATTCCGAGCCGCTCTGCGATTTCTCTTGTTTTAGCGCCTTGCGGAATCAGAGCCAGAAATTGCAGTTCTCGTCTGGTGAGAGGAACCGGAGACTGGATGCCGATATTGGGTTCCGGCTCGTGACCGTTTGGTCGACTGAGCGCGATAGCCTGGTGTGCGGCACCATTATCGTTTCCGTTTTGAAGATTGGTAACAGTCGTCAGCAATTCGCCCGGATCGCCGTCTTTGGTGAGATAAGCATCCGCACCCGAGGCAAGCGCTGCTCTGATGGATCGAGACTCGCTGTTAGCCGACAGAATGACGATCTTCAGTTTTGGATAGGTTGTCCGCAATTGCTCTATAAACTGGAAACTATGAAATCCCGGCATTCCAAGATCAAGCAAGACCATATCGCAAGGTGTTTGCGCCAGAACGGCCAGTAAAGAAGAACAATCTCCGACTTCTCCAACCACAACTGTTTCGCTTATAGTCGAAAGAAGCAGTTTAAGTCCTTCGCGGACGATACTGTGATCGTCGGCCAAGATAATCCGGTAATTTACCCTCATCGAAAAGATGCCCCTCAAAACCACAAGCGAATACAGGATAGCATTATGGTCGCATTAGCGCTCTCTGAAAAAGACGAAAAATCTACGAGCGTTAATCCTGTCGATGAAGCGCGCATCAGGCAAGCGCTGGTCAATATCCTTTACAATCATTCGGCCGGGGTGTTGCTGACCAATATCTTCGTACCAATACCCTCGCTTCTGCTCTTCTGGGGTAAAGTTCCCAATGCATGGCTCATTGCCTGGTGCCTTTCGGTTTACCTGCTTACAATCACCCGTGTCATCGTCACACGCAGCTTTTTTCGCCGATCCAAGACGCCGGACTCCTATTCAAAATGGGCGTGGACTGCTGCCGGATTTTCGTGGTTATCGGGCTTGAACTGGGGCCTACTCGGGTTGATCGGTTTCGTATCTAACGAGCCGCATCTGCTGACCTTTGCGATGATCGTCATGACAGGGTTGACATGCGGTTCCGTGCCCACCTCATCTGCATTTCTGCCGGTCCTTGTCGGTTCGCTGTTTACCACAGTGCTGCCGAGCACGATCTATTGCATTCTGGCACAGGGCGAAGTCTACAATGCCTATCTCTTCCTCGTTGCCTGCCTCGTCATCATCAACTTCCATCACGGTCGAGTAACCCACCGGGACCTGGCTGAAACAATACGGCTGCGGTTTGAAAACGAAACGCTTGTCGATCAGCTCAAGAGTGAACGAGACAGGGTGGCGGCAGCGGACCGTGCCAAAACACGCTTTCTCGCAGCCGCCAGCCATGATTTACGCCAGCCTGTCCATGCGCTTGGCCTTTTCAATTCGACACTGGCCGCACTGGCGAGCAGAGGAAATGTCAATGCGACAGACGCTGGCAACATCGCCGGAAAGATCAGAAAGGTCGTTGGTAATCTCAGCTATCTGCTGAATGCGCTGCTCGATGTTTCACGTCTCGACGCACAGATTGTAACGCCCAACCGGGAAATCGTTTCAATCAACGATCTGTTCGACAACCTCAAGAACGAGTTCGCAGGCCTTGCTGAAAGCAAAGGCTTGGAATGGCGGATGGTGAAATGCTCCTATCATACCGACAGCGATCCGATGATGCTGCGGCAAATATTGGCCAATCTGATCACGAACGCCATTCGCTATACCGAAAGCGGGCGGATCGTTTTTGGCTGCCGCCGCAGAGGCGATAACGTCGAGATACAGGTATTCGATACCGGCCTGGGAATTCCGGTAAGCCAACACGTCACAGTTTTCGAAGAGTTCGTGCAGCTTCATAATCCTGAACGTGATCGCGACAAGGGTTTGGGTCTTGGCTTGTCCATCGTGAAGCGAACAGCAGAACTGCTCGGTCATCCAGTTCGTCTGGTGTCTCAGCCGGACAAGGGGTCGATGTTTTCGATCATGGTTCCGCTCGTCACCGACCAGCGCCAATCTGAAAAGACAATACAGAACATCCCTCAAACTGGTGGAAACATATTCATCGTCGATGACGAAAGCACCGTATTGGATGCGCTGTCCGGTCTCGTGGATGTTTGGGGATATCGCGCCTATGCGGGGCGCAATGCGGACGAAACATTTGTCGCTTGGCAGACTGATGAAACCGCAGCACAGTCTGCTGCAGATCTCATCATCGTCGACTACCGCCTTGAAGGCGGGATGATCGGAACGGAAGCAGCCAGCAGATTGTTCAAACATCTTGGGCGCAAACTGCCGGTGATTATCCTCACCGGCGACACCTCGCCCGAACGGCTGCGCGAAGCTTCCGCAAGCGGTTATATGCTGCTTCACAAACCGATTGATCCGAGTGAGTTGCTCCAAGCTATTCAGCAGCCAACACAGACCACGGTCTTGACCCGCTAGAAGAAAATTTCCAAGCCCGGCTTGAAACTCAGATCTCGCTTACTAACTGTTGGAGAGTGGACCGGGCCCCTCTGGCGGTTTTTTCAAACCGTGATGTCGGACCACTTCGAGCGCGCTCGAGGTCAGCCCGGAAATCCCCAGCCGACCTTGTGATATTTTGAACAGAGGTCGGATATGGAACTTTTTACATCACTTTTTATGGGAACACCTGTCTGGATGTGGCTGGTGTTTATCGGCATTGTTCTGGCTTTGCTGGTGCTCGATCTTGGCGTCTTCAACAAGGAAGACCATGAGATCGAGATCGGTGAAAGCCTGAAAATGTCGGCTTTCTACATCACACTCGGACTGGCTTTCTCCGGCTTCGTCTGGTGGCAGATGAGCAGCGAGGCAACGGCGCAGTATCTTACCGCCTTCGTGGTCGAAAAGACGCTGGCGCTCGACAATATCTTTGTCATCGCGCTGATTTTCAGCTTCTTCGCTATTCCTCGAAAATACCAGCATCGGGTCCTTTTCTGGGGCATTCTCGGTGTTATCGTGCTGCGTGGCATCATGATCGGTCTTGGTGCCACAATCGTCGCGAACTATCACTGGGTTCTCTATCTCTTCGCGGTGTTCCTCATCATCACCGGCATCAAGATGCTGTTTTCGGGTGAAGATGATGAGCCGGATATGAGCCGCAATCCGCTGCTGCGCTTTGCCCGCAAACACATGCGCGTCACGGATGAGCTGCACGGCAATGCCTTCTTCGTTCGATTGAAAGACAGCAAGACCGGCAAGACGGTGCGCTTTGCAACACCATTGTTTCTGGCGCTCATCATGATCGAAGTTGCGGATCTGATCTTTGCTGTCGATTCTGTCCCGGCAGTGTTCACCATCACCACCGATCCCTTCATCGTTTACACGTCGAATATTTTCGCAATTCTTGGTCTCAGAGCTCTGTTCTTTGCGCTCTCTGCCATCCTGCACCGCTTCGCCTATCTTAAATATGCGCTGTCGATCCTGCTGATCTTCATCGGCTCGAAAATGTTCATTGCCGATCTCATGGGGTGGGAAAAATTCCCGCCTGCCTGGTCGCTGGGTATCACCTTCGTCATTCTTGGCACGGGCGTCATCGTCTCGCTTGTGAAGACCAAAGATGCAGGAAAGCCGGTGGGCCATCATTAAAGCCAATGCAGGAAAAGCGGGAACCGGATTTCCGTTCGTAATTGCTTAAAAATAAAGAGTTAGATCTGCCCGGACCTTCATGGGTCCGGGCAGTCCACCTCACCCAACATTTTGGGTAGAACTGTCAGGATGCCGATCCGCACAAATTTCTCTAAAGGTGCTTTTTAAGGGTGATGTTCGTCGCGAAATAGAGGCTCCTTAACGTGAAGGAATGGAGAGAGATGCTCTTCCCCGAAACGAAAAATTTCGAATGTCACTATGATTTTGTGCGCACTTTAATTTACATAAACTCTAAAAAACATACGTACTTTGTCCGCTTACATTATAAGTACACCAATAATATGCGGCAATCTTTGATATAAATTCCGTAAGACTTATATTTCATGGGTTTTTACTGTTTTAAAATGAATAACATTATTTGTTTTACAATTTCTATTTAGAAATTATGATTTGGAGTTATTGAAATGAGCGAACATATTGAAAAATTGAAAAATGATTTCATTGCAGCGGCTCGCACTAGTAACGCAGCAGCTGACAGCACCGCTTACGGAAACGGCAGCGTAGCAAATGGCTATTTCAGCGCTGCATATGGCTCCAGCAGCACGGCAGCAGATGGTGGTACCGCGATAGGTTCCAATAGCGTTGCAACAACAGACAGCTTGGCGACAGGCGTCTTTAGCAAAGCCATAGGCGCCTGGAGTATAGTGACAGGTGCCTACAGTGAGGCTTCAGGGGACTTCAGCACTGTTTGTGGTAATTTCACCAGAGCGAAAGCTTCCTCTAGTACGGCGATAGGCATATTCAGTGAAGCATTCGGTGAAGAGAGTATAGCTGGCGGCGCGAACAGCAAAGCACATGGTATTAAAAGCACATGGATCGGTTCTGGAAGCCATGCAATTGGTGATAAAAGCACTGCAATCGGCGCAGAAAGCAATGCTGTCTATGAGAGCACTATTGCGATCGGTTATGGCAGTATAGCATCTGCCCAACAAAGCATATCTATAGGCCTTTCGAGCGAAGCATCTGGACCGGACGGCAGTGTTTCGATAGGCGGCAACTCCAAATCTCAGGGAGAGTCAAGCATCGCGATAGGTTATCTCGCTCAAGCTTTGGGGGAAGCAGGGACCGCTATAGGTACCGAAAGCTACGCATTCGATCAATTTAGTGTCGCAATAGGTTCGCTCAGCGTAACTGATCCGGTCGTTTCCACACCGACTATAACAATTTCCGGTCATGCATATAGGGTTGCGGGGGAACGCCCTAGAGCAGCATTCAGTATTGGATCGAGCGGCACGGGAGGAGATATCAGCGGCACTTTCTATCGAACGCTTACTAATCTTGCCGCCGGCAGAGTAGATGGTAGTTCAACAGACGCGATCAATGGAAGTCAATTAAGCGCTGTCATCGAAGCCATCAATGCTATTAACGCACGCTTGACCAGCGCCGGACTGTAAATTCGAAACTCAAGCCCTCCGACGCATAACCTTTCAACTAAGCCCTTTCACGCACGAAAGGGCTTAGCTTGTTTTGAAATGTGGTGCGCCCTAAGATTCCGCTTCGCTTTGTAAGCAAACGGCAGGCAGTACTGCGTTTGATACCCATCGAATAAAATTAATGGATTATCTCTACGCCTGCCCGCTCTAACGCTGCATAAACTGCACTTGGCGGCGGCTGGTCTGTAATAACAAGATCAATGCTTGAGGTTGGCAGGATTGAAAACTTATCCGAGCGTTGCAGCGCTGTATGGCTGGCAAGCACGACGAATTTTCTCGTTTGACGCCGTACAACCTGCGCCAATTGCAAATGGCGATCTGACGGCCCCAACAAACCACGTTCCACATCGAAGCCGCTTGCGCCCATGAAGGCTATATCGAAAACGCGCCGTGAAATAATCTCCATCGCTTCAAAGCCGAACGAAGCACGGGAATGCTTGTCGAACTGACCGCCACAAAGTGTGAGGTCCGTCTGTCCGCCCATCGCAAGCACGATCATGATATCGACCATCAAAGAGGTCGCGATGATTGGCGGTTCATGACGCGCTTCCCAAGCGGTCGCCAATGCGGTGGAACCGCCGCTGAAGAACACTGACATTCCCGGTCTAAGCAGGCCATGAGCAAGACGCGCGATGCGCTCTTTGGCTTCCCGATCCGCCCCGATGCGCAAGTCGATATGTGGCAGCCCCTTCGCCGTTACCGCACGTGCTCCGCCATGGACGCGCATCGCCTGACCCTTCTCCTCCAGTGAGGCGAGATCGCGCCTTATCGTTTCTTCTGAAACTGAAAACATACCGGCCAGTTCTGCACATGTTGCATCACCAAGTCTGATGAGACGATCGCGAATGCGGTCCTGCCGGTCGGAGGGGCGGATCGGTCTTTGTGCCATTGTGCGGCCCTGTAATTATTAAGCTGCGACTGGCCTACAGGGCTTATCTCACAGGAATACGACAAAGTTTCACGCAAACAGTCATTAAACGGGCAATTATCGCAAAGACTGGTCGAAACCGACAATTCGCGTGTCATTCATGCCCGATAGTTTGTGCCCAAATCGGACACAGGAGTGACGGACATGGTCGAACTTTCAAGACGTAGTTTTCTGACAGCCTCAGCGGCACTGGCAGCCACAAGCACCTTCGGCATCTCTTCGGCTTTTTCTGCCGACGCCAAGATTGAAATCTCCAGCATCTGGGGACCAGACAAGCCGTTCCAGAAAGTCGTTGATGCTTTCAATGCGCTGAAGACCGGCGTTACAGTCACCAACCGTTTCGATGGCGATTACGAAACAGCGACCGCCAAGGCACTCGCCGGTATTGCTGCGGGCAAGCCACCAGCAATCATGGTGACGGGCTGGAAGTTCGGATATTTCGCACGCCGCACCCTTGGCGCACGCGATCTCACCGAAATCGATGCGACAAAAGCGAAGGCAATCATCGCGAACTTCGTTCCTTCGCTGATGCCGCTGGTCACAATCGATGATGCGGTGATCGGCCTGCCATGGGCCATGTCCACACCAATCACTTTCATCAATAGCGCACTTTGGGCTGAAGCCGAGCTGGATCCGAACCTGCCGGAATATCCGGATACCGACTGGCTTTATAATGCCGCGCGCACGCTCGATGAAAAGCTCAAGGGCAAACACGCGACCTATCGTTCAGCACTCGCTCTTTCCAACAATGAATGGACAAGCCAGTCCTTCATACAGAATGCTGGTGGATACATCATCGATCCTTCAGGCAAGCTCGCTCTGAACAGCGATGAGGCCGCAAAAGGCATGGAGCTATTCTGCCAACCAGCCCATCAGGGTCTCTGGACACCCGTCAGCGGCAAGGAACAGGATGCCGCTTTTGAAGCTGGCGCGCTTGCGATCTGCACCACAAGCTCGACACGCGCTGCCAGCTTCCCGTTTGGTAACGCCAAGGCGATCACCGCACGCTTCCCGGGCGTTCCGGGCCATGCCCGCAATATGAACAGTGGCGGAAATTTCCTCGCCGTCTATGCAAAGAACGACGAACAGGCCAAGGCTTCACTTGCGTTCCTCGAATTCTGCGCCTCGCCGGAAGGTCAGAAAATCTGGTCGGAAGTCGGCTATCTCAACACATCCGTTCACGATATTCCGCTGATCAACGACTTCATGAAACCAGCAGCAGGACAGTTGCAAGACGGTTTGACTGCCGAAACCATCTGGCCGGGCAAGCGTGGTCTCGAAGGCCAGAACATCTGGCGCAAGTGGGTTTCGCGCATGTTGACGAAAGAGACCGACATCAAAACCGGTCTCAAATCGGCTCACGACGAACTTGCAACTGTGCTGGTGGATGCCTGACGCGAAATGTCGAAACCTCTGTTTACAAAACTGGCCCCGTGGATATTCGCGGGGCCAGCCGTCCTTTCAGTCATCATTTTCCTGTATGGTCCGATCGTAGCCTCGGCGGTTCTGTCGGTTGTCGACTGGAACCTGCTTTCAACCGATGTCAGCTTCGTTGGGTTCGACAATTATAAAAGCATCTTTGCCGATGCCGATTTCCGGCTCGCGGCCTGGAACACCGTGCTTTATTGCGTCATTCTTGTTCCGGCCCAGATCATTCTGCCGCTCATCATCGCAGTGATGATCCATGCAGTGCAGGGCTCGAAGCTGGAGCGCGTCTATCGCGGGGCTTTCTTCCTGCCCACCATATTGGCCTATTCGGTCGCTGGCGTGACATGGTCGTGGCTGCTTAATCCGGTCAATGGTCTCTTCAACGAGGTGCTCGTCTGGTTCGGCCTACCCACGTCGATGTGGCACATGGACCCTAGTCTGGCGCTTTTATCTGTATCAGTCGTCACCTTCTGGAAGAGCTTTGGTCTCAACATGCTGCTGTGGATTGCAGCACTTGCCAACGTCCCCCAATCCTTGCGCGAGGCATCGCGACTGGATGGTGCTGGCGCATGGCGACGCTTCTTCACCATCGAGCTGCCGCTGATCACGCCGACTGCGTTCTTCATTTCCGTCACGACCGTATTTTCGGTGCTCGACGATATTGTCGGCGTCGTTGACGTGCTGACAAATGGCGGGCCAGCGGGCCGTAGCTCAAATCTTCTCTACTTCCTCTGGCAACAGGGTTTGCAGTTCTTCCAGTTTGGCAGAGCAAGTGCCGTCGCCATGGTCATCATTGTTGCGGTTCTTCTCATCACATGGGCGCAGTTCCGCTTCGGCGAAACGCGGGTGCATTACCAATGACCGCCAATTCTTTCAGCGCCACGCTGCAGCGTGGCACACTTCACATTCTACTCATTGTGCTGTCGCTCATCACGCTGTTTCCATTGCTATGGATGGTGACATCTGCGTTCACACCCAATGCACTGATTGCCCAGAAAGCTTTGCGGTTCTGGCCTGAGCAGATGACTTTGTCGAATTTCCAGCTTGCGGCGGATCGCTATCCGATCTGGTGGTGGCTGTTTAATTCGGTCATCACCTCGGGGGCTATCACGCTGGGCAAGCTCATCATCAGTCTGCCAGCAGGCTATGCCTTTGCCCGAATGGAGTTTCGCGGCAAACATTTCCTGTTTTGGGTGGTGATTGCCACCATGTCCTTTCCGACCGTTCTCGCAATCATTCCCACCTATATCGCAGTCGTTAAGATACAGGCCTTCGATACCTATTCGGCCATGATCATCCCTTCGATCCCCTATATCGGCTTCTATGTCTTCTATTTCCGGCAGTCGTTCCGTTCGCTACCCGACGAAATGTTCGAAGCAGCGCGCATCGACGGGTGCGGAATCTGGAAGCAATTCAAGGATGTGGCCATTCCCAACGTGTTACCGGCGATTGCCGCCCTTTCCGTAATTTCCTTTATGGGCGCCTGGAACATCTATCTTTGGGGCCAACTTGTTCTTGAAGATACGGGACGAAAGACCCTTACCACCGGTATTGCGATGTTTGCCGATGTCGATGGCGCGGAAACACCATGGGGACCGTTGATGGCGACCAGCCTTCTATCCGTACTACCGGTGCTCGGCATGTTTCTTCTGGCGCAACGCTACATCGTTGAAGCATTCTCTGCCGGAACAGGAGAGAAATAATGGCGCGTATTCTGGTTATCGCTCATCTCAACCATGACCGCATCTGGGAACTGACGGGGCCTCTTCAATCAGGTGCACGCATTTCGTGGCGCAACCGCGAGGTTACACTTGGTGGCGGCGGATACTTCACCGGCTTACCTTTTCTCAAATTGAAGCATGACGTGGCGCTGGTCAGCTCGCTTGGCAATGACGCACTGGGAAGCGAAGCGCGGCAGTTTCTTGCGACCATTGGTTTCGACATGCGGCATGTCATGTCGCGCGACGCCGCGACCCACCTCACCGAGATTTTTCTGGAGCCATCGGGCGAACGCACGATCCTAACGGCGCATGACGGTCCTATGCGACAGTTCATGCTCGACGGGGAAGCGGACGCGGACGCCGCTTATATCAACTGTTTCAACCCTGATGCGAAGATCATCAGCGCTTTGAATTCCATTGCATTGGTTGCGTCGCAATTTCCCCTTTCGGAAACATCCGCGCCTCGCCCCGCTGATCTCATGATTGGTTCGCGCGGCGACTTTCCCGGTCTCGACGACAATGCACTCTGGCAAAAAGCGTCCGTCTTATGCTGCGCAAGATTGAAACATCTCGTCATGACGGACGGTGCGCGCTCCATCACTATCTATGACGGCAAGGAAGCCCAAACCGTTCAACCCATGCGACATGCGCGGGTGAAAAGCACAATCGGCGCAGGCGATCATTTTTCAGCCAGTCTTATCTCCGCAATGTTGGAGGGAATGACGGTGGAAAATGCGGCCCGTGCAGCAAGTGAAGCGACCACCGAATGGCTTGAACAGCGTGACCAGCAATCGCTGGAAGCTATCTGATTAGCAATTGTGATTGAGCAGATATGGCAAGCGCGAACAATATCCCGCAGCTTGCCAGGAATGGAGAAAAATGGCCGGGATTATTCTGAAAGACATTAAGAAGGTCTATGCGGGTGGCGTGGAGGCCGTAAAAGGCGTTTCCATCGATATCCGTGCAGGCGAATTCATCGTTCTGGTCGGGCCGTCAGGCTGCGGAAAATCCACGCTTCTGCGGATGGTCGCTGGTCTTGAAACCATTTCAGGCGGAGAAGTCAGCATTGGCGGTCGCGTGGTCAATGAGGTTGAACCTGCAGATCGCGACATCGCGATGGTGTTCCAGAACTATGCGCTTTATCCGCATATGAGCGTCTATAACAATATGGCCTATGGCTTGCGTAACCGCAGAACGCCAAAAGCCGAAATCGAGACGCGGGTTGCAGAAGCAGCGCGTATGCTTGAAATTGAACCCTATCTTGATCGCAAGCCAAAGGCCTTGTCCGGTGGTCAGCGCCAGCGCGTTGCCATGGGGCGCGCAATCGTGCGCAAGCCTTCCGTCTTCCTTTTTGACGAACCACTATCCAATCTCGATGCCAAACTGCGCGTAACAATGCGCGGAGAAATCAAGCATCTGCAAAGACGGCTCGGCACAACCTCGCTTTACGTGACGCATGATCAGCTTGAAGCCATGACACTCGCGCATCGGCTGGTCGTGTTGAACAAAGGAAGCATCGAGCAGATTGGAACCCCGCTTGAGGTCTATCACAATCCGGCCTCCACATTTGTCGCAAGCTTTATCGGCTCGCCTGCCATGAACTTGCTCAATGCCCATCGTGAAGGCGACCGACTGATGATCGGTGAGGCGGTCTTGCAGCTTTCAGGAACTCTGCCGGCATCTGGTCCGGTGACGGTCGGTATCCGGGCGGAAGATCTTGTTCCTGCGCAGGACGGCGCGAATGCCATCAGCTTCAACCTTGATCATATCGAAGAACTTGGCGCCCAGCGGCTTGTGCATGGCATGGTTGGAGAGCAGCGCATAACTGCAGCCTTCCCGCCTCACCTCGCGATTAGCGATCATATGCAATTAACCGCGGCTGCCGATAAATTGCATTTCTTTTGCGCGAATACAGGCAAACGGCTGGTTGCAGGCGTCCGAAAGGCAATTGCGCAAACCACATCAAACCTGTCCCTTGTCTGAAGGTGAGATGCGCGATCTTTTCTGTTTTTACGCACATCTTGTTCCGAAAACCGGTGCCACTTTTCGGGATGTGCCCTAGCTGGATTTTTTCAAGAGCCACGATGTGGCGCTGTGGGAGCAATTCATTTATGTATCGCTAACGCCAACTAACATCCCTGGAGTTCGAAAGTGATCAACATTAAGAAATGGTCTTGCGGAATTGCGTTTGGTCTAAGCTTGGTATCCCTGCTTTTTTCTCAAGCTCTGGCCGCGTCATCGAACTCGGGAGATCTGTCTGCCAAAGAGCGTACTGAACTGCAGCAGTCCGCCGGTATCAGTTGCGATGCAAAAAATAATGATGATTGCACTGCCGGCAATATTGAAAGCGGCGATTATTACAACGTGCGGATCTATAGCGACTGCGCAATTGCAGCTTACTTTGGTCGGATAAACGAGAAGCCTGTGTCTCTGCGGAAAGATGTCGCGACAACAGGTACGGAAGGTAAAACAGAGGGGGCGTTGGCACCCGAACAATTGGTTTGCATCAAGGCGGCGGCACAAGTGAACGCCACAGATAAAGAGTATTACGTCATGGCGCTCCCAATGGACCATGGTCCAGAGTGTAAAGGCGAAGAGCTGTGCAAGAAGCCCCGGTCACTTCCTGAAAACTATCAAAAGACGATGGGTAACTGCCAGATGGATAGCCAGAATAACTATCGCGGTTGTCCACAGGGATGGGTTTTTGCAACTGAAATGGAAGCCTATTCGAATGGGCTACCGGGTGCACAATAACTAATTGCACCGCAGCGAACCTCGCCAACCGCTTTTCTAAATCACGAACGCAAAGCTGATGCCGCACTCATGCGGAGCGTCATCAGTGCGGGGACCAGCGAAACCAGCGCCGCAACTATGATAAAGCCCACCGCAAGCCAGACATCGCTCATCGCGAATTCCACTGGCATTTTAACCGCCGTGGTTGCCGTGAGCCATGATGTGATGGCATTTGCGACGGCATAGCCGAGTGCCAGTCCCAGGCCGATTCCAAGCAGTAGCAGTAAGAACAGCTCGCCCCAGACGATCGCCATGATAGAGCGAACCGGCGCGCCCAGTGCCCGCAACGCGCCAATCTGGCGTTTGCGCGCGCCGATATGCATGACCGCAACCAGCAACAAGGCGAATACCACAATGCCTTGCGTGCCGACCGCTATCCCCAGCAGCAGACTGCGGGCATCGCCCAGCGTTGAATAAAGCCTTGTGAGAACCTCTGCCGGAAAGATCGCCAATGTACGGTCAGAGCGATATTCCTGCCGCAGCCGATAAGCATCAGCAATTGTCTTCGGCTTGACAAGAATAGCTGGAACGCCGGGGCTATCGGCATCGAAAACCTCGTCAAGCGGTGCATTGATGTCGATCTCGTGATCATGATCGTGCGGCTTTTCATTGACCAGAACGCCAAATCCGTTGCCTGACTTTTCAGTATGATCAGCATGGTCGTGCTCTTCATGCGCTTCCATGCCATGCAGCTGCCAGACCGTGCGAATTGGCACAAGAATGGCACGATCCCACGCCGTTCCAGTCGGCGCCATTTTTCCAGCTACTTGATAGCTGACTTCACTATGCGCGTGTCCGCCGGTTTCGACAGTGCCGTGCATTGGGTTGACCCTGGCACCAACAGGCAAATCAACTGCGGAACCGATCACCGCCTCGCCCAAACGCGTGAACTGCGCACCTTCGGCGAGCTTTGGCGACAAGGCAGAAATGAGCGCGGTTGTTGTCCCCACAATCGGAAAGCCCATGGCGCTGTCGCCAAAGCCGATAGGTGCCGCGAAAGCCACGCGGTTGTCATTGGCGAGCTTGCCCAGCATCGCGCCAGACATCAGAGGCAAGGGCGACGGCTGCAGAAAGACCGACGAAAGTGTAAGCTGCGTGTCGCTTCCTGCCGCACCGATCACCAAATCGAATTTATCCGACGCACGCGCCGTGCCAAGCCGCACAGCCCGTTCCTGCAAGGTTACGACCGAACTTAAAGCAACCGACAAAGCCAGCAGAACGATGATGGCGACGGCACCACTCCAGAAGCGGCGCAGATCGGCAAGAATGAATGCGATCATGACAATTCCATCTCCGTGCTGTCACTTGCAATCTTTCCGCCTTCAAGGCGAATGCGGCGCTGCAAATATTGCATCAGCTGCGGATCATGCGTGACGACAACCAATGTCGCCTTTTCTTCGGTCGCAAGCCGCACCAGAAGCTCGGCAACATCGGCACCGGTTTTCTGATCCAGACTTGCAGTCGGCTCATCGGCCACGATAACACCGGGCTTTGAGAGAAGCGCGCGCGCAATGGCCACACGCTGCATCTCGCCACGCGACAGGGTTTCGATATGTTGTGCGGGACGCGCAATGCCAACTGTTTCAAGCAAGTTGAGCGCCCGCTCGCGATCAGCGGTTTTCACGCCACGGCTTAGTTTGAGCGGCAAAAGTACATTGGCGAGTGCTGACAGGCCGGGAAACAGATGAAAATCCTGCATCACCAGCCCGATGTTCCGCGCACGAAACGCATCGCGCTTGAAGGCAGACAAGCTGCTGATTTCCGTTTCGCCCCACACGACTTTCCCGGTCTTCACAGGCTCAAGGCCGGTTATGGCATTGACCAGCGTGCTTTTGCCCGAGCCGGATGCTCCAGTGATCGCCAGATGACCGCCAGTAATCAGGTTGAATTTTTCAATGGAAAGGACAGGCAAAGCCAGCCCCGGAAATCGCACTTCCAGATTGGCAATATCGAGCGAAAGCCCGGAAGGCTTGGCGAGCATCATCATCAGACCGTTTTGAAAGAAGCGTTACGCAGGCGAAGCTGACTGACAAAGCCGGTTTCAGGATCAGTCCACGAGCCATATTCAAGCGTACCGCGCGTCAGGATAGGCGCATTGAACTGCACAAATGTCTGTTTGGACGCCAGATAAACCACCATGATATTATCCGGCCAATCGGAATCCGACGAGCAGAACGGGCAGATCGACATCGGAATTTCGGTCAGAACGAAGAAATTCGCTTCGGCTTTGAGTGGCGGCGCCATAAATCCGCTGATCGCCACTTCCTTGCCGGAAGCGCTTTTGACCTGATCGGAAAACTCAAGACCCAGCACGCCAAAGCTCTTATAGAGATTATCGAAACCAAGCTGCTCTGCGGCATGTGCCCTGTTTGCGATGCACATCAAGGGCGCGGTTGCCAATGCACCAAGCATCAGTTGCCTGCGATTGAAATGCGGTCCTGTGCGCATCTTGTCCTCCTGAAGAGAAGTGGACAGGCGGATTGCCCGCCTGCCCTCGTTCAAACGATGATTACTCGGACTTTGCCTTGCCGAGCGCGAAGGTGTCGGCCAGCACACGGTAAACGTCGCTCTGTTCCATGTAGCCGCGCAGGCCTTCGGAACCCGGACCCGTTGCCTGCAAAACAACGTCATCGACAGCGTGAACGCCGGTGTCATCTTCTTTCGGGATATTGCCCTGAACGAAAACCGCACCCGGAACGTCCTTGTAGGCCTCGTTGGCTACATATTCGCCCTTTTCATTCTTCACGGCCGGTACGAAAGCGCCATCCATTTTCGGGCGGAAGGTTTCGTAATGATCCGGGCCGTTATTGGCCGAAAGGAACAGACGACGCGATACATCCACACGATCCGGATATCCGTCACCATTGGTGTCTTCGTAGTTCGGGAAACCGGCATTGTCATAAGTGCCGACTTTTTCGCGCATTTCATCGCCCGGCTTTTCATCATCGACCGTACCAATGATCGCAACACCATGGGTATGATCGCCGGTGACAATGATCAGCGTATCCGGGTTCTTTTCAGCGAATTCACGAGCAACCCCCACCGCCTTGTCGAACTCGATTGTTTCGACCAGCGCACGGTCCCAATCAAGCGGATGGCTCATCTTGTCGACCGATGCGCCTTCAACCATCAGGAAGAAGCCTTCTGGATTCTTAGAGAGCTTTTCCAAGGCCGTCTTGGTCATTTCGACCAGACCCGGCTGGTTCGGAAACTTGTCGACGGTGCCTTTTTTGAGGAACTCGCGATCAAGCGTCACGTCCATATTGCCGGTGTGGAAAAGACCAAGCAGCTTGTCCTGATTGGACGTAGCTGATGAAGCAAGCTCGTCCTTGCTTGTGACCAGCGCGTAACCTGCATCCTTGAACAGCTGAATGTAATCCTTGTCGTCCTTGCGCTTGGAACCCGGAACGTCCTTGGCAAGGAAGTAAGCCGAACCACCACCCAAAAGCACGTCTGGCTTCACGTCATACATCATGCTGACGATATCGGCCTTGTCGGAACGCTTGCGTGTGTGTGCGACCAGCGCAGCGGGAGTTGCGTCCTGAAGCTCCGAGGTCGAAACGATACCAATCGATTTGCCGGTTTCGCGACGCATTGCTTCTGCAATGGTTTCGACCTTTGGATCGTCCTGGCTATCCGGCGTGCGGTCGGCATAGACGCCAAGTGCATTCACGCGCGACTTATGCCCCGTCATGTAAGCCGACATGGTGTTGGCACTGTCGGTTGCTATCGAATGGGTCGACGAAGTGCCGATGAAAGCGACTGGCGGAATATCGTCCATGTTCAGACGGCCATTCGCCTTACCCTCAGTCATGCCCTTCGACATGATGCGGGCACCCGTGCGGTGAGCGACCGAAAGACCATCGGCAATCAGGAAGATGATATTCTTGGCCTTGGCTTCATTGCCGGTCGAATAAACATCCCAGTTGACGGACTTGGTTTCATCACCAGCAGAGACTTCAACCTTGTAATCGCCAGCCTTGCCGATTTTCAGGCCGCGCAAAATCAGAGCGGAGCCCAGAACCTTGTCTTCAGCGCCTTTTTCTTCAGCGGTAAACTCGGACTTGCTGCCAAATACAGCCTCATAGTCCTGACCATTGACCGTGACCTTCACGTCTTCCGGCTTGACGACCTTATCGAACTCAACCTTGAAATCGAATGGCGAATTGACAAGAATTGTCGCCCGGTCAATCGGATAGACGGTTGCAGCACCAGCCGCAGTCGTCAGCATGGTTGCCGAAGCGAGAGCAAGAAGCAGTTTGCGCATATCAGAAATCCCCACTGTTTAATGCGTGTGGGGGTTCAAATAAGAAAGCTAGATGACACTGGTATAACAGCCAGCCGATTTATTCATAAAACTTAGTTTGCCGGCTATTCCGAATGACGGGCGGTTTTGAATAGGCGCTTCATTCCTCTGTTTCATCCGTTTGTAAAAAACATGAACTAGTTGTCTGCGGATCAATCAGACAGGTGACAAATAATGCGCAAAACATTTTCGATCATTTCATTGGCAGCACTTTTGCTCAGCACGGCCATGCCCGGCTTTGCACAAGATAAGGCCCCTGCTCTGATTGGCGAATTTGTTCTGCCGACTGGTCTGAAACTCAATGGCCTGGAATTTGGCGGCATTTCCGGCCTCGATTACGATCCAGCACAAAATGTCTATTATGCGATCTCTGATGATCGGTCGGAAAAGGCCCCTGCCCGTTTCTATAAGCTCAAGCTCGATATTGATGCATCCGGCATTCACGCATTGGATATTCTGGAAACAACCACCCTGCTTGATGCCGAAAATAAGCCTTTCAGCATCAAGGATGTCGATGCGGAAAGCATTCGCTTTAATCCAGCAAGCCAGACGCTCTACTGGTCCAGCGAAGGCGACCGCAAAGGCAAGCCCTCTGTCCGTGAAATGAAACTCGACGGCACTTTTGTTCGCGAATTCACACTGCCGGACGTCTATCTGCCAGATGAAAACAAAACACGCGGCACGCGTAACAATCTGGCTTTTGAAAGTCTCGCCATTTCTGCCGACGGCAAGACGCTTCTGGCTGGCACAGAAAATGCGCTGGCTCAGGACGGCGACATCGCAACACTCGAACATGGCAGCAAATCGCGCATTATCTCGTTCGACATTGCATCGGGCGATGTGACCGCAGAACACGTCTATGAAACTGATCCGATTTTTGCAAAAGCGACACTGCCGCCTTTTTGGAACGACAATGGATTGAGCGAATTTGTAACCGACGGTGCGGATCTTCTCACGGTTGAAAGATCTTACGCCCACGGTGTCGGCAACCGCATCAGCATCTATCGCGCATCGTTCGATGGCGCCACCGATGTCACCGGCAAAGCATCCTTACAAGGTCTCACTGCGACACCGCTCAAGAAGGAACTGCTTCTGCGTCTGGATGAAGGAACATTCGGCCTCGACATCGACAATATCGAATCCATCACATGGGGGCCGGAAATCGATGGTGCCAGAACACTCGTCATTGCCTCCGATAATAACTTCAATGCCGGTCAGTTCACGCAGTTCGTGGCAATCAGACTGCCATAGGACCGACGCGGTGACATGAAATGGATTTCACAGTAAAGCACATTAAAACAAAGGCTTAGCGTGATAATGAAGGATAAAATTCAACAGGATATGTTTTAAGCTCTGTCATCAAACCTTTATCGTGATGATAACCACACGTCACAGGGTGCCTTTAAGGACCATTGCGTTTGTTTTCGCAATTTAGGGGGTTCCTATGCGCCTTGGTTATCTTCTCGCTTCCATTGCTACGATCGCTATGACGTCTTCAGCGATGGCTGAAGAGGCATTTACCGCTAAACTGGCAGGTCACGCTTACCTGCCAGCGCTGACGCTGATCACACCGCCTGCCGATGCCCCCCGTGATGCGTGGGTTTCCGGCAAGTTCACCGGCAAGACCCGCAACGACAAGCCAATGAGTGTCATGGGTGACGTTGGCAAAGCCTATGGCAGCCACACCACCGGCATCTCCCTTCCCTTCATCGGCCAGCCTGTGCAGGGCATGTCGGGCTTTGCAATGAATCGCGCGGCCGACGGCAGCATTTTCACGCTGACCGACAATGGTTTTGGCACCAAGGCAAACAGCCCCGACGCGCTTTTGTTTTTCCACCGCATGAAGCCAGATTTCGAAACCGGCAAGGTTGAGCGCGTGGAATCGGTGTTCCTCAGCGATCCCGATAAGAAAGTGCCATTCCGTATTGCTTATGAAGGCACAGACAGCCGTTATCTGACCGGTGCTGATTTTGATCCGGAAAGCATTCAGTATCTCAATGATGAAATCTGGATCGGTGACGAATTCGGTCCTTACATCATTCGCGCTGGTCTTGATGGCCGTGTGAAAGCCGTCTACCCCACCCTGCTCGATGGCAAGCAGCTGATGGGTTCGGATACTCCGGGCGTGGTTGTGCCTGCAGTTGCCGGCAAGGATTTCCGTGTTCAGCGTTCGGGTGGCTATGAAGGCATGGCGCTGCAGCCAAAGACCAACCAGCTCTGGGCCATGCTCGAAAAGCCGCTTTTTGACGAAAACGGCAAGCCGGAAGGCGATTTCCTGCGTGTGATGACTTTCGACACCGACAAGGGTGAATGGACCGGCAACAGCTATCGTTTCCGTCTGGCTGAAGGCGCAACCGCTATCGGCGATTTCAACTTTATCGACGACACCCGCGCGCTGGTCATCGAGCGTGACAATGGCGAAGGCGATCCAAGCCTTGAATGCAAGACCGACGATCTTTCGGCCTGCTACCCGCTGCCAGCCAAGGTCAAGAACATCGTTCTCGTCGATACATCGAAGATCGACGCAGACGGCTACATCCATCGTATCGGTCATATCAATCTGATGGACATTCAAGACCCTGACAACAAGGCAATCCTGAAGACCGCAGCAGCACGCGACCTCAAGAGCAAGTTCACCTTCCCGTTCTTCACTATTGAAGACGTGATGCGCGTTGACGATACGCATATCCTGATCGGCAATGACAACAACCTGCCATTCTCGGGCGGTCGTCAGATCGGCGAAGCCGCGAACAACGAGTTCATTCTGCTCGAAGTCGCAGACTTTCTGGCCGCTAAGTAAAATCCAGCCCCTACATTTCGCTGTATCACAAACTGAAACCACGGGCGGGCATTGCATATTGCAGTGCCCGCTTGCACATTCTGCGAATTAGAGCCTGCCTCCCAAAAGCTGGAACCGCCTTCGTAGGGAAATCAGTCCACCGGACTGATTTCTGATCCCGCTACGATGGGATAAAGACATGCGTTAAAACAAATAATGAGACGCATTTCTAACCATTCATATCCAATAAGAAATGCTCTAAAGACATTGCTCATTCAAATGGCCGACGGACCGCAAAGAGTAGAGAAGCAGAATGAGCGTGAGAGAGATCGTCAAATATCCGGATGCTGGTTTAAAAGCTATTGCCGCGCCCGTCACGGTCTTTGATAATGATCTACGCATGCTTGCACAGGACCTGCTCGATACGGTGCGTGCCGCTCCCGGTATTGGTATCACTGCCCCGCATATCGGTGTTCTGACACGCGTGGTGGTGCTCGAGCTTTCAGGCCCCGGCAGCGCCAAGACCTACATTAATCCTGAAATCATTTGGGCTTCCAATCAGAAGATCCGCCATCAGGAAGGCAGCGTTTCGATGCCAGGCGTGGTGGACGATGTGGAAAGACATGCCCGCATCCGTATTCGCTATCAGGATCTGGACGGCAATGAGCACACGGAAGAATCCGACGGTTTGCTTGCGGTCTGTCATCAACACGAGATTGATCAGCTCGACGGCATTTTCTGGATACAGCGTCTGTCAAAGCTCAAGCGCGACCGGCTCATCAAGCGTTATCAGAAGCTCAGTAAGTAAGCGTTCGGGAATCGCGCAAATAGCGCCTCGTTGAGCCGCTCTCTGATCGTTATGCGTACTCGGGGCATATTTGTTGGCGAGGATTTTTTTTGAGTCAAGAAAAGGCTCGGTCGACCTTAGCACGCATATGTGTCTTCATTTCAGGATTAAGAGTCAAGCGCATCCAGCGTGTCTCGGGCGGTTGTAACCAGTTTTGTACTTTTGTGTCCAATTGCCAGTCACGATCGTTAGAGTGAGCAAACATAAGCATGTTGATATTGACATCATTTGGTGCTATTTATGACGCCTAAGCAAGGAGTCAGATTATGCGCTCAACTATCAACCTTGATGACAATCTTTTAGAAAAAGCCAGATTGTTGACCGGAACGAAAGAGACAGCCGCTTTAGTCCGACAAGCGCTAGAAACACTTGTACGACTAGAGACTGGTAAACGCCTTATCGCCCTTGGAGGCACGATGCCGGACGTTGAAGCAGCTCCTCGCCGCCGGAGCTCAGTGACGAAGTGATATTGGCAGACACTTCAATTTGGATTGACCATTTCCGCGGCGGAGATAATGAGCTCATTAAGATTATCGGTGATGATCTTTTGCTTTGCCATCCAGCGATTATTGGCGAACTTGCGTTGGGCAGCCTCCGAGACAGGACAAGTGTCTTGGCTTTTTTGAATGAGCAGCGTGAAGCTCAAGTCGCAACACATGACGAAGTCATCACCATGATTGAAAAGCACTGCATTTTTAGCATGGGTATTGGCTATACTGATGCCCAACTGCTGGCGTCAGTTCTTCTCGACCGGCGAACATCACTATGGACCCGAGACAAGCGTTTAAAGGTTGCGGCTGAAAAAGCCGGCGCACGACTTTACGAGCCGCTTCACAATTAATAATGAAACGACGCTATCCATTTCACGGTTGGTATTGAGAATGAATATTGCGATCAACGATGAAAATGATCGATCCAATCATCTGATTGCCAGTCAAGAACATAGATCACACCGATCAATTTTAATCAGCAGCAATGGTAGCGTGCCGTTGCATTCATTATCGGGATGGTGATCTTCAAAATGACGGCTTGGTCAGCATCAGCCATATGATGGCCAAAACTGCTGCAAATGCAGGAAAGCCAAAAGCAAACCAGCAGCGATAGAGACGATGATAGGCCGCCGGCAGGGCTTTTCCCTCTGCAGCGGCCCGACGAGCCATATCCCGCAACCGGATTTGCATCCACACAACTGGTAACCAGAATACTCCAACAAAGATGTAGAGCGCCAACGACAGTCCAATCCAACCGGACAAGACGGGCCATCCAACTGCACGTGCAAGCAAATAGCCGGTGACTGGCTGGAAAATGGCAGCAGTTGCGGTGAAAACCGTATCAGCCAACACGACGATGCCACCGACATGAGCAATCAACCGCGGGTCTGCCGATCGATTTGAGATAACCATGAAAAACGCGATACCCGCGCCGGTGCCAAGTAGCACCGTTGCACCGATCACATGCAGAAAACGCAAAATATCATAGGTCATCGCGCCTCCAGCATCATCGCAACGATAGCCGCCAAAACAATAGCTGGAACCACTTTGACCATCGGTCCAAGAGGATCAAGCCACAGATCTGGCGCAACCACCAGACAGCCGAACAGATAGCAGGCCGAAAGCGCTATCATTCCAACCGCTGCCAGGCGCGTTGCGGAACGCCAAAGGATCCCCAGGCCCAATGCGATATCTGCAAATGCGCCACCATACACTGTAATACCCGCCAACCACGCCGGAACGTGATGTCCTTCGAGAATAGCCATAGCGCGCATCGGCGAGATTAATGCGAATAGCCCCGACACGCACCAAAACAGCGCAAGCGT